>NZ_JBLRWA010000008.1:0-282511 GCF_048159585.1 Kitasatospora sp. SC0581 | reverse complement strand
CGCCTTGCGATGCACGCACCCCAACGCCGCCCCGCCCGCCCTCCGGGCGGACGACGGGAGTTTGAAGACAGGCCCTAGCGCCCGTCCTCGAACTCGGGTCCGCGGGGCCCGTACGGCCGGGCGGAGCAGGGTCCGCGGGCCCGTACGGCCCGGGCCGTCGGCCGCCGCCGCGGGGCCCGGGATGCGGGTTCCGGCCGTCAGGGGTTGAGCGGGCGGCATCGGACAGGCAGGCTGGGGAGGGGCGGGCCCCAACCTCGGCGGTGGGGAGCGCGGGCGGGGGCGGGCGTGGTTGGATGCGGTCGTAGCGTGGAACACCGACCCGGGGCACCGGGCCCGGGCGCCCTCCGAGGCGGTACGGGCACGGTGGCACGGGACTTGAGCGGACGACGACGGCAGGGACGAACGTGAGGATCTTCCACCGGGCACGGCACCGGCCGTCCGCCACCTGGCGGCAGACGACCGACCGGGCCTTCACGCTGATCGGCGACGGCCGCTACGAGGACGCCGGCGCCCTGCTGGTGATGGCCGCCGACCTGGAGCCGTGGCTCTCCGACTCCTGGTTCAACCTCGCCCTGCTGCACAAGTTCCGCCGGGACTGGGAGCAGGCCCGCTCGGCCGGCCTGCGCGCCGTCGCCCTGCTGGACCGCGAGCACGGCGCCCCGGACTGGTGGAACCTCGGCATCACCGCCACCGCCCTCCAGGACTGGCCGCTGGCCCGCCGCGCCTGGCAGGCGTACGGGCTGAAGCTGTCCGGCGGCCCCGGCGCGCAGCCGGACGGCCCGGTCAGCCTGGACCTCGGCACCACCCCGGTGCGGCTGTCCCCGGACGGCGAGTCCGAGGTGGTCTGGGGCCGCCGGCTGGACCCGGCCCGGATCGAGGTGCTGTCCATCCCGCTGCCCTCCTCCGGCCGCCGCTGGGGCGAGGTGGTGCTGCACGACGGCGCCCCGCACGGCGAGCGGGTCACCGACGGCGTCGCCTACCCGGTGTTCGACGAGATCGAGCTGTGGGCGCCCTCCCCGGTGCCGACGTACGTGGTGCTGCTGCAGGCCGCCACCGCCGGGGACCGGGACGCGCTGGAGCGGCTGGTCGCCGACGCCGGCTACGCGGCCGAGGACTGGACCTCCTCGGTGCGGCTGCTGTGCCGCGCCTGCTCGGAGAGCCGGATGGCCTCCGACGACGGGGTCGCCGCCCACCACGACCCGCATGACGACGGTGACGCCGCCCACCCCGGCCACCTCAGCCACCTCAGCCAGGGCGGCGCGGCCGGGATGTCCTGGCTGGTCGAGCGCGAGTGCGGGATCGCCGCCCCGGCCCACCTGGTGCGCACCCTGCTGGACCGCTGGGTCGCGTCCGCCCCGGGAAGCCGGGCGTACCGGGACCTCGAAGAAGTGTGCTGAGTACCCTGGTGAGGTAACGCGTACACCGACGGAAGCGGAAGACATGGCGGAGCAGGCCGAGCAGCACGAGCACGAGCACGACGTGGAGGGGACGGCGGCCGAGGCGCCCGTGAAGGTGATCGGTGAGGAGCCCGACCTCAGCAAGGGCACCGCCCGCCCGATCACCGTCGTCGGCAACCCGGTGCTGCACCGCGAGGTCAAGGACGTCACCGTCTTCGACGGTGAGCTGTCCGCGCTGATCGACGACATGTTCCAGTCGATGTACGCCGCCGAGGGTGTCGGCCTCGCCGCCAACCAGATCGGCGTCGACCTCAAGGTCTTCGTCTACGACTGCCCGGACGACGAGGGCGTGCGCCACATCGGCCACGTGATCAACCCCGTGCTGGAGGAGTACCCGGCCGACCGCCGCCGCGTCCTGGACGACGGCAACGAGGGCTGCCTCTCCGTCCCGACCGCCTACGCCGAGCTGGCCCGCCCGGACTACGCCGCGGTCACCGGCGTCGACAAGGACGGTCAGCCGATCCGCGTCGAGGGCACCGGCTTCTTCTCGCGCTGCCTCCAGCACGAGACCGACCACCTCTACGGCACCCTCTACATCGACAAGCTGTCGAAGCGGGACCGCAAGGACGCCCTGAAGCAGATGGCCGAGGGCACCCCGAAGTACGCGACCGTGGCGAACGACTGACGGTCCGTCGCACGCGAGGGCCGGGACACCGCTGGTGTCCCGGCCCTCGGCGTTCCGTGGGGCGGTCCGGCACGGGGGAGCGGCTCAGGACTCGCCGTGCTGGCCGCGGGAGAAGATGGTCGGGCTGCCGGGGAGCTCCGGGTTCGCGCCGAGGTGGTCGGCCAGGTCGCGCACCCCCTCGGCGAGCGAGACCGCCGGCCGGTAGCCGAGGCCCTGGAGCTTGGAGATGTCGCCGACCAGCCGGTAGGTGTCGTCCTCGATCTCCGGGATCACGCTGACCTCGGGCGTGACGCCGGTGGCCTCCCCGATCGTGTTGACGAGGTCGCGCATCGAGACCTCCGTACCGGAGCCGATGTTGAACACCTCGCCCAGCTCGGCCCGGTCGGCGATCGTCAGCAGCCCCTGGACCAGGTCGGTGACGTGGACGAAGTCGCGGGTCTTCCGGTCGATGTCGCCCACGATCTGGATGGGCTGGTGGTTGAGGTGCCAGCGCAGGAACCGGCCGACCTCGACCATCGCCTCGTGCGGGTTCTCGCCCGGCCCGTAGACGCAGAACGGGCGGCCGACCACCACCGGCAGACCGCAGGCGCGGTGGAGCGCCAGGCAGGTGATCTCGCCGCTGAGCTTCGACGCGCCGTACGGGACGAAGGGGCGGGTCGGGTGGTCCTCGTCCATGGGGAATTTCCGGGGAGTTCCGTAGACGGACGCGGACGAGACGTAGACGACCCGGCGGACGGACGCCTTGAGGAGGGCCTCGGCGAAGATCAGGGTGCCGAGTGCGTTGATCTCGAAGTCGAGGCGCGGCTGCGTCACCGACAGCGTGCCGTTCGCGTTCGCGGCGACGTGGAAGACCAGGTCGGCGTCGTCCACGGCCTCGGCGACGGCGTCGACCTCGCGGATGTCCAGCAGGTGCAGGGTGGTCCCGGACGGCGCCGAGATGCTCGTCGCGGTGCGGGCGTTGTCGATGATCGCCACCTCTTTCCCGAGAAAGAGAAGGGCGCTGGTCAGGTGCCTTCCGACGAAACCCAATCCGCCCGACACCAATACCTTGTCGTATTCTTCGAGCATATTATCGATATATCAAGCCTCGAACATATTCGCGATCCGGGAATTCGGAATCGCGTCCGTCCGGGTGAAAATCAGGCGGACAGGTGTTGTCCCGGTTCGTGGTGCTCCGGCTCGTGGTGCTCCGGCTCCGCGTCGAAGGCGCGGAAGAGCGAGAGGTCGGGGGTGCGGCCGCGGATCGCGGTCCAGGCCTCGTCGAAGTCGCGCCGGACCCCGGCCGGCGGCCACGGGGCGGGCCGCAGCTCCGGGGGGAGGAGCGGGTCGAGCTCCAGGGCGTGGGTGAAGGCCTCGGCCAGGCGCAGCGCGGTGGCGACGAGTTCGACGGAGCCGCGGTCGGGGCCGAGGGGTTCCTCGGCCAGCGCCTCGGCGAGGGGCCGGTAGGCCTCGACCGTCCCGGCCGCGGGCCAGAGCTGCTCGGCGGTGGCGGCGGGGCCGGTGAAGCCCCGGCCGGTCAGGCGGGTGGCCTCCGCCGTGACCAGGTAGGCGTCGACGGTCGCCGCCGAGGCCTCGGCGGCGAGTTCGTCGAGCAGGTCGTGCGGGCTGACGTAGGCGCCGGGCGCGAGCGGGGCGGCGCCGAGCCGGGTCAGCGCGGTGCGCAGGGCGTCGCGTTCCGCCCGGTGCCGCTCGGGGACGGAGAAGGTGTAGAGGCGCCAGAGCCCGTCCCAGGGGGCGCGCCCGGCGTCCTGGGCGTAGGCGAGCGCGACGAACCGGACGTCCAGGTCCGAGCGGAGCCGGCCCGCGTCGGTCAGGACGAGCCGGCCCTTGCGGCCCCGCCCCTCCTGCCGCAGGACGCCCGCCGCCTCCAGCCGCCGTACGGCCAGCCGTACCGGCTGGTCCGCCAGGCCGGCCGCCGCGGCGACGTCGTAGACGTAGTCGAGCGGGGCGGTGCCCTGCGGGTCGAAGCAGGCCTCGACGACCGTGCGCGGCGCGGGTCGGTACGGCGCGGCGTTGTCTGCGGACACGGGAGACCTCGGTTCTCGATCACGGGGCCCGGGGCTGGGGCCGTCCGGTCAATGTGCCACATCCGGCACGCGGGGCCTCAGGCGCCTTCCCAGGGGTAGCCGTGGCGGCGGAAGGCCGAGGCGATGGCCGCCTTCCTGCCCTCGACGTCGTCGTCGAAGAGGACCCGGCCGACCGGTGACTCGATCCGCACCTTGCCGCCGTGGCGGAAGACGCCGCCGACCTGGTCCCGGGCGATCACCCGGCTGTCGTCGCCCTCGACGACGGTGATGCTCTCGTCCGAGATGCGCAGCGTGGCGGCGTGGTAGGTGACGAACATCCCGACCACGAGCCCGACGGCGGCGAGCGCCACCGGTCGGCCGATCACCATGGCCGGGGAGGTGAACGAGCCCAGGAAGCGCACGGTGTCCGCGTAGGGGATCGGGTGCCGGGCGGCGAACTGGAGGAGCCACGGGACGGCGAAGCCGAGGCCGGCGCCGACCGCGCCGCAGAAGGCCCAGATGACCACCTTGGTGTCGAGGGGCATCCGGAGCTCGGTCACGGCGGACTGGGCGCCGGTATCTTTCGTCATATGTACGACCGTAGCAGATTCGATAGTTTCAGGGCATGGTCGGAGGCGCTCCGGGACGGGGCGGCGGCCCCGGTGTCACGTTTCCGACGGCTCCCCGGTCCATCTGTCGGGCGCGGTGGCCGCAGTCCGCGCCGCCGCCGACCGAGAGAGGGGACATGACCATGGAGACCTTGACCGTCCGACGCGTCATCGCCGCACCGATCGAGGACGTGTTCGACTGGTGCGCCACCACCACCAACTACACCCGCTCCCCGCTCATCCTCCGGGCCCGCCTGGCCCGGCCGGGCGCCGGTGCGCCGTACGGCGTGGGGGCGGTGCGGGTGCACACCTGGGCGATCGGCTGGTTCCGCGAGCGGGTCACCGCGTACAACCGGCCGTACGGCTTCGACTACACCGTCGAGCGCAGCCTGCCGCCGTCCCGGCACGAACTCGGCCGGATGACCTTCATCGAGGTCCCCGGCGGGACGGAGGTCGCGTGGACGACCACCTTCCAGGTCCGACTGCCCTTCGGCGCGGCCCTGACCCGGGCCCTGGCCAAGCCCCTCATCGCCCACACCTTCGGCCGCATCCTCGCCGCCGCCGACGCCGACCTCACCGCCGGCCGCCGACGGGCCGGGAACGGCGACGCCGGGTGACGGCGCGCAACGACAGAGGTGCCCCGCACGGCCGAGCCGTGCGGGGCACCTCTGGTGTTGCGTGTGCTTCCTAGAAGTCGTCGTCGAAGGCGACGGAGCCCTCGACGGCGACCTGGTACGCCGAGACGCGGCGCTCGAAGAAGTTGGTCAGCTCCTGGACGTTCTGGAGCTCCATGAAGCCGAACGGGTTCGTCGACCCGTAGCGGATCGGCAGGCCCAGGCGGGCCAGGCGCTGGTCCGCCACGGCCTGCAGGTACTCGCGCATCGAGGCGGTGTTCATGCCGGGCAGGCCGTCACCGCACAGGTCCTGGGCGAACTGGAGCTCGGCCTCGACGGCCTCCTCCAGCATCTCCGTGACCTGCTTGGCCATCTCGTCGTCGAAGAGGTCGGGCTCCTCCTCGCGGACGGTGTCGACCACCGACATCGCGAAGTCCATGTGCATGGACTCGTCGCGGAACACCCAGTTGGTGCCCGTGGCCAGGCCGTGCAGCAGGCCGCGCGAACGGAACCAGTACACGTAGGCGAAGGCGCCGTAGAAGAACAGGCCCTCCACGCAAGCCGCGAAGCAGATCAGGTTCAGGAGGAACGCGCGGCGGTCCTCCTTGGTCTGCAGCGAGTCGATGTGGTCGACCGCGTTCATGTACTTGAAGCAGAACTGCGCCTTCTGGCGGATGGAGGGGATGTTCTCCACCGCGGCGAAGGCCGCGTTGCGGTCCTCCGGGTCGGGCAGGTAGGTGTCCAGCAGCGTCAGGTAGAACTGGACGTGCACGGCCTCTTCGAACAGCTGCCGCGAGAGGTACAGGCGCGCCTCGGGCGAGTTGATGTGCTTGTAGAGGCTCAGCACCACGTTGTTGGAGACGATCGAGTCGCCCGTCGCGAAGAACGCGACCAGCCGGCCGATGAGGTGGCGCTCGCCCTCGCTGAGCTTCGCCAGGTCGGCGACGTCGGAGTGCAGGTCCACCTCCTCGACGGTCCAGGTGTTCTTGATCGCGTCCCGGTACCGGTCGTAGAACGACGGGTAGCGCATCGGGCGCAGGGTCAGCTCGAAGCCGGGGTCGAGCAGCATCTTGCGGTCTTCGGGGGTGGTCACTGGCAGGCCTCGCAGGACTCGGGGTTCTCCAGGGAGCAGGCGATGGCGGCTTCCTGCTCCGGGGTGAGGGAGGGGGTGTTCACGGGCACCGGCGCCGGCGCGGCGGCACGGGCGGTGCCGGACGCGGCCTGGGCGATGCGGGTGGCCGGGCGCGAACGCAGGTAGTAGGTGGTCTTCAGACCGACCTTCCACGCGTAGGCGTACATCGAGCTGAGCTTGCCGATGGTCGGCGCCGCCATGAACAGGTTCAGGGACTGGCTCTGGTCCAGGTACGGCATGCGGGCCGCGGCCAGGTCGATCAGCGCGCGCTGCGGCAGCTCCCAGGCCGTCCGGTACAGCGAACGGACCCCGGCGGGCAGCCAGTTCAGGTCCTGGACGGAGCCGTTGGCGTCGCGCAGGGCGTCGCGGGTCTGCTGGTCCCAGACGCCGAGCTCCTTGAGCTCGCGCACCAGGTACGGGTTGACCTGGAGGAACTCGCCGGACAGCGTCTCGCGCTTGAACAGGTTGGACACCTGCGGCTCGATGCACTCGTACACGCCGGCGATGGACGCGATGGTCGCGGTCGGCGCGATGGCCAGCAGCAGCGAGTTGCGCAGGCCGGTCTCGGCGATCCGGGCGCGCAGCGCCGTCCAGCGGTCGGCCCACTGCGGGGCGGCCGTCGGGAAGTGGTCGATGTGCAGCTCGCCGCGGGCGGCACGGGTCTCGCCGTACGCCTCGTGGCGGCCGAGCTGCTCGGCCAGGTCGGCGGAGCGCTCGTACGCGGTGAGCATGATGCGCTCGGCGATCAGCGTGGACAGGCGGGCGGCCTCGGCGGAGTCGAAGTCGATCCGCAGCTTGAAGAAGACGTCCTGGAGGCCCATCACGCCGAGGCCGACCGGCCGCCAGCGGGAGTTGGAGGTGCCGGCCTCGGTGGTCGGGTAGAAGTTGATGTCCACCACGCGGTCGAGGAACGTCACGGCCGTGCGGACGGTGGCGTCGAGGCGCTCCCAGTCCATGGCGCCGAGCAGGTCGTCGACGGTGGCACCGGGGGCCACGTGGGCGCCGAGGTTGACCGAGCCGAGGTTGCAGACGGCGGTCTCGGAGTCGTCCGTGACCTCCAGGATCTCCGTGCACAGGTTGGAGGAGTGCACGGTGCGGCCCGGCAGGGCGGTCTGGTTGGCGGCGCGGTTGGAGGCGTCCTTGAAGGTCATCCAGCCGTTGCCGGTCTGCGCCAGGGTGCGCATCATGCGGGCGTACAGGGTCTGCGCCGGGATGGTGCGGACGGCCTTGCCGGCCAGCTCGGCCTTGCGGTAGGCCTCGTCGAAGTCGGCGCCCCACAGGTCGACCAGCTCCGGCACGTCGGCCGGGGAGAACAGCGACCAGTCCTGGTTGGCGTTGACCCGGCGCATGAACTCGTCCGGGATCCAGTGCGCCAGGTTGAGGTTGTGGGTGCGGCGGGCCTCTTCGCCGGTGTTGTCGCGGAGCTCCAGGAACTCCTCGATGTCGGCGTGCCAGGTCTCCAGGTAGACGCAGGCCGCGCCCTTGCGGCGGCCGCCCTGGTTGACGGCGGCGACCGAGGAGTCGAGGGTGCGCAGGAACGGCACGATGCCGTTGGACTTGCCGTTGGTGCCGCGGATCAGGCTGCCGCGCGAGCGGATGCGCGAGTAGGACAGGCCGATGCCGCCGGCGTGCTTGGACAGGCGGGCGATCTGCGCGTAGCGGTTGTAGATCGAGTCCAGGTTGTCCAGCGGCGAGTCGAGCAGGTAGCAGCTCGACATCTGCGGGTGCCGGGTGCCGGAGTTGAACAGCGTCGGCGAGGAGGTCAGGTACTCCAGGCGGCTCATCAGGCCGTACAGCTCGGCCACCTCGCGCACCGACTGCTCGGAGTCGCCGACCGCCAGGCCGCAGGCGACGCGGAGCAGGAAGTGCTGCGGGGTCTCGATCACCTTGCGGGTGATCGGGTGGCGCAGCAGGTAGCGGGACTGCACGGTGCGCAGGCCGAAGTACTCGAAGCGGTCGTCGCCGGCGGTGTCGATCAGCGCGTCCAGGGCGGCGGCGTGCTTGGCGACGAAGTCCGCGGTGGTGTCGCCGATCAGGCCCTCGGTGTGGCCGACGGCGATCGAGGCGGAGAAGGACACCGAGCCCTGGCTGTTCGCCTCGTCGACGATCTCCAGCGCGAGCAGGCGGGCGGCCAGCTTCGAGTACTGGGGGTCCTCGGCGATCATCGACGCGGCGGCGTCCACGGCCAGCCCGCGCAGCTCGGCGAAGTCCGAGCCGGCGTGGCGGCCGCGCAGCGCGGCGGCGGCGACATGGCCGGGGTCGACCTCGGTGAGGTCGGTGCTGCGGTCGGTGAGCAGCCGCAGCAGCGCGCCCCCGGGGTCGGAGACCGTCGGGTCGGTGAAGGCGGTACCGGAGCCCTGGGCGGGCAGGGTGGCTGAGGCAGCGGTGGTCAAGGCGCTCTCTCCTGGCGGCGATCGGCGGCGGTGCTCGGGGGGCCACCGGGCCGATCTGGGCAGGGGAGCACGGCGCGAACGCAAAAAGCGTCGCGCGAGGTGACTCCCCGGCCCGCCCGCGAGGCCCGGAGGGGTACTGCTGGTGCCGGCGCGGCCTCTGCGGGAGGGCCGTGGCGCACGCCGTCGGCAGGTACTCGGACTCGCGGGGTGCGGCTGCTGGAGCCGCCCGCTCACCGCTGCGGGGCAGTCCCGGATTCGCACCGGGTTCCCCTGCATCGACAGCAGAAGCGAGCATACATGTTGTGCCGCCGGACTGCGGCGGCACCATATGTTGTGCCTGTCGTGTCGCGGATGTGCGTGGGCCGGGCGGCCGGTCAGTGCTTCAGATAGACCTTGTACGTGCTCGAATCGCCGGTCGGCGAGGTGAATTGGGCGACCAGCCGGTAGTGTCCGGCGGCGCCCAGGGCCTCGCTCAGGGCCCGGTCGGTGGCCCTCGGCGCGGTGCTGTCGAGGACGACCATGGTGAACCAGCCGTCCCGGATCGCGGCGACGCTGCCGTCGTCGCCGTGGTGCTCGACCCCGGCCCCGTCGCGGTAGTCGGTGCCGGCGCGCGCGGAGACCCACTGCTCGGGCTTGGAGACGCCGCCGAGGTAGTACTCGGCGAGTCCGTCGACCTCGGTGAGGTAGCGGCCCTGGGGCTCCGTGTGGACCCGCAGGACGGCCAGCAGGCGGCCGGAGTCGGGCCCGTTCTGGTAGCGCAGTGCGGACTGTTCCAGGCCGAGGGCGAGCAGGGCGACCCAGACCAGGATGCCGAGCTGGGGGTGGCGGAAGTGGGCGCCGACCAGCCGGGTCAGGCCGACCCCGGCGAGCGGGGCGGCCAGCAGCATGCCGTAGCCGAGGTGGCGGAACAGCGCGCCGGAGGTGCCGGTCCACAGGTGGGCGGCGGGGACCAGCAGGGCGGTGGCGGTCAGGACGGCCCCGAGCAGGGCGCGCCGGCCCCGGGTGGTGGGGAGGGGCTCCTTCTCCGGCGCGTCGTGCTCGGGCATCTGTTCGCGGCGCGCGTAGGCGATGGTGCCGGCCACCGCGAGGACGGTGAACAGGCCGGCCCACTGGAGCGTGCCGAGCAGGACCGAGCCGGCCGAGCCGGGGGCGTTGCCGCGCGAGGGCGACCACCCGGCGACCTTGCCGAGGGTGCCGTACGGGAGCAGCAGGACGAGGGTGCCGAGGGCCGTCAGCAGTGAGCGCAGGGCGGCCGGGCCCACCCGGTGGTACGGCCGGGCGCAGGCGAAGGCGAGGGCCACCAGGGCGGGGACGGCGAAGGCCGCGGAGTAGGCCGTGGCGCAGGCCAGCGCCGTGGGCGGGGCGGCGAGCAGGGCCAGGGCCGGATGGCGGCCGGCGGTGAACACCGTGGTCCAGGCCGCGAGGGCGACCAGCAGGACGGCGAGGGACTCGGGCGCGGCGTAGAAGCCGACCACGACGGTGGACTGGAGGACGGCGTACCCGGCGATGGCGCAGATGGCGACCCGCTCGTTGAACAGCCGCCGGGTCAGCGAGTACAGCAGGACCGTGGTGAGCAGCGCGAAACCGAGGCTGAGCAGCCGGGTGCCCCAGATGCCGTTGGCGTCGGCGGCGGCGCCGGCCAGCGGCGGGTAGAGCCAGGGCGAGCCGTGCACCCGGTCGACCAGGTCGGTGGTGACCGGGGTGCCGTGCAGCAGGTGGGCCAGCTGCTGGCGGCCGGCGACCATGGCGGCGGCCTCGTCGGGGTGCGCGGCGGCCAGCAGGCGCAGCGAGAGGGCGGCCTGGACGGTGAGGACGGCGCCCAGCAGCCCGCGGGCGATCCACCGGCGCCGGGGGCTGGTGCCCGGGTCCCAGCCGATCGCGGGGACCCGCGGGATGGTGTACGGGGCCAGCTCGACGCCGTCGGGGTTGTCGACCGTTACGGCGGGGCGGGGCCCGTCGGGGCTGTCCACCGCCACGGCGCCGGGCCCGTCCGGGTCCGGCTCGGCGGCCGGGTCGTGGGCGGAGCGGCCGTGCGGGACGGGGGAGAACTCGGACTCAGTGCTCATCAGGGGTTCCGGATGTCGAAGCCGTAACGGGGGTCGGACACGCGCTGCTTGAACGCGGCGAGGGTGTCCGGCACGGCCTCGACCCGCCAGTCCGCCCGCTTGACGATGTTGAACCAGACGAAGCCGACGATGTCGTCGTGCGCCTCCAGCCCGGAGAACAGCTGGTCGATGTCCGCGTGCTGGCGCTTGCCCTGCTCGGAGGCGGTCTCGCTGATGAAGAAGGGCTTCTGGGAGAAGCCGCGGATCTCGGCCATGGTCGGGCCGTAGAGCGCGTCGAAGGTCTTGGGCCCGGTCTTGGTGAAGTAGCCGGTCATGCCGGCCCAGTCGACGTAGGTGTCGCCGGGGTAGTACGGCTCCAGGCGGGTGTTGGGCGCGGGGTCGGTGATGTTGGGGCTCCAGACCCAGATCACGTTGGTGGCGCCGGCCTGGTCGAAGAGGTCGTGGACGTGGCGCCAGGCGGCCACGAAGTCCTCGGGGGTGGCGGCCTGACGGCCCCACGGGTACCAGTCGCCGTTCATCTCGTGGGCGATGCTGACGGCGATCGGCAGGTTGAACTTGGCCACGGCCTTGGCGACGCCGCGCACGTAGTCGTCGGTGTCGCCGGCCGCGATCGAGGCGAGCGAGCGGTCGTGCGGCTCCCAGGCCATGAAGGGCAGCGCCCCGGCGTCGTGGATCCGGCGGGCGCCCGCGGTGTCGAAGCCGCCCTTCCAGTGGGCGTAGAACTCCAGGACGTTGGGCTGCTTGCCGATCGCGTCGCGGTAGCCGGGCAGCGCGTCCATCGTGGCGGGGACGTCGGGCAGGGCGGCACCGAGGTACTTGTGGCTCGGCCTGAGCAGCGGCGTGACGTCGTACGGGACGCCGGCCGGCAGGGCCTTGGGCGTGGCGGGCGCGGCCGGCGCGGTGCCCCCCGCGGCGGGGGTCGCGCCCGGAGTGCCGGGAGTCCCGGGGGCGCCGGGAGCCGGGGTGGCGGCCGGGGCGGCCTGGGCGAGGTCCTTCTGCATCGCGAAGCCGGGGTCCTCGGGGCCGCACGCGGTGGTGAGCAGCAGGCCGGCGGCGGCCAGCAGCGGGAGCGCCAGCCGGTGACGGAGCCGGCCGGCCCGTCTCGGGTGGGCGGACATGGCGATCACACTGCTTCCGTCGGGCGGGGCTGGACGAGGACCCGGCCCACGATGGTGGCGTAGAAGAGGCCGGAGGCGAGGACGAGGGCGAAGTTCAGCGGGCCCATGGTGAGCATCCGCCAGATGCTCAGCAGCACCCAGAGCAGGGCGGTTCCGCCGCCCCAGGCGATGACGCCGATCCAGAACCGCCGGGTCCTGTTCCGCTTGGCGCCGCTGGAGCCGGTCGGCTGCCAGGCCATCCGGTTGCGGCGCACGATGTCCCAGATGGCGAAGACGTGCGCCCAGCCGTACATCATGCGGGCGGCCCAGGCCTCCAGCCGGTAGGGGTTGCGGTGCCAGAGCGGGAAGATGACCGTCGCGTAGAGCAGGCCGGGCAGCACCAGCGCGGTGTTCTCCCAGCGGATCAGGTCGGGGCGGGCGAGCAGCAGGACGATCGGGATGAGCGGTGAGACGACGGTGAACAGCGCCGTGTGGATGTAGTAGAA
Source organism: Kitasatospora sp. SC0581 (assembly GCF_048159585.1). Taxonomy (NCBI): domain Bacteria; kingdom Bacillati; phylum Actinomycetota; class Actinomycetes; order Kitasatosporales; family Streptomycetaceae; genus Kitasatospora; species Kitasatospora sp. SC0581. The sequence goes on along the minus strand of NZ_JBLRWA010000008.1, from coordinate 270,007 downwards.
GAAGCCGGACAGGTAGCAGGCCCGGGTGATCGGCCGCAGCTTGGTCTGCCAGAACTTCTTGCTGCCGAGCAGGCTCATCGAGCCGGTGCACCAGCGGTACTGCTGGTTGAAGAAGCCGCCGACGTTGTCCGGGCAGACGCCGGTGGCCAGCGCGACGGGTATGTACTGGAGGTCCCAGCCGAGGCGGCGCAGGTCGAACCCGGTGTGCACGTCCTCGGAGTGGCCGATCAGCGTGGTGCCGCCGTTCTCCTCCAGCGCCGCGCGCCGGTACACCGCGCAGCTGCCCACGCAGATGGCGCCGTCGCTGCGCTGCCGGGAGACCTGGACGGTCCGGTAGAACAGCTCCTGGACGGCGCCGGCGCCGCGCTCGATCCAGTTCTGCGAGTCCAGGATGCGGAAGAACTGCGGGGACTGGACGATGCCGAGACGGGGGTCGGCCTCCATGTAGGGGAGCATCTCGTTCAGCAGGTCCGGCCGGGGCGCGAAGTCGGCGTCCAGGATGAGGATGTAGTCGCTGTCGGAGTTGCGGAAGCCGAACTGGAGGTTGCCGGCCTTCTTGAACCAGCCGAGCTTGTCGCGGGTGCCGTACACGAACCCGAAGTCGACGGCCATCTGCGCGAGTTGCGGGCTGTTGCTGTCGTCGAGGACGTACGGGGTGACGTCGCCCGGGTACTGGTCGCGGAGCCGGGCGACGTGCGTCCAGGTGTTGTGCAGGACCTCGATCGGCTCGCCGGCGACCGGGAGGAAGATGTCGACGGTCGGATGGTGCTCGGGCTGCCAGGACTTGACCAGGGCCCGGTGGGCGGAGAGGTCGAAGGTCTCGTTGAAGCCGTGCACCCAGCGGGATATGAGGTAGTAGACGATGGTGAAGGCGAGCGGCGGTATGAAGAAGAGGAACCACGGCGTCGCGCTCAGCAGCCCGATCTCGCTGGCCACCATGCAGGCGAAGCTGATGAGGGAGAAGCAGGTCAGCACCCACAGGTTGGTGCGGGCGTAGAGGTACTTCTCGGTGTTGTCCGGGGGTTGGGGGAGCAGGCCCCACCGGTTGCGGGCGGCCGGGCCGCGCCGGCTGCGGCGTCGTGAGACCGGCGGCTGACCGCTTCCCGCGAGTCGCGCGCTCTCGGTGACAGTCACGTGCTCTACTCCCCCGAAGCCGTACTGAGTCTGAACCGTCCCCGGGTGGTGGCCGTTGTCGCTCGGGCACCAGGGGACGCCAGGATCGTACGGGACCGATCGCTCTGCGTCCGCTTCCCCCTGTTCGACCGGCCGCCCGGAACCGATATCGAGCTCCGATCGTGATGTGAACGGGGGTGCGGCCGGAGCGCCTGTGTACGGTTGTCCGTTCGACGGGCGAGGACGGTTCGGGGGAGAGCGATGGGCATCGAGGACGGCGCGGCCGGGCGCGTGGCGCGGGGCCTGCGGGCGGTCGCCGCCTTCGGTGCGGTCGCCGCGCTGCTGGCCGGGTGCAGCGGCGACGTCGGGGCGGTGGAGCCGCCGGCCGGCCCGGCGACGGCGCTGTCCGGGCCGGGCATCTGCTCGACCGCTCAGGAGCCGTTCCCCAAGCTGGCGATGGACGGCGGCGCCAAGATCCTCGAACCGAACCCGTGGAACACCGCGGGCACGGTCTGCGTGGACCCGGTCGGGGACAGCGGGTTCACGGTGTCCCGGATCAACGACTTCGTCCCGAAGAACCCGCTCGCCCCGGGCGCCTACCCCAACGTCTCGACCGCCCCGGGCGCGAGCGGACTGCCGGTGCCGGTCAGCGCGCTCGGCGACGCCACCGCCGACTGGGACGCCAACGGCCGGGTGAGCGGCTCCTTCAACCTCTCCTTCGACCTCTGGTACGGCTCCAGCCCGGACAACTGCCTGCCGGGGGAGAGCGCCGAGGTGATGATCTGGCTGGACGCCACCGACAATGTGCGGCCCGCCGGCGACAAGGTGGCGGACGCCCTGCCGTTCGGGGACGCGAGCTACCACGTCTACCAGGCGCCGATCACCGGCCCGCACAGCGTGATCAGCTACGTCCGCACGGCACCCACCCACACCACCCGCGGCCTCGACCTGCGGCTGTTCACCGCCGACGCGATGGCACGCGGCTACGTCCCGAAGAGCTCCTACCTCTGCCGGGTGCAGGCGGGGTTCGAGGTCTGGAGCGGCGGGACCGGCCTGCGCAGCAACTCCTTCGCCTTCCACAACCGGGTCGGCCTGCCGGCCGGCGAGGTCCCGGCGGGCGCCCCGGGGATCTGCCTGCGGCACGGCGGCGGCGGGACCGCCGGCAGCCCGGTGACCGTCGGATCCTGCGGCGACCAGGCCGTCTCGACCGGGTGGACGGTGGGCAACGACGGTTCGCTGCGCGGCGGGGCGGCCTGCCTGGCACCGGGCGCCGACCGCTCCTCGGTGACCCTGGCCGAGTGCACCGGCGGCTCGGCCCAGCGCTGGGTCACCGCCCCCGGGCAGCGGCTGAAGCACCCGGACACCGGGCTGTGCCTGGGCACCGCGGGCGGGGCGCTCGCGGACGGCACGGCGGTGCTCCTGCGCCCGTGCGCGGACACCGTCTCGCAGCGCTGGAAGCTGCCCTACAACGGGGTCGCGTGAGCCGGCGTCGCACCCGGGAAACCCCGGCCGTGCTGACGTTTCGTCCGCGCACCCCCCATGGGCGTGTCGGGGTGGATGCCCTAGCATTCGGGCCATGAGCGATCGACCGGTACCGAGTGGCGAGCCGGGCCAGCCCGCCACGCCACCGCAGCAGGCACCGGCCGGGGGGCCCGCTCCGGCCACCGGTGTGCCACCGCAGTTCCCGAGCGGAGCCTTCGGCCCCGCGTCCGGCTACGGGCCGCCGCCCGCACCCGCGCAGCCCCAGCAGATGACGCCGCATCCGGTCGCGCAGCCGGTGCCGCCGGTGCCGCACCAGGGCGGCGGACCCGCCCCGGTGGCGCCGGGGCCGGTGCAGCCCGGTCCGGTGGCGCCGCAGCCCGGCCCGGTGGCACCACACCCCGTCCAGCCGCAGGCGGTTCAGCCGCAGCCGCAGGCACCGATGCCGCAGCCCGGGCCGGCCGTCGGGCAGCCCTTCCCGCCGGGCCCGCAGCCGGGCCAGCCCGTGGCGCACTGGCAGCAGCAGGGCGGCTTCCAGCCGCCCGTCCCCCCGCCCGGCCCGGCGCTCTCCCCGGCCGGCACGCCGAACTGGGAGGCGCTGGCCGAGCAGAACGAGCAGTCCGCCAAGCGCGGCCGCAGGCTCAAGCTGATCGGTGCGGTGACCGCGGTGGTCGTGGTGGCCGCCGCCGGTGGCGGCGGGTACTGGTACTACCAGCACGGCAAGGAGAAGACGCCGACGGCCCACGGCGCCGGCTCGCCGACCCCGACGGTCACCGGCCCGTCGAACACGACGAGCGCGCCGCCGCTCAAGGGCATCGACAGCCCGCCGACCGTCGGCTCGCTGCCCGCCAAGAAGGGCGCGGCCGCGCTCAACCTGGGGGCGGACGCCAAGCAGGGGACGATGGCCGGATTCTCCGGGCAGGTCCTCAAACTGCCCAGTGGCCAGGACTCGTTCGCCTCGACCTCCACGTCGGTCGTCGAGGTCAACAAGAGCTTCACCGTCTCCGCGCGGGTGCTGGTCGACGTGCCCAACGGCAACCGCAGCGCGGTCAGCCAGGGCGACGGCCAGTACTACTCGTTCGCGCTGGGCCGGGCCGGCAACAACGGGCACGACCAGTGGTACTTCAAGGTCCAGGTGCCGGGCGGCGGTTCGGCGATCGCCTGGTCCAAGGGCGACGCGACGGTCAACCAGTGGGTGCTGCTGACCGGCGTGTACGACGACCCGTCGGGCCAGCTCACCCTGTACGTCAACGGCGCTCCGCAGTCCTCGGCCAAGTCGGCCGGGGTGCAGCCGAGCGGCAGCAACTCCCTCCAGGTCGGCCGGCTGAGCTCCAACTCGCAGTGGGCCGACCCCTGGCACGGCGCCGTCGCCGACATCCAGGTGTGGGACCAGGTGCTGCCCGAGGCCGACATCGTCAAGATCGTGGCCGGCCCGAGCTCGCCGCCGTCCATCGCGCCGACCGGCGCCTGGCTCGGCGGCTAGGGCCTGTCTTCGAACTCCCGTCGTCCGCCCGGAGGGCGGGCGGGGCGGCGTTGGGGTGCGTGCATCGCAAGGCGGAGGAGGGAGCCACTGCGGTGGGGGCACCTCCCGGCCGAAGGCTGGGGGCCATTGGCGACCGACGACAACGCGGCGAGGTGCGTGCCCCGGCGTCGCCCCGCAGACGCGAGTTCGAAGACAGGCCCTAGCACCGCCAGGGGCGGGTCCCGCGGGATCCGCCGCGGGGCCGACCGGCCCCCGTGAACGTCCGGCCGCCGCCCCCGGCAGTGTGGGGCGGCGGCCGAAGCGCGCCCCGGGGCGCGCGCTCCACGGCGCGTCCGGATGCGAAGTCCCAGATGAGGAGCAGTACTGATGAGCGCGGACGGCCGCTGGATCCGGCCCGAGTCCACCCGCAAGCCCGTCCTCGGCGGAGCCCGGCCGGGCGGGGTGGCCCTCGGCGAGCGCGGCCGGACGGGCCCCGGGCCGACGCCGGCCTCCCCGGCCGACCGGCGCCGCCGCAGGCCCGGGCCGCCCCGGGTGCCGCACCCGGCCCGGCCGGTGCTGCGGGCGGACTGGCTGCCGCTGCTGGCCGTGCTGCTGGTCCAGGCGGCGCTCTCGTACCACCTGATCCTCAGCAACACCGCCTTCATTGACGAGGGCACCTACATCTACGCGGGCTACCAGGAGATCGCGCACCTGCGGCACGGCACCCCGGTGTCGACGTACGAGACCTTCTTCTCCGGCTCCCCGCTGATCTACCCGGTGGTGGTGGCCGTCGCGGACTTCGTCGGCGGGCTGAACGGCGCCCGGCTGCTGAGCCTGGCGTTCATGCTCTCCGCCACCACGGCCGTCCACCTGGCCACCCGTCGGCTGCACGGCTCGCTCGCGGCGTTCTGCGCGGCGGCGGCCTTCGTCGCGCTCGGCCCCACCCAGTTCCTCGGCGGCCTGGCCACCTACGACGCGATGGCGCTGGCGGTCCTCGCCTGGGCCGGGTACTTCGCGGTGCGGCTGACCACGGGCGGCGGGTACCCGAGCCTGGTCGCCTCCGGGCTGCTGCTGGCCCTGGCCGGCGCCACCAAGTACGCCGCGCTGCTGTGGGTGCCGGTGGTGTGCGGCATCGCGGTGCTGGCCGGGCCGCGCGGGTCGCTGCGCAGCTGGGAGGCCTGGCGGCGCGGGCTACTGGTGCTGCTCACCTTCGTGGTGGCGGTCGGCGCGGCGGCGCTGGCGGCCGGCGAGAAGTACGTCAACGGCTTCAACCACACCACGCTCAAGCGCGCCCCGGGCCACGACTCGTACTCCTACGTGGCCTCGGAGGCCGCCCGCTGGGTGGGTCCGCTGCTGGTGGTCGCGCTGGCCGGGGTGCTGGTGCAGCTGGTGCGGGCGCGGCGGCGCGGCGGTGCGGCCTGGCCCGAGTTCTGGCTGGCGCTGTTGCTGCTGCTGGCCGGGCTGATGGCGCCGGTGAACCAGATCCGCATCCACACCTGGCTGTCGCTGCAGAAGCACGTCGACTTCGGCGCCTGGTTCTCCTGCATCGTGGTGGGCCTGGTGCTGGCCCGTACGGCGCTGTGGCTGAAGGGCCGTCTGCACCTGGTGGCCGGGGTGGCGGCGGCCGCCCTGGTGGTCGGCCCGCTCGCCTGGGTGGGCGCGGCCCAGGGCCGGGAGATGTACGGCGAGTGGTCGAACTCGAAGGAGTTCGTCGCCGCCCTGGAGCCGTACATCGTCAAGGGCGACGACCGGTACCTGGTCGAGAACTACAACGTCCCCGCGTACTACCTGCGCAAGCAGACCACCTGGCAGCAGTGGCACGACCTGGTGGCCGTCTTCCGACGGGACCCGGCCACCGGCGAGATGCAGAACGGGGTGCCCGCGATCCAGGCCGGCATCCAGGCCCACGAGTGGAAGGTCGTGGTCCTGGACTTCACCCAGACCGGGGCCATCGACAAGGCGATCCAGCCCACCCTGAAGGCCTCCGGGTACCGGGTGGTCACCGTGGTGACGAGCGGGAAGCACGGCCGGTACACCGTCTACGTGGCGCCCGGGTACGACAAGAAGCCGTGACGGGCGCCCGGGCCGGTCGTCAGAAGGCCATGGTGTAGACCATCAGGTCCATCCCCGGGTACGGGGCCCAGTCGCGTTCGGGGGTGCGCCGGAAGCCGATGCGCTCGTAGACGCGGTGGGCGGTGGTCATCTCCGGGCGGGTGGAGAAGGCCATGCCGGCCAGGCCGAGTTCGCGGCTGCGGGTGACGGTGGCGCGGACCAGGGCCTCGCCGACGCCGCGGCCGCGGGAGGCGGCGGCGGTGGCGAGCATCCGTATCTCGCCTTCCCGCGGGGTGGCGATGTCCGCCCACTCGGTGCCGCCGACCGCGTAGGTCACGCAGCCGAGGACCCCGGCTCCGGCCGTGTCGACGGCGACCAGGAGTTCGGCCTCGCGGGCCCGTCGCCCGGCGTCGCGCAGCAGGTCGACGTAGCTGCTCGTGGGGTTGGTGAAGCCGTCGCCGACGAAGGCCTCGACGGTGATCCGGCCGGCGTCGGCGAGGTCCTCCGGGAGGGCCTGGCGGATGAGGAAGTCCATGCGGCCAGTGTGCCGGAGCCCTGGTCGGGACGGTCCTCCAGGGTCGAACGGGTCGGAGGGGTCGAACCGCTCGACGGGGCCGCCTTCGCGGCCGGGTCGGCGGTGCCGTGCAGCCGGTCGGGGCGGGCCGGGTCGGCCGGGTAGCCGCCCGGGCGGTGGTAGTTGTCGCGGCCGGCCGCCGGGCCGTGGGAGGTCTCGCGGCCGATCAGCAGGCCGAGCAGGCCGAAACCGCCGACGGCCGCGGTCATCGCGAGTGAGCCGATGAGGGTGTCGCTGTCCATGGGCACCACTGTGGCCGGGCGGCGCCGCGGCCACGAGTGGCAGGAACGACCGATCACCTCGAAATCCTGCCATCCTCCCGCCGTCCCCTTCCTTCCGCCGGGGCGGGCGCCGGGGGCATCCTGGTGGGCATGCTGAAGAACGTGGTCGCGGTGGTGCTGGAGGAGGTCCACCCCTTCGAACTGGGTGTGGCCTGCGAGGTGTTCGGCCTGGACCGCACCGCCGACGGGCTGCCGGGCTACGACTTCGCGATCGCCGGGGCCCGGCCGGGGCCGCACGCCACCCACTCCGGATTCGCGGTGGACGTCCCGTACGGTCCCGAGCGCCTCGCCGGTGCGGACCTCGCCGTGGTCACCGCGGCGAGCATCCGCCCCGGCTACCCGGAGCCGCTGCTGGCGGCGCTGCGCGGGGTGGTCGAGGGCGGCGGCCGGGTGCTGTCCATCTGCAGCGGCGCCTTCGTGCTGGGCGCCGCCGGGCTGCTGGACGGCCGTCGTGCCGCCACGCACTGGCGGCACGGCGAGGAGCTGGCCGAGCGCTTCCCGCTGACCACGGTCGAGCCGGACGTGCTGTACGTGGACGACGACCCGGTGATCACCTCGGCCGGGACGGCGGCCGGCATCGACGCCTGTCTGCACCTGGTGCGCAAGGTGCAGGGCGCCGAGGTGGCCCGGGAGATCGCCCGCCGGATGGTGGTGGCACCGCACCGGGAGGGCGGGCAGGCCCAGTTCGTGAACCGGCCGCTGCCGGAGGCCGCCGGCGACTCGCTGGCCCCGCTGCTGGACTGGATGCGCCACCACCTGGCCGAGGAGGCCACCGTCGAGCAGCTGGCCGCCCGGGCGCACATGTCGCCGCGCACCTTCGCCCGCCGCTTCCAGCAGGAGACCGGCACCACCCCGCACCGCTGGCTGGTCGGGCAGCGGGTGCTGCTCGCCCAGCGGCTGCTGGAGTCCACCACCGAGCCGGTGGACGCGATCGCCGCCCGCTGCGGCTTCGGCAACGCGGCCGCGCTGCGGCACCACTTCGGCCGCCGGCTGGGCACCACGCCGCTGGCCTACCGGCGTTGCTTCGCCGACCCGGACCCGGACCCGAAGGCGGGCTGAGGGGCCGCAGGCTCGCGCCAGCAGGTTCCGCCGGCCGTCAGTCAGCCCCGGCCGTCAGGTGCCCGATGCCGTTCCAGCCGTCCGGCCGCAGCCGCCCGTCCTGGGCCCGCCAGAGGCTGGTGGAGCAGTTGTGCACCGGCCCGAGCGCGGTGAGCTGGTCCTCGGTGAGCCGGTCCAGCGCGTAGCGGAGCATCAGCACCGTGCAGTCGTGCGCGACCAGCAGGACGGGCCGTCCGGCCTCCTCCTCGCAGAGGTCCCGCAGCAGGCTGCGCACCCGCAGGGCGACGTCGGCCCAGGACTCGCCGCCCGGCGGGCGGTAGTACAGCTCGCCCATCTTGCGCCGCCGGGCCGCCTCCTCCGGGTGCTTGGCCTCGATCGCGGCCTTCGGCAGCATCTCCAGGACGCCGAGCTCGCGGTCGCGCAGCCGCTCGTCGTACCGGACGGCGAGGGTGACCGGGACGGAGCCGAGCCCGGCGGCCTGGGCGAGCGCGATCCGGGCGGTCTCGGCGGTGCGCACGTACGGCGAGCACCAGACGCTGCGCGGGCGGTCGGCGCTGGGCAGGCCGGCCCACCAGTGGCCGAGCGCCTGGGCCTGCTGCCGGCCCTGCAGCGACAGCGGGATGTCGGCGTCGCGGCAGCTGATCGGGACGCTGAGCGCTCCGGCGGCCTCGGCCAGCTGGAACTCGACGTTGGCGGTGGACTCCCCGTGCCGGGTGGCGATCAGCACGGACGGCAGCCGGCCGGCCGCCGACGGGCGGTGGGCGGTGCCGTGCTGGCCCTGGCCGGTGGTGTGCGGCCCGTGGCCGGCGGTGTGCTGACCCTGGGTGGTGCCGTGCTGGCCCTGCGCGGTGACGTGGTGGTGCTGGCCCTGCGTGGACTGGTGCTGGCCGTTGAGGGTGGTGCCGAGTTCTGCCATGGCCGCGAGCTCCCCGTGGTCGATCAGGTCCCGGCCGGATGCCGGTCCGGTCTGGTGGTGCCCGGCGTGCACGCCTGTTCATACATATGATCGCGCCGCCTTCTCCAGTGTTCACGGAGAAGGCGGCGCGATCACAGGGCGCGTACCGCGCGAATCAGTGCGCCGCTACAGGCTCCGGCGCGTTCTTCAGCTCGTCGTCGCCGGCTTCGGCGCTGTAGTCGGACGGCCTGGTCTCGTCCGGGCCGTCCGGCGCCTTGACCGCCCGCAGCACCAGGGTGAGCGCCACCGCGACGACCAGGTTGAGGGCGAAGGCGGTGACACCGATGTAGCCGATCTCGCCGATGCCGGGGATCTCGGCCGCGTTGCCGCCGAAGTGCTTGGTGGCCGGGCTGGCGATCCCGTACGCCTTCCAGGTGCCGTACACCATGCCGGCCGCCCAGCCGGCGAACAGCGCCCAGTGGTGGAACCAGCGGGTGAACAGGCCGCCGACGATCGCCACGAAGGTCTGCAGGATCCACAGGCCGCCCAGCAGCTGGAGGTTGATCGCGGCCTGCTTGTCCATGCCGAGCACGAAGACCAGCGCGCCGACCTTCACCAGCAGCGAGACCAGCTTGGCGATCCGGGTCTCGTCGGCGGGGGTGGCGGCGGGCTTGAGCCACTCCTTGTAGACGTTGCGGGTGAACAGGTTGGCCGCCGCGATGGACATGATGGCGGCCGGCACCAGCGCGCCGATGCCGATCGCGGCGAAGGCCACGCCGGTGAACCAGTCCGGGAACATGTCCGCGAACAGCTGGGGCACCGACAGCTGGGCGTTGTAGCCCTTGACGCCCTTGCCGACGCCCGCCGCGAGCGCCATGAAGCCGAGCAGCGCCAGCAGGCCCAGCATCAGCGAGTAGGCGGGCATGATCGCCATGTTGCGGCGCACGGTCTTGCGGGACTTGGAGGCCAATACGCCGGTCACCGAGTGGGGGTACATGAACAGCGCCATCGCTGAGCCGAGGGCGAGCGTGGCGTACGTCCACTGCTTGTTCTCGGGGATGGTCAGCGAGCCGCCCTTGACCTCCTTGAAGTGCTGCGCGGCCGAGTCGAAGATGTGCCCGTAGCCGCCGAGCCGGATCGGGATGTAGATCACCGCGACGATGATCACGATGTAGACCAGGGCGTCCTTGACGAAGGCGATCAGCGCCGGGGCGCGCAGGCCGGAGGAGTAGGTGTAGGCGGCCAGCACGCCGAAGGCGATGAACAGCGGCAGGTCCTTGACGAACCAGTTGGCGTTCTCCCCGCCGCCGACCCCCAGCACGTCCAGCACGGCCTGGATGCCGACGAGCTGCAGGGCGATGTACGGCATGGTGGCCAGGATGCCGGTGAGCGCGACCACCAGCGACAGCGGCCGCGAGCCGTACCGGCCGCGCACGAAGTCGGCCGGGGTCACGTAGCCGTGCACCCGGGAGACCGACCAGAGCCGGGGCAGGAAGAGGAAGACCAGCGGGTAGGCGATGATCGTGTACGGCACCGCGAAGAAGCCCGCCGCGCCGGTCGCGTACACCGCGGCCGGGACGGCGACGAAGGTGTACGCGGTGTAGAGGTCGCCGCCGAGCAGGAACCAGGTCACCCAGGTCCCGAAGCTGCGGCCGCCCAGGCCCCACTCGTCCAGGTGCGCGGCGTTGTCCGCGCGGCGCCAGCGCGAGGCGAGGAAGCCCATCACGGTGACGAGGGCGAAGAACAGCACGAAGACCACGAGGGCCGGCACGTTGACGTCCTTCATCGCGCACCGCCCTTCCGGGCCGCCTTGCGGGCCTTCTCGTCCCGGGTGATCAGCAGGTAGGCGGCGACCGTGAACACGGCCGACACCGGCACCCAGAGCAGCTGGTACCAGTAGAAGAACGGCACCCCGGCCACCGCCGGGTCGCTCTTGTCGTACGAGGACACCCAGAGCGTCGCGACGATCGGCACGAGCAGGGCGAGGCCGGCCAGCACCCGCTCGGGCGTCACGGCCGGGACGGGCCTCCCGGCTGGCTCGGGCATGACATCTTCGACGCTGGGAGGATCAGAGGGCATCTTCGGCTCCGCTCCGGAGGGGTTCCCCGTCGGCGCCGCAGCCCCTCGGCGCCGAGCGCCGCACGGGCCCGCCGAGCAGCACCATCGGTGATCGGCAGTCAGGTCAGTACGGCTGCGCAATCTAGAGCATGGGGTGATCCATGTCACCGGGATTGACCGAACTTCCCACCAGCCGGACGCAACCGGCCGGAGTCCGCCGCCGGGGGGCGCAAAAGCCACCACCGCCGGGGGCCGCGGGAGAAGCCGCCGCGGAACGCGAAGGGCACCGGCGCGCGGGTCGCGCGCGCCGGTGCCCGGGATGCGGTGGGGGAGTGCGGCTACTCCGGACGCTTCAGTCGGGTGATGAACTTGTAGCGGTCGCCGCGGTAGATGGAGCGCACCCACTCGACCGGGGCCCCGTCGTTGTCGAAGGAGTGCCGGGAGAGCTGGAGCATCGGCAGGCCGAGGTCGGAGCCGAGCAGGCCGGCCTCGCGCGGGTTGGCCAGGGTGGTCTCGATGGTCTCCTCGGCCTCGGCCACGGTGACCCCGTACACCTCGCGCAGCGCCGCGTAGAGGGAGGTGTGCTTGGCCAGGTTGCGGCGCAGGGCCGGGAAGCGCTTGGCGGAGAGGTGGGCGACCTCGATGGCCATCGGGTCGCCGTTGGCGAGTCGCAGGCGCTCGATCCGCAGCACCCGGCCGCCGGGCTTGATGTCGAGCAGCGGGGCGAGCCGGTCGTCGGCGGTGATGTAGCCGATCTCGATCAGCCGGGAGGCGGGCTCCAGGCCCTGGGCCCGCATGTCCTCGGTGTAGGAGGTCAGCTGGAGGGCCTGGGCGACCTTGGGCTTGGCGACGAAGGTGCCCTTGCCCTGGATGCGCTCCAGCCGGCCCTCGACGACCAGCTCCTGGAGGGCCTGGCGCACGGTGGTGCGGGAGGTGTCGAACTGGGCGGCGAGCGCCCGCTCGGGCGGCACCGGGGTGCCGGCGGGCTGGGTCTCGGTGAGCTGCAGCAGGTGCCGCTTCAGGCCGTAGTACTTGGGGACGCGCGCGGTCGGGTCGGTGCCGGCCTGCGTCGGGAGGCTGTTCACCTCGGGGTCGTTGACCTGGGCGGTGGATCCCCCGTCGCTGCTCATCGGACCTGTTCTCCCGCTTCTCGCGAGGCCTACGGCGACCCCGCCACATCGTTAACGGCTCACATCGTTGCATGTATGGCTACGGAACGAATACCTCATCACGCGATGAACGATGTGCGGTGTCGGCTTGATAACGGGTGGTCGAGATCGGTCGAACAGCCGTTGACAGGCCCATTGGTCTAGGCCAAGCTCCAGGCAGCTGGTCTACACCACTAGGCCGGTAGCTATGAATCCCCCCACCCGTTCGAAGGGGTCCGCGGCACCTTTCCCCCGCTTTGTGTGGGTCTGCCGCTGCCGCCCGACGGGGGTAACCCAGGCATCCCTCAGGAGGATGGCGTAATGAAGCGTCAGCTCATCGCGGCGGTCGGCGTCGCAGCAATGGTCGTCGGCCTGGCGGCTTGCGGCTCGGACGGCAAGAAGAGCGAGGGCGACTCGGGGTCGTCCTCCGCCTCCGCGGCGGACAAGTACAAGGGCAAGACGCTCAAGGTCTGGACCATGACCGGCTCCGCCCCGAAGGGCTGGACCGACGCGGTCAAGACCGAGTTCGAGACCACCTACCCGGGCTCGAAGGTCGAGTACGCGACCCAGGAGTGGGGCGGCATCGGCGCCAAGATCACCGCCGCGCTGTCGGAGGGCTCGGTCGACGTCCTGGAGGTCGGCAACACCCAGACCGCCGGCTACGCCTCCTCGGGCGGTCTGCTCGACCTCACCAAGGAGAAGGCCGCCCTGGGCGGCGACGCCTGGCCCGCCAACCAGAACGAGTCCGCCGTCCTGGACGGCAAGCAGTACGCCGCCCCGTGGTACGTCACCAACCGCGTGGTCGCCTACAACAAGGACCTGTGGGCCAAGGCCGGCCTGACCGACACGCCGAAGACCCTGGAGGAGTTCTACAGCGACCTGGAGAAGCTGAAGACCACCGAGGGCGTCGTCGACCCGATCTACATGCCCGGCCAGGAGTGGTACGTCTACTTCGGTCTGCTCACCAGCGAGGGTGGCAAGATCGCCAAGAAGGACGGCGACAAGTGGGTCGGCGGCCTGGGCTCGCCCGAGAGCCAGAAGGCCTTCGAGACCTACAAGAAGCTCCAGGGCTACTCGGCCACCGGTCCGAAGGACAAGGACGAGGCCACCCCGCAGCAGAAGGACGTCTTCGCCCAGGGCAACGTCGGCGCCATGATCGGCCTCGGCTGGGAGCTGCCGGACGAGAAGGCCATGCCGAAGGACAAGATCGGCTACTTCGCGCTCCCCGGCAAGACCGCCGACAAGCCCACCGGCGTGTTCCTCGGTGGTTCGAACCTCGCGATCGCCTCGCAGAGCAAGAACACCGACATGGCCAAGGACTACCTGAAGATCGCCCTCAACGACAAGAACGAGGGTCTGTTCGCCGCCGCCGGCATCACCACGAACAAGCCCGCGCTGAACGCCAACATCCAGGGCGACTTCGCCAAGGCCGCCCAGCAGGGCGCCACCGTCGGCGCGATCACCCCGAACACCCCGAACTGGTCCAGCGTCGAGGACAACCCGAACCCGGTCAAGGAGTTCCTGACCGCTGTCCTCCAGGGCGGCGACTTCGCCTCCACGGCCAAGAAGTACGACGACGAGATCGCCAAGAAGCTCAACCAGAAGCAGTAAGCACCCGGGACCCGTCCTCGGCCCTCCCGCAGGCGGGAGTCCGGAGGCGGGTCCCAGCAGCGTCGTTCACCGGCCCCCGGCGGGGGGCCGGTGGGCGGCGCCTGTCCGTCGTGGCCAGGTTGTGAGGAAGTGAGAACGATGGCTGTGCATTCGGAGCGGGTGCAGACACAGTCCCCGGACCCAGGGAAGGCCGCTGTGGCCGGTCAAGAGACGAGCGCCTCGGGCGGCGGCTCGAAGGGCACCGCGCCGAAGGGCGCCAGATCCGCGGGCGGCCCCAGCCTGGGCTCACGCCTCGCGCCGTACCTGCTGCTGCTGCCGGCCACCGTGGCGACCCTGGCCCTGCTGGGCTGGCCGCTGCTCAAGACGGTCCTGCTGTCGTTCCAGAACCTCAACAGGCGCCAGCTGGTCCTGCACCTGACCGAGTGGACGGGCTTCGACAACTACAAGGAGCAGCTGACCGACCCGGAGTTCTGGTCGGTCACCGGCCGGACCATCGTCTTCACCCTGGTCAACGTGGTGCTGATCATGGTCGGCGGCACCCTGATCGGCCTGCTGCTGAACCAGCTCGGCAAGAAGATGCGGCTGGTGCTCCAGGTCGCGCTGCTGCTGGCCTGGGCCATGCCGGTGGTCGCCGCGACCACCGTCTACACCTGGCTGTTCGACTCCCAGTGGGGCGTCGTCAACTGGATCCTGGAGCAGCTCGGCTGGCAGTCGATGCACGGCTACAACTGGCTCAGCAACCAGTACTCGACGTTCTTCGTGATCATCCTGCTGATCGTCTGGATGTCGATCCCGTTCGTGGCGTTCAACATGTACGCCGGCCTGACCACCATCCCGAAGGAGCTCTACGAGGCGGCCCGGATGGACGGCGCCGGCGCGCGCAAGATCTTCACCGCGGTGATCTTCCCCAACCTGAAGCCGTTCTTCCTGGCCACGACCTTCCTCGAGGTCATCTGGGTGTTCAAGGCGTTCACCCAGGTCTACGCGGTCAACGCCGGTGGACCGGAGAAGCTGACCCGGACCCTGCCGGTGCACGCCTTCCTGGAGGGTTCGGCCGGCCAGCACTACGGCGTCGGCTCCGCGATCGCGGTGCTCACCATCCTGATGCTGGGCGTGCTGATGGCGTACTACTTCCGCATCATGATCAAGCAGGAGGACGAGCTGTGAGGCGCTCTCTCTTCGGACGTACCTGGCTGAACGTGATCGCGGCCGTCCTCGCCGTCTTCTTCGTGTTCCCCGTCTACTGGATGTTCGCGACCGCGTTCAAGCAGAACAGCGACATCATCAGCCCGACGCCGGTGTTCATCCCGCTCGACGCGACCTTCGAGCACTTCACCACCGCGGTCAACGCGCCGAACTTCTGGACGTACGTCCTCAACAGCGTCGTCGTCACCGTCGGCGCGGTGCTCGGGTCACTGGTGATCGCCACCCTGGCGTCCTTCGCCATCGCCCGGATGAGGTTCCGCGGCCGCAAGGCCTTCGTGCTGGTCATCATGATGGCCCAGATGGCGCCCTGGGAGGTCATGACCATCGCGGTCTACATCATCTCCCGCGACAACGACATGCTGAACAGCCTGGTGCCGCTGACCCTCTTCTACATGATGATGGTCCTGCCCTTCACCATCTGGACGCTGCGCAGCTTCATCGCCGCGGTGCCGAAGGAGCTGGAGGAGTCGGCCATGGTGGACGGCTGCACCCGCTCCCAGGCCTTCGTGAAGGTGATCTTCCCGCTGCTGGCCCCGGGCCTGATGTCGACCTCGCTGTTCGGTTTCATCACGGCGTGGAATGAGTTCCCGCTCGTCCTGATCCTCAACAAGGACCAGGGCAAGACGCTGCCGCTGTGGCTGTCGTCCTTCAAGACCGCCTTCGGCAACGACTGGGGCGCCACCATGGCCGCGTCCACGATGTTCGCCATCCCCGTGCTGATCCTGTTCGTCTTCCTCCAGCGCAAGGCGGTCGGCGGTCTGACCGACGGCGCCGTGAAGGGCTGAGTCCACGTGAGCATCCTCGTTCCCACCGTGCCGGACAGCGACCAGCTGCACCGCGACGCCCTGACCGTCCTCCAGCCCGGCTTCGTCGGCACCGAGCCGCCGGAGTGGCTGCGCCGCCACCTCGCCGCGGGCCTCGGCTCGGTCGCGCTGTTCGACCGCAACGTGGTCGACCTCGACCAGCTGTCCGCGCTCACCCGGGCGCTGCGCGCCGAGAACCCCGACCTCCTGATCGCCATCGACGAGGAGAGCGGCGACGTCACCCGGCTGGAGGCGGGCTCCGGCTCGTCCTGGCCGGGCAACCTCGCGCTCGGCGCGATCGACGACCCGGCGCTGACCCGGGACGTCGCCCGCGAGCTGGGCCGGGCGCTGGCCGCGGCCGGCGTCAACTACAACTGGGCGCCCACCGCGGACGTCAACTCCAACCCGCGCAACCCGGTCATCGGCGTCCGCTCCTTCGGCGCCGACCCCGAGCTGTGCGCCCGGCACACCGCCGCCTGGGTGGAGGGCCTGCAGTCGGCCGGCGTGGCCGCCTGCTCCAAGCACTTCCCCGGCCACGGCGACACCGCGGTGGACTCGCACCACGGCCTGCCGGTCATCGACGTCGACCTGGACGTGCTGCGGGCCCGCGACCTGATCCCGTTCCAGGCGGCGATCGCGGCCGGCACCAAGGCCGTGATGACCGCCCACATCATGATCCCGGCGCTGGACCCGAAGCTGCCGGCCACCCTGAGCCCGACCGTGCTGCGCGACCTGCTGCGCGCGGCCCCGGCCGACGGCGGCCTCGGCTACCAGGGCCTGATCGTCAGCGACGCGATCGAGATGGGCGCCATCGCCGACACCTTCGGGATGGGCGAGGGCACCGTGCTGGCCCTGGCGGCCGGCGCGGACGCGATCTGCGTCGGCGGCGGGCTGGCCGACGAGGAGACCGTGCTGATGCTGCGCGACGCCATCGTGGCGGGCGTGCGCTCCGGCCTGCTCGCCGAGGAGCGGCTGGCGGACGCCGCCGAGCGGGTCCGGGCGCTGGGCAGCTGGGGCCGGATCGCGGCCCAGGGCGAGCGGGTCGAGCCGGACCTGGCGGTCGGTCTGCGGGCCGCGCGCCGGGCGCTCAAGGTGGTCCGGGCGCCGGGCCAGGTGGTGCCGCCGGTGAGCGAGCGCCCGTACGTGGCCTCGTTCTCGGACGAGCCGAACATCGCGGTCGGCGACGTCACCCCGTGGGGCGTGGCCGGCATGCTGGCGGACCGCTTCCCCGGCACCCGCACCCGCGCGGTGTCGGCGGCCGAGGCCGCGCCGGAGCTGCTGGACGCCCTGGTCGGCGAGCTGCTGGCCGGCGCCGAGGGCCGCCGCCTGGTGCTGGTGGTCCGGGACGCGCACCGGCACGCGTGGATGTCCGCCGCGCTGCGCCGCCTGGTGGCGGCCCGGCCGGACGCCGCCGTGGTCGAGATGGGCCTGCCCCAGTCGGAGCCGGTCGGCGCGCTGTACATCGCCACCCACGGCGCCGCCCGGGTCTGCGGACTGGCGGCCGTGGAGGTCCTCACCGGGCAGCCGGGAGCGGTCGGCTGACACGATCGACGCGACGTCACCGGCGCTGTCCGGTGGCGTCGGTGAACGGGCCCGTCATGCGCATGTCGCATGGCGGGCCCGTTCTGTTTCCCCGCCGTCGACCCGGGAGACCACCGAGTGACCGTGTTCCCTCAAGCAGGCCTTAAATCCACCTTAAGGCCCACTTAGGGTGACGGAACGACGACTGGCGGCCACGCGGTACAACGGCTCTGCAACGGCCGCCCCGACGAAGGCTTTTGGTCGTTGACACCACCTATGGTCTAGGCCAGAGTCCAGTCATCCGGTTCGAGATTCAACCTCGCCGGATGTGGTATCGGCCCTCCCCCAAGCTCTTCGCCGCCCCCTGTCCGGACTCTCCGCCACGGGCGCCAATCACGCTGCCGGCGGGCACAACGGCTCTACACCCCTCGGAGGATGGCGTGAAGAAGCGTCAGCTCATCTCGACGCTCGGGACCCTGGCACTGGCGGTCGGTCTGACGGCCTGTTCCTCGACGGCGAAGCCCTCGGGCGACGCCGGCGCGGCCGGTTCCGCGGACCCGAAGGCCGCCGGTGGCACCGTCACCGTCTGGCTGATGGACGACGCCCAGAAGAACTGGCCGGACCTGGTCCAGCGGGTCAACGACGAGTTCGCGGCGAAGTACCCGAACGTCACCCTCAAGCTCGCCTACCAGGGTTGGGCCGACAAGCTGGCCAAGCTCGACAAGGCCATCGCCGACGGCAGCGCCCCCGACGTGGTCGAGCTGGGCAACACCGAGACCATGAAGTACGTGCTCTCCGGCGCGCTGGCCCCGGTGGACCGCGGCACCTTCGACAACTCCGACAGCTGGATCAAGGCGCTCGCCAACACCTGTACGTACCAGGACAAGCTCTGGTGCGTGCCCTACTACGCCGGCTCCCGGGTCGCCATCTACAACTCCACCGCCTTCCAGCAGGCCACCGGCAGCGCCGACTTCCCGAAGACCGAGGCGGAGCTGCTGGCCGCGCTGGACAAGGTCGCGGACCGGAACAAGGCCGACAAGACCTTCTCCCCGCTCTACCTGCCCGGCCCGTACTGGTACGCCGCGATGAGCTACGTGGCCGCGTACGGCGGCGGCATCGCCAAGTTCGACGGCTCCGGCAACTGGCACGGCACCCTGCACGACCCCAAGTCCCAGCAGGGCATCAGCCACTTCGTCGACCTGGTGCGCAAGTACAACAAGGGCGACCTGGCGGTGAACGAGCAGAACCAGTTCGAGTCGATGGCCCGCGGGCACGCCGCGTCCTTCTACGGCAACGGCTACGAGGCGGCCAGCGTCACCGCGCCGGTCACCGGCGACCCGAGCCTCAAGGACGCCGTCAAGGTGGCCACCATGCCCGGCCCGGACGGCAAGCCGCTGCCGACCTTCATCGGCGGCTCCGACCTCGCCGTCACCGCCAAGTCCCAGCAGGTGGCGCTGGCCACCGACTGGATCCGGATGTTCACCAGCACCAAGTCCGAGCAGGCGCTGGCCGACAAGGACATCCTGCCGAACAACCTGACCCAGCTGAACCCGCTGAAGAGCAAGCCGAGCACCGCCGCCGCGGCCAACGCCGTCCCGGACGCCTGGTTCACCCCGCTGGCCCCCGGCTGGGGCGCGGTCGAGAAGCAGAAGATCATCCCGGACATGCTGACCTCGATCCTCAAGGGCAAGTCGGTGGACCAGGCCACCAAGGAGGCCGACGCCGCGATCGACCAGCTGATCAACAAGGCGTCCTGACCTCGAGTCGCGCCCGTCTCCGGACGCCCGTCCCGTCGTCGGAAGGGCGTCCGGAGGGGCGCGCGGGTGGGCGTGCGCGCGGGGCGCGCGGGTGTGCGGACGGAGGTGCCCGGCGGCGGGAGCGCCCGTAGGATCGTGGGACGAAGGACCGCAGCGAGTGTGCGGACTCGCCGCCTGGAGGTCCCCGCCGGGCAGCCGCCCGAGCGGGGTCGAACCGTCTCACCGGAGGCAGACCCAGATGTCCGACCCGCAGACCGTTCCCGTCCCCGGCCGGATCATGGCGGCGGAGATGGCCGAGCAGCCGGCCGTCCTCCAGCGCATCCTCGACGAGGGTGCCCCGAAGATCCGCGAGGTCGCCGCACAGATCGCCGCCCGCCGCCCGCGCTTCGTCCTGCTCACCGCGCGCGGCACGTCCGACAACGCCGCGCTGTACGCCAAGTACCTGATCGAGATCCTGCTCGGAAAGCCGGCCGGCCTGACCTCGATGTCCACCACCACCGCGTACGGCGCCAAGCCGGACCTCACCGACGTGCTGGTCGTCACCGTCAGCCAGTCCGGCGGCTCGCCCGACCTGGTGGCCTCCACCAAGGCCGCCCGCGAGGCCGGGGCCGTCACGCTCGCGGTGACCAACAACGCCGCCTCGCCGCTCGCCGAGGTCTCCGAGTTCCACATCGACGTGCTGGCCGGCCCGGAGAAGGCGCTGCCGGCCACCAAGACGTACACCGCCGAGCTGCTGGCGCTCTACCTGCTGGTCGAGGGCCTGCGCAGGGGCGACGGCGCGGCCGCCAAGGAGCTGCCGAGCCTGGCCGCCGGGGTGCTGTCCCGCCGGGCCGAGGTGAAGGCGCTGGCGGAGCGCTACCGCTTCGCCCAGCGCCTGGTGATCACCTCGCGCGGCTACGGCTACCCGACCGCCCGCGAGGCGGCGCTCAAGCTGATGGAGACCACCTACATCCCGGCCACCCCGTTCTCCGGCGCCGACCTGCTGCACGGCCCGCTGGCGATGGTGGACAACGTCTCGCCGGTCATCGCGATCGTCCCGGACGGCAAGGGCGGCGAGGCCCTCCAGCCGGTGCTGGACCGGCTGCGCGGGCGCGGCGCGGACCTGGTGGTGGTCGGCCAGCAGGCGCAGGTGGACGCCGCCTCGGCCGGCTTCGCGCTGCCGGCCGGCGTGCCCGAGGAGGTGCAGCCGATCCTGGAGATCCTGCCGCTCCAGCTGCTGGCCTACGAGGTCACCATCGCCCGCGGCCAGGACCCGGACGCCCCGCGCGCCCTGGCCAAGGTCACCGAGACGCGGTAGCCCGTCCCACGCGCGGCGGCGACCCGTCCCGCACGCGAGCCGGCCCCGGTCCACGGGTTGTGGACCGGGGCCGGCTCGTTGAGCGGCGGAGACATGGTTCCGGGGGTGGAAAACACTACGGGCCACGGCGCCGACACGGGACCCTCAACCCATGCGGCACCGCAGCCCGGAGCTGTCGTCGGGCGCCAGATGGGATCGAGAACTGTGCGGGGTCCTCGATCTGCGGCGTCCGACCGAGGAGGGGCCGCGCGCGGTCAGGGCAGTTGCGCGGGGACCTCTCCTTGGTGCCCTTCCATTGTGGACTAGACCAATCTCGGTTGTCCAGGCCTCCCGGAAAATTGGTCTAAACAACTCAGGGGGTGTCCGGACCCGGCGGGAGGCCTGGCGCGCCCCGCCCGGACCGGCGGCGCTACCCTCGCCATGTGCCCTCGCTGAACGAACTCGTCCGCCGCCACACCACCCTCACCGGGGCCGATGTGGAATGGCTCCACCACCTGGTCTCGGAGTGGCAGCTGCTCTCCGACCTCTCCTTCGCCGACCTGGTGCTGTGGATCCCCACCTGGGACGGCATCCGCTACGTCTCGGTGGCGCAGATGCGGCCCAACACCGGGCCCACCTCCTACCAGGACGACATGGTCGGCCACCTCGTCCCGCGCGGCCGCCGCCCGCTGCTGGACGCCGCCTTCGACGAGGGCCGGATCGTGCGCGAGGGCGACCCGGAGTGGCGCGAGGAGGTCCCGGTCCGGGTCGAGTCGATCCCGGTCCGGCGCGAGGGCAAGGTGCTGGGCGTGATCGCCCGCAACACCAACCTGCTGACCGTCCGCACCCCCAGCCGGCTGGAGCTCACCTACCTCCAGAGCGCCTCCGACCTGGCCCAGATGATCGCGGCCGGCTCCTTCCCCTTCCCCGGCGTCGAGCAGGCCGACATGGACGCGGCCCCCCGGGTCGGCGACGGCCTGATCCGGCTGGACGCGGACGGCGTGGTCACCTACGCCAGCCCCAACGCCCTCTCCGCGTACCACCGCCTCGGCCTCACCACCGACCTGGTCGGCAGCCACCTCGGCCGGGCCACCGCCGACCTCGCCCCGCCGTCCCGCTCGGCCGTCCACGAGGCGCTGGTGAAGCTGGCGAGCGGCTGGGCGCCCCGGCAGACCGAGGTGGAGGCGCAGGGGGGAGTGGTGACCCTGCGGGCGATCCCGCTCAAGCCCAAGGGCACCCTGACCGGTTCGCTGGTGCTCTGCCGGGACGTGACCGAGCTGCGCCGCCGCGACCGCGAGTTGATGACCAAGGACGCCACCATCCGGGAGATCCACCACCGGGTGAAGAACAACCTGCAGACCGTCGCGGCCCTGCTGCGGCTGCAGTCCCGCCGGATGGAGTCGGAGTCCGCCCGGGCCGCGCTGGACGAGGCGGTGCGCCGGGTCGGCTCGATCGCGATCGTGCACGAGACGCTCTCCCAGGCGCTGGACGAGCAGGTGGCCTTCGACGAGATCGCCGACCGGGTGCTGGCGATGGCGATGGAGCTGACCCAGGACGGCCGGGTGGCGACCCGCCGCACCGGCAGCTTCGGGATCCTCTCCGCCGAGGTGGCCACCCCGCTGTCGATGGTGTTGACCGAACTGCTCCAGAACGCCCTGGAGCACGCGTTCGGTCCGACCGCCTCCGGGAACCTGGAGGTCAGCGCGCTGCGCGGGCGGGCCCCGGCGACCGGAAAGGGCTGGTCGGACACCTGGAACGGCGGCGCCCGGCCGGAGGAGTACCTGCTGATCACGGTGCAGGACGACGGCCGGGGCATGCCGGAGGGCTTCGACCCGAAGACGGCGGGCAACCTCGGGCTGCAGATCGTCCGGACGCTGGCCACCGGCGAGCTGGGCGGCACCTTCGACATGGTGGCCGGCCCGAACGGCGGTACGAAGGTGATCCTGGAGATCCCCGTCCGCTGAGTTCCCCGTCTGCGGGGAGCGAGGAACCGTTGCGCGGGGATGCGCACAGGTGCGTGGAGGGGGCGTGCGTCCGGCGGAAGCGCCGGGTGCGCGCACCCGCACGCCGGGGTGCGGAACGGGGCGCGGAAACAGAAACGAGGCCCTGTCGACCGGGGGGGGGTGGGTCGACAGGGCCTCTCAACCCGTTCCGGCCGTCGGGGGGAGTCGGCCGGAACGGGGGCTCTGGGTGGTGCGACACCTCGCCGGTGCGTTGCACACGGTGAGCGCCACAGCTCCACGATATTGCTCTAAGTGAACAGTATCAAGTGCTTGGGCGGGTCCGGTGTCGCGGGACCTGGCTGGGCGAGGTCCTTGGTGCGGAAGGCTTCACCAGGAGGTGCAGGGAAGCCTTTGATCATGTGTCGATCGGTACTGCGGTCACTGCTGGTACTACGGCGTGTGATCGCCGGGTGATCAGGCGGTGCGGGCGCGGTTGCGGGCTGCACGGCGCTTCATCGCGCGGCGCTCGTCCTCGCTCATGCCGCCCCAGACGCCGGCGTCCTGACCGGTCTCGAGCGCCCACTGGAGGCACTGCTCCATCACCGGACAGCGGCGGCACACGGCCTTGGCTTCCTCGATCTGCAGCAGAGCAGGACCGGTGTTCCCGATCGGGAAGAACAGCTCGGGGTCCTCTTCGCGGCAGACAGCGCGGTGGCGCCAGTCCATGGTCGTCCAACTCCTCCTGCCGCGGGGGGTGGCCCGATCGGCATAATCGAATGGCTTGTGAATGTGAACGCTTTCACGAATCCCGCAACAGCAAAAGAGACCAAAGGCCCGTCGGGCCCGGGTGGTCTGTGCTGGGGGGGATTCGGCGATTCGAGGGACACCCCGCGGTCGGCGCTCCTGTGGTTCCGGAGTTGCCGTCGCTGCGATGTGTCCCGATCGCCATGTAGAGGTTCGCAAACCTCGGGCTCGGATACAACCCCCTTCGGGGAGGAATTTTGGATTCTTCGGTGTCGCCTAGCTCACAGCCAGTACTTCTATGGAGTGAAGGGGGCTTGTGCGTTCGAGAAGAAGGAGGAACCCCCCTTCCAGTCACACAATCACACGCAGTGCCCGCCGTACGCCTGTGAAACTGACGCGACTCCTGTCTCCAAGATGGTCCCCGTCGACCTGGAACGGGGCCGGTTCCTCCGAAACCAAGGTGAAGTGTCTGACGTCGTGATAGGAGACGACGTGCTTCCCGGAGGGGCCGCTGGGAGGGGCGCCGTCACTCGAAGTCGTGTACGACCGCAGGATCTGACGGACCGTTCGAGCGGTGCCGAACGCCGTCATCCGGGTGATGCCGAAGACGTCCAGGTCCGTGTCGAAGGAGGCGAGCGGTGAGGGGTAGACCGGACGGTTGCCGAGGAACGTCCAGGGAGAGGTGTTGCTGACTATCGACAGCACCAGGCCCGGAACCCGCTCGTGGCCCGGCAGCTCCAGGGAGACGGGGCCGGAACGGCGCTGCTCACGCTGGGTGAAGTAGTGCCGCAGGGCCTGGCCGACGTACAGGGCGTGGGTGGACTTGCGCCCGGCCCGGCGCTGCTCCTCGACCCGCCCGACCACCCCGGCGTCGAAGCCGAGGCCGGCGGTGAAGGTGAACCAGCGGTCCGGCAGTCCGTCGGTCATCGCCTTGCCCAGCCCGATCGGCCGCTCCCGGCCGTGCTCCAGCGCGTCCAGCAGGGCGCCGGTGGCCTCCACCGGGTCGTTGGGCAGGCCCAGCGCGCGGGCGAACACATTGGTCGAACCGCCCGGCACCACGGCCAGTCGCGGGACCTTCTCGCCCGGGCCGTGCGCCAGCAGCCCGTTCACCACCTCGTTGACGGTGCCGTCCCCGCCCAGCGCCACCACCAGGTCGACCGTGCCGTCCTCCGCCGCCTCGCGGGCCAGGTCGCGCGCGTGGCCCCGGTAGCGGGTCTCGGCGACCTCCAGCTTGAGATCGCTGCGCAGGGCGTGGATCAGGACGTCCCTGGTCCGGCCACTGGTGGTGGTGGCCTTGTGGTTCACGACCAGGAGAGCGCGCATGGGGAAAGCCTACGGGTCGGTACGGAGCAACCGGCGGCTACCCTGCTGGAGTGACCGCAGAAACCTCCGCACCCGTACCCTCGGCCGGATCCGGCCGCCCGGCCTCCCTGACCCTGGGCGCCGCCATCACGGCCCTGGCGGGCGCCGCGCTGGCCGTCGTCGGCGTCTGGGACATGGTGGCCGCGCTGTCCGGCCAGTCCAAGCAGCTGGCCCTGAACGAGTTCGGCGGAGCGGTCATCGTGCTGCTCGGGGTGCTGCCGGTGCTGGCCGCCCGCGCCCTGCTCAAGGAGCGCCGCTGGGGCCGCAGTCCGGCGGTGCTGACCAACTCGATCTGCCTGCCGGTCGGCTACTACATGGCCGAGAGCGGCGGCGCGATGATCGCGGTCGGCGTGCTGGTCGGCGCACTCGGCCTGGTGGGCATCGGCTGCCTGCTGAACCCGAAGTCGACGGCGGCCCTGTACGCCCCGTCCGAGGACTAGGGGTACAGGGCCGCCGGGAGCCTGAAGCCGGGGCTTGAAGCCGGGGGCTTGAAAGGGGAGCCTCAAGCCGGGGGAACTGAAGGAGCGTCAGCCCTACTCCTCCACCAGGAGCTTCTCCCGCAGCTGGGCCAAGGTCCGGGCGAGCAGCCGGGACACGTGCATCTGGGAGATCCCCACCTCGGCGGCGATCTGCGACTGGGTCATGTTCCGGAAGAACCGCAGCACCAGGATCTTCTGCTCCCGGGGCGGCAGTTGGGCCAGCAGCGGCTTGAGCGACTCGCGGTACTCGACGCCCTCCAGCGCCTCGTCGGTCGCGCCCAGGGTGTCCGCGACGGCCGGCGACTCGTCGTCGCTGTCCGGCACGTCCAGGGACAGCGTGGAGTACGCGTTGGCGGACTCCAGGCCCTCCAGGACGTCCTCCTCGGAGATCCCCAGGTGCTCGGCCAGCTCGTGCACCGTGGGGGAGCGGCCGTGCCGCTGGGAGAGTTCGCTGGTCGCCGTGGTGAGCGACAGCCGCAGCTCCTGGAGGCGGCGCGGGACGCGCACCGCCCAGCCCTTGTCGCGGAAGTGCCGCTTGATCTCCCCGACGATGGTCGGCGTCGCGTAGGTGGAGAACTCGACCCCGCGCTCGTGGTCGAAGCGGTCCACCGACTTGATCAGGCCGATGGTGGCGACCTGGGTCAGGTCGTCCAGCGGCTCGCCCCGGTTGCGGAAGCGCCGGGCCAGGTGCTCGACCAGCGGGATGTGCATCCGCACCAGCTGGTTGCGCAGCTCGACCCGCTCCGGGGAGCCCTCGGGCAGTGCGGACAGCCGGACGAACAGCGCGCGGGCGGCCTCCCGGTCCGGGGCGCCGGTGCGGTGCGAGCCCTGGGCGGGCAGGGCGACGTGCGGCTCGACCTCGGCCGTCGACTCGGCCTCGACCGCGGGGTCGGCCTCGACCGCCGGTTCCGTCCCGACGGCCGGGGCCGCCTCGTCCACCGGGTCCGGCGGGGGCGCGGAGGCAGGCGTCGGCTCGGACGTCGGCTCGGTGGGGTGGCTCATCCGCTGGGCGTCCTTCGGGTGCGCTTCGTCGTTGGCGGCGAGGCCGGGAACGCTCGCCTGGGTCGGTACGGCAGGTCCCGCCGTCGCGAGGCCGGTACGGTCCAGATCACTCACGGCCATTCCCCCGTTCCGTTCCGGGAGCACCGGGGCCGGTGGCCCCGGAATCGTCTCGTTGGTCGTACCGCGTGGGTGGCGGTACCGGGAGCCGTCCGTCGGTCCCCTGAGCGGGGGAGCGGCGGACGGCCCTTGCGCGGGTGCTGCTCGGTGCTGCTCGGTCGTGCGGTGCGGTCCGGCGCCCGACTAGTGGGAGGGGGACCCGCCGCGCTTCTTGTGCAGGCTGATCGTCACGGTCCTGTCCTCGGCGACCGAGGAGTCGACCTCGCCGGCCAGGGCGGAGAGCACCGTCCAGGCGAAGGTGTCCCGTTCGGGAGCCTTGCCGTCGGTGGTCGGGGCGGAGACGGTGACCTTCAACGAGTCGCCGACCAGCCGGAACTCGCAGGACAGTACGGAGCCGGGCACCGCCTGCTGGAGCAGGATGGCGCAGGCCTCGTCGACCGCGATCCGCAGGTCCTCGATCTCGTCGAGCGTGAAGTCCAACCGGGCCGCCAACCCGGCCGTCGCTGTTCGCAGGACGGAGAGGTAGGCCCCGGCTGCGGGCAGCCGGACCTCCACGAAGTCCTGAACGCCGAGATCGCCGTCGATCTGGGACACCCTTGCCTCCTGGGTGGCGCGCTGTGCTTTCTTGGTACCCCGCTTGTTACCGCTTGCTACCCCCGAAGGGGGCCCGGCGCCGCGGATCCGCCATCGCTCTGCCTTCCGCACCCCGGTTCGGGAGTTACTCATGGTAAGGCATTGCGACGCAGGGTGGCAGACCCTTTCCCCGGACTCCCGGGAGCCGTTCAGCGCTGCCCGGCGGCGGCCAGCGCCCCGTCGGAGAGCCGGTACACCGTCCACTCGTCCATCGGCACCGCGCCGATCGACTTGTAGAAGTCGATCGAGGGCTGGTTCCAGTCCAGGACCGACCACTCGACCCGGGAGTAGCCGCGCTCGACGGCGATCCGGGCGAGTTCCAGCAGCAGCGACTTGCCGTGGCCGCCGCCGCGCGCCTCCGGGCGGACGTACAGGTCCTCCAGGTAGATCCCGTGGGTGCCGCGCCAGGTCGAGAAGTTGCGGAACCAGACCGCGAAGCCGACCGGTTCACCGGTGGCGTCGTCCTCGGCGATCAGCCCGAACAGGGCCGGGTTCTCGCCGAACAGGGCCTCGTGCAGCTGCTCCTCGGTGGCCTTCGCCTCGTGCAGGGCCTTCTCGTACTCCGCGAGTTCGCGGATCATGGCGTGGACGACGGGGACGTCGGTGGCGACGGCGGTGCGGATCATGTCCGTGAGCCTACTGCTCGGGACCGGTCTCGTCCCAGGCCTGGAGGGAGGTCTGGTCGATGATCCGGCCGTCCCGCAGACCGGCCATCGAGGACATCAGCACCCGGACGCCGTCCGGGTACCGGCAGGACTCCAGGAAGGCGACGTGGTCGCCCTGGACGACCACCTGTTCCAGTGTGTGGGTCATCTCGCGGCCGTAGACGTCGTCCAGCATGGCGCCGATCTCCTCCCGCCCGTGCATCACCAGGGGGTGGCTGGGCTGGGTCTTGCGGTCGACCATGCGCAGTTCGGCGTCCTCCGCGTAGAGCGCCAGGAGGGCCTCGGCGTCGCGGCGCTCGATGCCCTCGCGCAGTGCGCGGGTGTCGAAGGCGGCGGGGGCCGTCGTGGTGGTCATGATCTCGCTCCTCCGGTCGGGTTCCGTCGGCTCGTACCTTGAGCGTACGCCCGCGGCCGCCCGGACCCGGAGGAGCGGGATCCGGGCCGGTCAGGAGGCCGGCACGGTGCGCAGGTAGGCGGCCAGCGCGCTGATCGCGGCCGGGTTGCGCGGGCTCTCCACCAGGTCGACGTAGTCCATGACGAAGATCCGGCCGTTCCTGACCGCGGCGACGTCGGCCAGCGGCGGGAAGGACATCAGGAACTTCCGCTTCTCCTCGGCCTTCGGCGTCGCGTAGTCGTTGATCACGATCACCTCGGGGTCGCGCTGCACCACGCTCTCCCAGCCGGCCGTGACCCAGCTGTCGGCGAGGTCGCCCATGATGTTGGTCCCGCCCGCCTTGGCGATGATCTCGTTGGCGGCGGCGAACTTCCCGGCGGTGTACGGCTTGTCCTGCCCGCTGTCGTACAGGAAGACGGACGGGTGGCGCTCGGCCGGCGGGACGGCGGCGATCCGCGCCTTGAAGTCCGCGATCAGCTGGTCGGAGCGGTCCTTGACGTCGAAGATCTCGCCGAGGTTGGCCAGGTCGGTGTAGAGCGCCTCCAGCGGGTCCATCACGCCGCGCTCGGTGCCCTTGCCGCTGCGGCAGGACTCGCTGAGCACGTACGAGTCGACGCCGAGCGCCTTGAAGGCCTGCGGGGTGACGCCGCTGCCCTCGTCGAAGCCGTAGTGCCAGCCAGCGAAGACCAGGTCGGCCATGGCGTCCAGCGCGATCTCCTTGGTGAGGATCTTCTTGGAGAGCCACGTGGTCTGCTGGTAGCCGTCCTTCCAGGCGACCTGGTCGATCTTCCCCTTGTCGTCGGGCATCACGTAGCCGGCCATCCGGTCGGCGAGGCCGAGCGAGAGCATCAGTTCGGTGATGTTGACGTCGTTGGTCACCACCCGGGCGGGCTTCTGCGCGAAGGTGAGCTTCTCCCCGCAGTTGTCCACCGTCACGGGGTAGTGGGCGGAGGCGGTGGCGGCCTCCTTCGGGGCGATCTCGGCGCCGCAGCCGACGAGTCCGAGGGCGAGCAGGGCGGTGGCGGCAACGGCCTTGGTGCGCACGGGAGTTCCTTGGGGGTCAGGGGAGGCGGTCGAAGAGCAGCTGGAGGGCGCCGGTCTCCGGGTGGCGCACCGGGGTGCCCCGGACGCCGAACACCTCGGCCAGCAGGGCGGGTCGGAGCACCTCGTCGGGCGGCCCGGAGGCGACGATCCGGCCGTCCCGCAGGACGTACAGCAGGTCGCAGTGGCCCGCCGCCAGGTTGAGGTCGTGCAGCGCGGTGAGCACCGTCGGACCGGCCTCGCGGGCGAGCGCCAGCACCTCCAACTGGTGCGCGATGTCGAGGTGGTTGGTGGGTTCGTCGAGCACCAGCAGGCGCGGCTCCTGGACCAGCGCGCGGGCGAACAGCACCCGCTGCTTCTCGCCCCCGGACAGGCTCAGGAAGCCCCGCTCGGCGAGGTGCCCGGCCCGGACCTTGCGCAGCGCCTCGGCGCAGCGCCGCTCGTCCCCGTCGACTTGGGCGCCGAAGCCGCGGCGGTGCGGCAGCCGGCCCATGGCGACCACCTCGGCGACGGTGAAGTCGAACTCGGCGGAGTGCTCCTGGGTCAGCGCGGCCACCCGGCGGGCGCTCTCGCGGGCGGTGAGGGCGTGCAGGTCGTCGCCGGCCAGCCGGACCACGCCGCCGGCCGGCTTCAGCACCCGGTAGACGCAGCGCAGCAGGGTCGACTTGCCGCTGCCGTTGGGGCCGATCAGGCCGACCACCTGCCCGGCGGCGGCCGCCAGGCTCACCTCGTGGACCAGCCGGGTGCCGGCCAGTTCCACCGAGACGCCGTCGACGGCGAGGTCCTGGGCGTGCACCGGGGTCGGGTCGGTCGTCGCGGTCACCGGGCACCTCCGAAGGCCTGGCCGCGGCGGCGCATCATCACCAGGAAGGCGGGCACGCCGAGCACCGCGGTGAACACCCCGACGGGCAGTTCGGCGGGCGCCAGCAGGGTGCGCGAGGCGATGTCCACCCAGACCAGCAGCAGCGCCCCGGCGAGCGGCGCGACCACCAGCACCCGGCGGTGCCCGGCGCCGACCAGCATCCGCGCCAGGTGCGGCATCAGCAGCCCGACGAAGCCGATCGCCCCGCTGACCGCGACCACGGTGCCGGTGACGGCGGCGGTCACCACGAACAGCTCGCGGCGCAGCCGGTCCGGGTCCACACCGAGCGAGGCGGAGGTCTCGTCGCCCATCGCGAGCGCGTCCAGCCGCCCGGCGGTGCAGGCCAGGTAGGCGAGCCCGGCCAGCACGGTGACGGCGGCGATCGGCACCTTGCCCCAGGTGGCGCCGCCGAGGCTGCCGAGCAGCCACATCATGACGTCCCGGGCGGCCTCGCCGCGGTCGGCGGCGAAGACCATCAGGGTGGTGGCGGCGGAGAAGCCGTAGGACAGCGCGGTGCCGGTGAGCACCAGCCGCAGCGGGGTGAGCCCGTACGCGGTGCGGGCCGCGACGTAGACCAGGGTCATGGCGGCCAGCGCGGAGCCGAAGGCGGAGGCGGAGATCGCCCACACCCCGAGCGAGGCGAAGGCGCCGAACAGCATCACGGCGTTGGCGCCGACGGCCGCGCCGGAGGAGATGCCGAGCACGAAGGGGTCCGCCAGCGCGTTGCGCACCAGGGCCTGGACGGCGACCCCGCAGGCGGCCAGCCCGGCGCCGACCACGGCGGCCAGCACGGTGCGCGGCAGCCGGATCTCCCAGACGATCGCGTACGCGGCCGCCTCGTCCGCGTCCAGCCGGCCGCCCGTCAGCCCGGCGCCCAGGAGCCGCAGCACCCGGGGCAGGCCGAGCCCGGAGGAGCCGAGGGCGACCCCGCAGACCAGGGAGAGCAGCAGGGCGGCGGCGAGTCCGGCGGCGAGCGGGACGACGGGTATTCGGCGAGTGGGCGGGCCGACTGCACGGTTGACGGGTGCGCGGTTCACGGGTGCGCCTTGCCTCGGGCCGGGAGCGCGCCGGGGCGGGCGCGGGCCGGGGGCGTGCCGGGGCGCCGTTCCCCTCGCAGTCCGCGGCGAGTTGTCGGGAGGTCGGCGGCCGAGGGCGATCGGGCTGGCGCGGCCGTACGGGCGGGTACGGGCCGTGCTCACCGTTGCGGGTCAGCGCCGGATTCGCACCGGACTTCCCCCTCGGACGCCCTGGCAGCATAACAGCCACTCAGGGCAGGCAACCCTTACCGGGCCGGGTCGGACGTGAACGCACGACCGCCCCCGTCCGGCGGTGCGGACGGGGGCGGTCGGGTGGCGACGCGTCAGGCTCAGGCCTGCTTGGTCTCCCAGAAGATCTTGTCGACCTGGGCGATCAGGTCGAGCAGGGCCTGGCCGGTGGCCGGGTCCGTGGACGCCTTGGCGGCCGAGGCGGCCTTCAGGGTGTCGTTGATCAGCTGGTGCAGCTGCGGGTACTTCTCGAAGTGCGGGGCCTTGAAGTAGTCGCTCCACAGCACCGAGATGTGGTGCTTGACGGCCTCGGCGCGCTGCTCCTTGATGATGACGGCGCGGGCGCGGAAGTGCGGGTCCTCGTTGGCCTGGTACTTCTCCTGGGTGGCCTTGACCGACTCGGCCTCCAGCTTGGCCTGCGCGGGGTCGTAGACGCCGCAGGGCAGGTCGCAGTGGGCGTGGACGGTGGCGCGCGGTGCAAACAGACGAGAGAACATGGGAGTCCTTCCTTAGATCGTCTTCCCGCGCCCGAGATTACCCTTCCGCCCTCCCGGTTTCGCGATCGGGCGGTGGGCCTAGGGCGAAAGACGGACCGGGAACCGGCGCAATCCGGACATCGGACGGACGGCGGTCCGTACGGCAGACTGGGGGCGCGAGCGGGGGCGGGAGGAGGAGTCGTGGCGCGGAGCACGCGAGCGGAGGGCGCCGGGGCGGGGGAGCGCGGCCCGGGCGGCGCGCTGCCGTTCGGGCTGGTCGACGTGGCGGGGCCGTCGATGGTCCCGACCCTGCGCGAGGGCGACCGGCTGCTGGTCCGCTACGGCGCGCCGATCCGGCCCGGCGCGGTGGTGGTCTTCCGGCACCCCTTCCAGCAGGACCTGCTGGTGGTGAAGCGGGCCGCCGAGCGCCGGGCCACGGGCTGGTGGCTGCTCTCCGACAACCGCCCGGTGGACAGCGACAGCCGCAGCTACGGCGCCGTCCCGGACGAGCTGGTGCTCGGCCGGGTGCTGCTGCGGCTGCGCCCGAGCCCGGTCTGGCTGGCGCCGGGGCGCCGGCTGGAGCGGCTGCTGCTCACCCCGCGGCTGGCCCGGGTGCCGGGCCTGGCCCGCCGGCTCGGCGCCTGGGTCGAGGAGGTCTAGCGGGCCGCTACGCCCGGGCCGCCGCCTCCGCCTCCAGGCGCTTGCGGGCCCGGTAGGCGGCCACGTTGGCGCGGGTCGCGCAGCGGTCCGAGCAGTAGCGGCGGGAGCGGTTGGTCGAGGTGTCCAGGTAGGCGTTGCGGCAGGGCGCGGCCTGGCAGATGCCGAGCCGGTCGGCGCCCAGCTCGGTGAGGTGGACGGCCAGGCCCATGCAGGCGACCGCGCTGAAGTGGGCGGTGGCGGTGGGGGAGTTGTCGGCCAGGTGCAGGTGCCAGCGCGGCCGCCCGGCGTCGTCCAGGTAGTCGTGCCCGGAGATCAGCGGGCTGACCGGGTACTCCATCAGCAGGCTGTTCAGCAGGTCGACGCCGCGGATCTCGTCCCCGCCGGCGGCGGCCTCGAAGACCCCGCGCAGCCGGGTCCGCACCGCCCGCAGCCGGGGCACGTCGGACTCGTCGGCGAGCGAGCGGGCCCGCGAGGAGTCGGAGAAGAGACCGCGCACCGCCTCCACGGAGGTCAGCGAGTCGGTGCCGCGCTCGGGCTCCTCGGTGTTCACCAGCCGGACGGCGAGATCGGCGTAGGCGGCGAGCTCCACAGGGGTCCTTCCAGGGGGGTCGGTAACGGGCTGACTGCCTCCAGCCTATTACCCGGGCGGGCAAAACGACGGCGCCCGGCAGGAGTGACCTGCCGGGCGCCGGGCGTACGGGCTCAGAGCACCTTGGAGAGGAAGGCCCTGGTGCGCTCGTGCTGCGGGTCGGTGAGCACCTCGCGGGGGTTGCCGGACTCGACCACCACCCCGCCGTCCATGAACACCAGCGCGTCGCCGACCTCGCGGGCGAAGCCCATCTCGTGGGTGACGACCACCATGGTCATGCCCTCCTCGGCGAGGCCGCGCATGACGTCGAGGACGTCGCCGACCAGCTCCGGGTCGAGCGCGGAGGTCGGCTCGTCGAAGAGCATCAGCTTGGGCTTCATGGCCAGCGCGCGGGCGATCGCCACGCGCTGCTGCTGGCCGCCGGAGAGCTGCGAGGGGTAGTTCTTCGCCTTGTCGGCGAGGCCGACCCGCTCCAGCAGGGCCATCCCGCGCTCGCGGGCGTCGGCCCGGCTCTCGCCCTTGACCTGGACCGGCGCCTCCATGACGTTCTCGACGGCGGTCATGTGCGGGAACAGGTTGAAGCGCTGGAAGACCATGCCGATGTCGCGCCGCTTGAGGGCGACCTCGCGGTCCCTGAGCTCGTGCAGCCGGTCGCCCTTCTGCCGGTAGCCGACCAGCTCGCCGTCCACCCAGAGGCGGCCGCCGTTGATCTTCTCCAGGTGGTTGATGCACCGCAGGAAGGTCGACTTGCCGGAGCCGGACGGGCCGATCAGGCAGAACACCTCGCCCTGCCTGACCTCCAGGTCGATGCCCTTGAGCACCTCGACCGGGCCGTACGACTTGTGCACGTTCTCGGCGCGGACCATCGGCTCGCCGGACGCGGCGCCGGCGGGGGACTTGGTCGGATCGGTCATACGTGACCACCTCCCTCGAGCCCCGGGACGACGTCGGCGGTCGTCCTGGGGGCGGGCTTCCCGGCGAACAGCCTCCGCAGCCGCTGCAGCGGGGTGGGCGGGAGGGTGCGGTTGGAACCTCGGGCGTAGTGGCGCTCGATGTAGTACTGGCCGATGGTCAGCACCGAGGTGAAGAACAGGTACCAGAGGCTGACCACGATCAGCAGCGGGATGTTCTGGTAGTTCCGGGAGTAGATGACCTGGCCGGCCCGGAAGATCTCCTCCAGGGAGATCACGGAGACCAGCGAGGTGGTCTTCAGCATCGAGATGGTCTCGTTGCCGGTCGGCGGGATGATCACCCGCATGGCCTGCGGCAGGACGATCCGGCGCATGGTCTGGAACCGGCTCATGCCGAGCGCGTGCGCGGCCTCGGTCTGGCCCTCGTCCACCGACTGGATGCCGCCGCGGACGATCTCCGCCATGTAGGCGGCCTCGTTGAGGCCGAGGCCCAGCAGCGCGGCGACGAAGGTCGGGATCAGCACGTTGGTCTGCTCGGACCAGAACTCCGGCCCCCACGGGACGCCGATCGACAGCTTGGCCCAGATCAGGCCGAGGAAGTTCCAGAACACCAGCTGCACCAGCACCGGGGTGCCGCGGAAGATCCAGATGTAGACCCACGCGACGCCGGCCAGCAGCGGGTTCGGGGACAGGCGCATCACCGCGAGGACGATGCCGCCGACCACACCCATGAGCATGGCGAGCACGGTCAGTTCCAGCGTCACCAGCAGGCCGTGCATGATGCTGTCGTGGAACAGGTACTGACCGACGATGTCCCACTTGAAAGCGGGGTTGGTGAAGAGGGCGCTCACCAGCATCGCCGCGAGTACGGCGATGACGACGGCGCCGGCCCAGCGTCCGGGGTGGCGGACGGGGACGGCCTTGATGGTCTCGGGCCGGCCCTGCTCCGCCGTCCCCTTGTCCAAAGAGTTCACGGTGTGGCCTCGGGGGAGAAGATGGAGCGGACGAGGGTCAGCTGACGGCGCCGTTGACGGTCGAGGTGGTGATGGCGCCGGACTCGACCCCCCACTTGGCGAGGATCTGCTTGTAGGTGCCGTCGTCGATCAGCGACTGGACGGCCCCCTGGACGGCCGGGGTGAGCTTGGAGCCCTTGGCCAGCGCGACGCCGTAGGGGGCCACGCCGTAGGTCTCGCCGACCTTCTCCAGCTGGCCGCCGGACTGCTTGATCGCGTAGTCGACGACCTGGGAGTCGGCCATCATCGCCTGGTCGCGCCCGGAGACCACGGCGTTGGTGACGTCCGTCTGGAGGTCGAACTTGTCGCCGCCGTTCTGGACGCCCGGCTTGCCGGCCTTGGCGCAGTCCGGGTCGCGGGTGTCCTTGATCTCGTCGGCCTGGGTGGTGCCGGTCTGGACGGCGACCTTCTTGCCGCAGAGGTCCTTCGGGTCGATCTTCTCCGGGTTGCCCTTCTTCACCGCGACGGCGCTGCCGGAGTTGAAGTAGGTGACCATGTCGACGATCTGCTCGCGCTCCTTGTTGTCCGTGAAGGACGACATGCCGAGCTGGAACTTGTTCGACTGGATGCCGGGGATGATCGCGGTGAAGCCGGAGTCCTGGACCTCGGCCTTCAGCCCGAGCTTGGCGGCGATGGCGTTGGCCAGGTCGACGTCCATGCCGATGACCTTGCCGCTGTCGTCCTTGAACTCGTCCGGCGCGTACGAGGCGTCGGCGCCGACCAGGAGCTTGCCGGCGGCCTTGACGTCGTCCGGGACGAGCCCGGCCAGCTTGGGGTCGGCCTTGACCTCGTTGACGGTCGCGGAGGCGTTGGGGGCGCCGCTGCTCTCGCTCTTGCTGCTGCTGCAACCGGTCAGCACCAGGGAGACCGAGGCGGCGACCACACCGGCTGCGAAGAGCCGGCTGCGCTGGGTACGGGTGGTCATGAGGGGGATCTCCATCCTGGGGGAGAGAGGTCGGGCGGAGCGCGCCGCGGGAGCGGCGCACCGGAACGGCGAGCCGCGCGGCTCGGTACGGGTGCGTGTCGCCGTACGTCGTCGTACGTGCAGGCCGGGTCGTGCAGTTGCCCGGGCGCGGGGGAGCCGTCCGGGGTTGTACGAGGTACTGCTTCCGCCACCCTCCGCCGAGGTGGACGTTGACCGGACGGCCTCGACCAGTGGCCGGCTCGATCCGAGATGGGGGGAATCCTGCCATCTGATGACAGTCAGGTGGCCCTCATCCAGATCAAAATCGGATAACGAGGGGTCGCGCTGTCCGCTATTCGGACTTATTCCGCGCCCCTGTCACTCTGCGCATAAGTATGCAGATCGGTCCGTGCCGTCCCCGGAGGCCCGCCGCCCCCGCCTCAGATGCCCCCGTTGACCACCGCGTTCTGCGCCGCGCCGGCGCCGACGTTCCACTTGGCCAGGATCTTGTCGTACTCGCCGCTGCGGATCAGCTGGTCGATCGCCCCGGCCAGCACGTCCCGCAGCGGCCCGTCGTCCTTGCGCACCGCGATCCCGTACGGGTTGGAGGTGGACTGCCCGCCGGTCACCTCGAAGCGGGCGCCGCCGTCGGTGGTCTTCGCCGCGTAGGCGGCCACCGGGTAGTCGTTCAGGCCGGCCGCGGCGGCGCCGGAGGCGACCTCGGCCAGCGCCTTGGTGTCGGTGTCCAGCTTGTGCGGGGTCAGCGGGCGGCCGGCCCGGGTGCAGACGCCGACCTGGCGGGTGACGATCTCGTCCTGGGTGGTGCCCTGCTGGAACGCGACGGTCTTGCCGCACAGGTCGTCCAGGCCCCTGATCCCCTTGGGGTTGCCCTTCGGGACGACGATCGAGGTGCCCGCGATGAAGTAGTCCACGAAGTCCACGCCCGGGCCGGTCGGCTTGCCGGTCTCGTCCACCGCGTCCCGGCGCCGGCGGGTGTCGCTGAGCGCGGACATCGCCACGTCGTACTGCTTGGCCTGGAGGTTCGGCACCAGCTTGTCGAAGGGGGTGTCGACGAACTCGACCCGCACGTCGAGGATCCGGCCCAGGGCGGCGGCGAGGTCCGGGTCGAGGCCGGTCGGCTTGCCGTCCGGGCCGCGGAACTCCACCGGGGCGTAGTTGACGTCCATGCCGACCCGCAGCGCGCCGGCCGACCGCTGGGCCTTCGGCAGCTTGCCGCGGAGGTCCTTGACCGGGTCGCCCGGGGCGGCCTGCCCGCCGCCGCAGCCGGTCAGCAGGAGGGCCCCGGCGGCGGCCAGGGCGGCGCCGGCCGGGACCGGACGGAGGGCGTGGCGGACGTGCGGCATGAGGGCGGCTCCTGAGGGAGGGAGGTGGGGCCGCCACGGTGTCGCACGGGTGTACGCGAAATGGCGGACAAGCGATCCTGCCATCCCGCCCTGCCGGGCCCGGCGGCGGGTGTGTCAGAATTCGGTACCGGGTGACCCCCGAACGCTCGAACCAGGCCGACGAGCCCCGACAGGCTCGGGGTGCCCGGGAACGGAAGTCCTCACGCGGCTCCGTATCCGGGGCACCGAATCCCCTTCGGCCTGTGTTCACTCCTGCGGGTGCGCGTGCGCTCATGCCGTTGCCGCCGCCGGAGCCCGGCGCTTCCGACGCCGGGCCCCTGTGACGCGACAGCGCGGCGATGAACCGTACGTGACGAGGACGAAAAGGCATAGGTGCGATGCCTTCCTCCGACCTACGCTCGGCCCGGAAGCACAACGCGGACAACACAGACCCCATACAACCCTCATCCGAGGGCGCCGCCCGACGGCAGCGCCCCGACCCCGACCCCGGGTCCGCTTCGGCGTACCCGGTTTCCGGTTTCCGGACGGGTCGCCCTGCCCGTCGGCCGCGCGTCCTCGCCAGATCAATGACGAAGAGGTCATCGTGGCAGCGGAGATCATTCACAGCAGCACCCAGGACACCGAGGATCCGGTCGACGCGGTCTTCGCGCTCCACCGCGGCGGGAAGATGGAGATCCGGGCGACCGTCCCGGTGCGCGACGCGGACGACCTGTCCCTCGCCTACACCCCCGGTGTCGCCCGGGTCTGCACGGCCATCGCCGAGCAGCCGGAGCTGGTCAACGACTACACCTGGAAGTCCAACACCGTCGCGGTGGTCACCGACGGCACCGCGGTGCTGGGCCTCGGCGACATCGGCCCGCAGGCCTCGCTGCCCGTGATGGAGGGCAAGGCCATCCTGTTCAAGCAGTTCGGCGGCGTGGACGCGGTGCCGATCGCGCTCGACTGCACCGGGGTCGACGAGATCGTCGAGACCGTGGTCCGGCTGGCGCCCTCCTTCGGCGGCGTCAACCTGGAGGACATCTCCGCGCCCCGCTGCTTCGAGATCGAGCGCCGGCTCCAGGAGGCCCTGGACATCCCGGTCTTCCACGACGACCAGCACGGCACCGCGATCGTCACCACCGCGGCCCTGTGGAACGCCGCCAAGGTGACGGGCCGTGAGATCGGCTCGCTGCGGGCCGTCATCTCCGGCGCCGGCGCGGCCGGCATCGCCATCGCCAAGATGCTGGTCGCGGCCGGCATCGGCGACGTGGCCGTCTGCGACCGCAAGGGCGTGGTGTACGAGGGCCGCGGCGACCTCACCGACGTCAAGGCCGAGATCGCCGAGCGGACCAACCGCACCGGCCTCAAGGGCTCGCTGGCCGACGCGCTGGCCGGCGCCGACGTGTTCATCGGCGTCTCCGGCGGCACCGTGCCGGAGGAGGTCGTGGCGACCATGGCCGAGGGCGCGTTCGTCTTCGCGATGGCCAACCCCAACCCGGAGATCCACCCGGAGGTCGCCCACAAGTACGCCGCCGTGGTGGCCACCGGCCGCAGTGACTTCCCGAACCAGATCAACAACGTGCTGGCCTTCCCGGGCATCTTCGCGGGCGCCCTCCAGGTCCGCGCCTCCCGGATCACCGAGGGCATGAAGCTGGCCGCCGCCAAGGCGCTGGCGGGCGTCGTGGCCGACGAGCTGACGCCGCAGAAGGTCATCCCCTCGCCGTTCGACGAGCGGGTCGCGCCGGCGGTCACCAAGGCCGTCGCCGAGGCCGCCCGGGCGGAGGGCGTCGCCCGGATCTGACGAGGTGATCGGGGGAGCGCGCCCGCCACGGCGGCCGCTCCCCCGCGTCCCCCCGAGCGCCCGGAGGCGAGCGGGGGAGCAGCAGCCGGGACACGCGTCACACCTCCGCGTGGTTCCCGGCCCCGGCCGTCGCGGCTATCGTCCGGGGCATGTTCGCTGCCTACGCCGCACGTACCGACGCCGCCGACCCGCTGAGCGGGCTGGAGCTGGGCGACCTCCCCGAGCCGCAGGCCCGCCCCGGGTGGAGCGTGGTCACCGTCCGGGCCGCCAGCCTCAACCACCACGACCTGTGGTCGCTGCGCGGGGTCGGCCTGCCCGCCGAGCGGCTGCCGATGATCCTCGGCTGCGACGCCGCCGGTGTCGACGAGCACGGCAACGAGGTGGTCCTGCACTCGGTGATCGGCCAGAGCGGCCACGGGGTCGGCCCGGACGAGCCGCGGTCCATCCTGACCGAGCGCTACCAGGGCACCTTCGCCCAGCGGGTCGCGGTGCCCACCTGGAACCTGCTGCCCAAGCCCGCCGGGCTGAGCTTCGAGCAGGCCGCCTGCCTGCCCACCGCCTGGCTGACGGCCTACCGGATGCTGTTCACCAACGCCGGGGTCAAGCCCGGGGACACCGTCCTGGTGCAGGGGGCGGGCGGCGGCGTGGCGACCGCGCTGATCGTCCTCGGCAAGGCGGCCGGCCTGCGGGTCTGGGTCACCGGCCGGGACGAGGCCAAGCGCGCCCGGGCGGTGGAGCTCGGCGCCGACGCGGCCTTCGAGAGCGGCGCCCGGCTGCCCGAGCGGGTGGACGCGGTGCTGGAGACGGTCGGCGCCGCGACCTGGTCGCACTCGGTGAAGTCGCTGCGCCCGGGCGGCACCATCGTCATCTCGGGGGCCACCTCCGGCACCAACCCGAGCTCCGTCGAGCTGAACCGGATCTTCTTCCTGGAGCTCAGGGTGGTCGGCTCGACCATGGGCACCAAGGAGGAGCTGGCCGGGCTGCTCGCGTTCTGCGCCAACACCGGGGTCCGGCCGGTGATCGACTCGGTGCTGCCGCTGGCCGAGGCCCGGGACGGCTTCGCCCGGCTCGCCGAGGGCGACGTCTTCGGGAAGATCGTCCTCACTCCCTGACGGCACCCCGCTCCTGACGGAGTCCCACTCCCTGGCGTCTGCCCGCGGGCGTGCGGCGGCCCGGTGCCTCCCGTGACGGGGGCACCGGGCCGCAGGAGCCGTTCCGGGCTCAGCCGAGCAGCCGCTTCAGCCGCTCGCCCGCGGCGCCCAGCACCGTACGGGCCTCGGCCAGCGTGTCCGCGTTCACCCCGCCGTCCCGGGCCGCGTCGCGGACCTGGTCGCGGAAGCGGTCGAGCAGCCGCTCCAGCTCGCGGGCCGGGTCCCCGGCCGGGTCGGTGGCGGCCCACGGCGGCAGGTCGGCCGGGGTGTCGGACCCGTCCTTGTCCAGGTCGATCCTGGTCACGGTGACCCGCTCGGCGGGCTCGGCCGGCGGCTCCTCCGCGCCGTGGCCCCAGCGGGCCGCGTCGGCCAGGCCGGCCAGGCCCTTGGTCAGCTCGGACAGGCCCTCGGCCAGCCCGGTCGGCCAGTCGCCCTTCGCGGCGTGCTCGCGCACCTGCTGCTCGACCCGGCGCTTGATCCGCAGCGCCTCCTGCTGGGCCGCGGTGCGCGAGGCCTTGGCCTGCTCGCGCAGCCGTCGGGCCTCCGCCTCGGCGGCCTTCGCCTTGGCCTTGGCGGCCTTCTCCTGCTCCCGGGCGCGCTTGGCCTGCTCCTTGGCCTGCCGCTTGAACTGGGCGAACTCCTCCTTGGCGCGCTGCCAGGACTCGTTGTCGCCCCAGGGCCCGGCCCACGGGTCGCCGGGCTCGGTGCGCTCCGGCCCGGGCGCCTGCCGGGCGGCGTTCCACAGCTCCTCGCGCAGGTCCTTGGCGCTGTCCCGGACGTCCTCGCGGATCGCCCCGGCGAGCTGCGCCACGGAGTCCCGGATCTCCACCTCCAGCTCGTCCAACTCGACCTGCCGGGCTTCGAGTTCGGCGCGCCCGGCGTCGGTCAGCCGGTACACCTTGCGGCCGCCCTCGGTGCTGTGGGCGACCAGGCCCTCCTGCTCCAGCTTGGCCAGCCGCGGGTAGACCGTCCCGGCCGAGGGGGCGTACAGGCCCTGGAACCGCTCCTCCAGGAGCCGGATCACCTCGTAGCCGTGGCGCGGGGCCTCGTCCAGCAGCTTCAGCAGGTAGAGGCGGAGCCGGCCGTGGCCGAACACAGGGGTCATCTCAGGCCTCCTTGGTGAGGTTCGGGGTGCCCGGGCCGGCCGGGAGCTCCTTGACCACGACCGGGCCGTCCTCCTCCGCCTCGGGGCGGCGCAGCACGGTGACCGCGCCGGAGACGGTGGTGACGTGGAGGCTGCCGCGGCCCTCGCCGAGGCGGCCGGAGATCTTCTTGGCGCCCCAGGTGCTGCTCATCTGGAGCTCCTCGAAGGTGCTGGAGACGTCGCCGCTGGTGGAGCCGGCCTCGACGGTGGCGTCGGCCAGCGAGGGGATCCGGATCACGACGGCGCCGCTGACGGTGTTGACCTTGACGTCGGTCTCGCCGGCCACGTCGAGGTCCAGGGTGACGGCGCCGGTGACGGTGTTGGCCTGGACCCGGTCGGCGGTGCCGGCGATCACGGTGAGCTGCCCGGAGACGGTGTTGACCTTGAGCCGGCCGCCGACCGCGTGGGCGTCCACGTCGCCGGTGACGGTGCCGGCCTCGATCTGGCCGGTGACCCCGGCGAGGGTGGTGTCGCCGTTGGCGCTCTGCACCGAGACGTGCCCGCTGACGCCGCTGACGGTGGTGTCGGCCGACACGGTGCCGACCTTGACCTCGACCTCGGTCGGGACGGTCACCGTCACGGCGGCGATCCGCTTGCGCTTGAAGGAGCCGAAGAGGTCCTTCACCGAGCCGACCGACTTGAGCCGGTCGCCGAACTCGCCCCAGCTGTGGATGTCCTTGTAGGTGACCGTCAGGACGCCGTCCACCAGGGTCACGTGCAGGGGCTCGCCGGCCAGCTCGGTGACCTCCAGGCGGGTCGGGCCGTCGGCCGCCACCACGTTCACCGTGCCCTCGATGGTCCGCACGTGCAGCGCGCGCACCGGCTCGTCGAAGGTGATCCTCTCGGTGCCCTCGACCGTCCACTGGCTCATGTCCGTCGCCTCCCGTTGTCGATCGCGATGTATCGCGTTCTCTTCTAAAGACGATATATCGCGTGCTGGCAGAGTCAAGCGCCCCGACCCCCGAACCCGACCCCGATCCGTCCCCGACCCGTCCCCGAGTCCTCCCCTACGAGGCCCCCGGGGTTCCGCATCCCTCCGCACCCTCCGCACCCTTCAGCACCCTTCCGTACCCGGACACGCGCGAGGCCCGGGAGGCGGTTGCCTCCCGGGCCTCACGGCGGCCGTCACCGGGTCACTCGTCGTCCTCGTCGTCGAGCCGCGCCAGCCAGGTGGCCAGCCGCTCGACCGGGACCTCGAAGTCCGGGTTGAGGTCGACGAAGGTGCGCAGCTGCTCGGCCAGCCACCCCAGGGTGACCTCCTCCTCGCCGCGCCGGTTCTCCAGCTCCTCGATGCCTCGGTCGGTGAAGTACACGGTTCGCTCCGGTCCGGTGGGGATTGACCTGGTCAGGATAGTCCGGGCCGGTCGGCCGTCGTACCGGTGGTGGCCCGGCGAACGCCCGCGGCCCCGCCCTCCCGGTGGGGAGGACGGGGCCGCGGGTGTGGAGAGCGTCGGGCTTCGGCTCGTCAGAGCGCGAAGACCTCCTCGACCAGCGCCTGCTGCTCGGCGGCGTGCCGCTTGGCCGAGCCGACCGCCGGGGACGAGGCGGCGGTACGGGCGACGCGGCGCAGACGGGCGTCGCCGCCGGTGCGGCCGATGACGACCTGGAGGTGGTCGACCAGGTTCATCGCGATGAACGGCCAGGCACCCTGGTTGGCCGGCTCCTCCTGCGCCCAGACGAACTGGACGTTGTCGCCGTAGCGGGCCAGCTCCTCCTGGAGCTCGGCCACCGGCAGCGGGTAGAGCCGCTCGACCCGGACGATCGCGGTGTCGGTGACGCCGCGCTCGGCGCGGGCCGCCGCCAGGTCGTAGTAGAACTTGCCGGCGGTGATGACCACCTTGCGGACCTGCGCCGGGTCGACGGTGGAGTCGCCGATGACCGGGCGGAACGAGCCGGACAGGAACTCCTCCGCCGCACTCGCCGCGGCCTTCAGACGCAGCATCGACTTCGGGGTGAAGACGACCAGCGGCTTGTGGTGCGGGTTGTGCGCCTGCCAGCGCAGCAGGTGGAAGTAGTTCGACGGCAGGGTCGGCATCGCGACCGTCATGTTGTCCTGCGCGCACATCTGCAGGAAACGCTCCGGACGGGCGGACGAGTGGTCCGGTCCCTGGCCCTCGTAGCCGTGCGGCAGCAGCAGGGTGACGCCGGAGTGCTGGCCCCACTTCTGCTCGGCGGAGGCGATGTACTCGTCCACCATGGTCTGCGCGCCGTTGACGAAGTCGCCGAACTGCGCCTCCCACATGACCAGCGCGTTCGGGCGGGTCAGCGAGTAGCCGTACTCGAAGCCCATGGCCGCGTACTCCGACAGCAGGCTGTCGTAGACGGTGTAGCGGGCCTGGTCCTCGGTGAGGTACTGCAGCGGGGTGTAGTCCTCGCCGGTCTTGCGGTCGATCAGGACGGCGTGCCGCTGGCCGAAGGTGCCGCGGCGGCTGTCCTGGCCGGCCAGGCGGACCGGGTGGCCCTCCATCAGCAGCGAGCCGATGGCGAGGGTCTCGCCCATCGCCCAGTCGATGGTGTTGTCCTCGACCGAGGCGGCGCGGCGCTGCAGCTGCGGCAGCAGGCGCGGGTGGACGGTCAGCCAGTCCGGGTGGTTGACCTGCGAGGCGGCGATCCGCTTGACCATCTCCTGGGAGATGCCGGTCTGGATGCTGACCGGGAAGTCGGCCTGCGGCTTGCCGGCGGTGGCGTCGGCCGGCGCCTGGGCCGCGTCGCGGACCTCGGCGAAGACCTTCTCAAGCTGGCCCTGGAAGTCCTGGAGCGCCTGCTCCGCCTCTTCCATGGTGATGTCGCCGCGACCGATCAGGCCCTCGGTGTACAGCTTGCGCACCGAGCGCTTCTTGTCGATCAGGTCGTACATCAGCGGCTGGGTGAACGACGGGTTGTCGGCCTCGTTGTGACCGCGGCGGCGGTAGCAGATGAGGTCGATCACCACGTCCTTGTGGAACGCCTGGCGGAACTCGAAGGCGAGCCGCGCGACGCGGACCACGGCCTCCGGGTCGTCGCCGTTCACGTGGAAGATCGGGGCCTCGATCATGCGGGCCACGTCGGTGCAGTACATCGAGGAGCGCGAGGACGCCGGGGCGGCGGTGAAGCCGACCTGGTTGTTCACCACGACGTGCACGGTGCCGCCGGTGCGGTAGCCGCGCAGCTGCGACATGTTCAGGGTCTCCGCGACGACGCCCTGGCCGGCGAAGGCCGCGTCGCCGTGGACCTGGATCGGCAGCACCGGGAAGGTGGTGCCGCCCTGGTCCAGGATGTCCTGCTTGGCGCGGGCGATGCCCTCGACGACCGGGTCGACCGTCTCCAGGTGGGAGGGGTTCGCGGCGAGCGAGACCTTGATGGTCTCGCCGTCCAGGCCGGTGAAGGTGCCCTCGGAGCCCAGGTGGTACTTGACGTCGCCGGAGCCGTGCATCGACTTCGGGTCGAGGTTGCCCTCGAACTCGCCGAAGATCTTGCCGTACGGCTTG
Organism: Kitasatospora sp. SC0581; assembly: GCF_048159585.1. Classification (NCBI taxonomy): domain Bacteria; kingdom Bacillati; phylum Actinomycetota; class Actinomycetes; order Kitasatosporales; family Streptomycetaceae; genus Kitasatospora; species Kitasatospora sp. SC0581. The sequence goes on along the minus strand of NZ_JBLRWA010000008.1, from coordinate 225,746 downwards.
CCGACGATGTTGGCCAGCACGTTCAGGCGGCCGCGGTGGGCCATGCCGATGACGGCCTCGTCGAGGCGGTGCTCGGCGGCGGAGTCGATGGTCGCGTCCAGCAGCGCGATCAGCGACTCACCGCCCTCCAGCGAGAAGCGCTTCTGGCCGACGTACTTGGTCTGCAGGAAGGTCTCGAAGGCCTCGGCCGAGTTCAGGCGGCGGAGGATCCGCAGCTGCTCCTCGCGCTCGGGCTTCGCGTACGGCTTCTCCAGGCGCTCCTGCAGCCACTTGCGCTGCTTCGGGTCCTGGATGTGCATGTACTCGATGCCGACGGTGCGGCAGTACGTGTTGCGCAGCAGGCCGAGGATGTCGCGGAGCTTCATCATCTTCTGGCCGCCGAAGCCGCCGACCGCGAACTCGCGCTCCAGGTCCCACAGGGTGAGGCCGTGGGTGGTGACGTCCAGGTCGGGGTGCTTGCGCTGCTTGTACTCCAGCGGGTCGGTGTCGGCCATGAGGTGGCCGCGGACCCGGTAGGAGTGGATCAGCTCCATGACGCGCGCGGTCTTGTTGACCTCGTCGTCGTGGGTGGTGGCGACGTCGGTGGCCCAGCGGACCGGCTCGTACGGGATCCGCAGCGACTCGAAGATCTCGTCGTAGAAGCCCTTTTCGCCGAGCAGCAGGCGGTGGATCTCGCGCAGGAACTCGCCGGACGCCGCGCCCTGGATGACGCGGTGGTCGTAGGTCGAGGTCAGCGTCATGATCTTGGAGACGCCCAGCCGGGACAGGGTCTCCGGGGCGGAGCCCTGGAACTCGGCCGGGTACTCCATGGCGCCGACGCCGACGATGGTGCCCTGGTTCTGCATCAGGCGCGGCACGGAGTGCACGGTGCCGATGCCGCCGGGGTTGGTCAGCGAGACCGTGACGCCGGTGAAGTCGTCCATGGTCAGCTTGTTGGCGCGGGCCCGGCGGACGATGTCCTCGTAGGCCTGCCAGAAGCCGAAGAAGTCGAGCGTCTCGGCCTTCTTGATGGCCGCGACGACCAGCTGGCGGTCGCCGTTCGGCTTGACCAGGTCGATGGCCAGGCCGAGGTTGACGTGCTCCGGCTTGACCAGGAAGGCCTTGCCGTTCTCCACCTTGTAGCTGTAGTTCATGCCCGGGGCGGCCTTGATGGCCTGGACCAGGGCGTAGCCGATCAGGTGGGTGAAGGAGACCTTGCCGCCGCGGGCGCGCTGCAGGTGGTTGTTGATGACGATGCGGTTGTCGATCAACAGCTTCGCCGGCACGGCGCGGACCGAGGTCGCGGTCGGCACCTCCAGCGAGGCGTCCATGTTGGTGGCGACGGCCTTGGCCGGGCCGCGGAGCTGGATCAGCTCGGGGCCGGCGGCGGCAGCGGGCTCGGCCGGCGCCGGGGCGGCGGCCTTGGGGGCCGGGGGCGCGGCGGGCGCGGCGGCGAGCGGAGCCGGGGCGGCGGCCGGAGCCGGAGCCGGGGCGGCCGGCGCCGGAGCGGCCGGCGCCGGAGCGGCGGCGGGCGCGGCCGGAGCAGCGGCTGCGACGGCGGGCGCGGGGGCAGCGGCAGGGGTCGGCGCGGGGCCGGCCTGGGTCGCGGCCTGGGTCACTGGGGTCACCTCGGTACCGGGCTTGTAGTCGGCGAAAAAGTCCCACCAGGCTCGGTCGACCGAGTTCGGGTCCTGGAGGTACTGCTGGTAGATCTCGTCGACGAGCCACTCATTGGGGCCGAAGCCAGTGGAGCTTGCCGAGCTGTTGGGGGTTTCAGGGGACTGTGGCGACACGGCGGCAACCGCCCTCTTCCGCTTCCTTTTGGGATGTTTGGACAGCGGGGATTAAGGCTACGCCCCTGACCAGTGATCGCGCAGTCCCCGGGGCCCAGGCGTCGCCCAGATCACAGTGCTGACCTGCACTTTGGCTGAAAAAGTGCGTTAGAAAGCCGTATCTGAGGGGAACCGATCAGCGCCGAACAGGGGGCATACCGGGGCCAAAGCGGACAAAAACCCGGCCAAATCCTCTAACGATCTTCGTAGACCGCTGTGTCGGATCTGTGACAAATGTCCCGACCGTCGCTCTGACGCCGTGCGGGCAGCCGGACCTCGATCCGGCAGCCGCGCGGGGACTCGGCCACCGCGATCCGTCCGCCGTGCAGGTCCACCGCCCAGCGGGCGATGGCCAGGCCCAGTCCGGTGCCGCCGTCCGAGCCCGGCCCGGCGGCGGTCGCGGTGCCGCTGCGGCTGAACCGCTCGAAGACCCGGGAGCGGTCGGCCGGCGGGATGCCGGGGCCCTCGTCCTCGACCTCCAGCAGCAGGCCGCCCTCCTCGCCCTCCGGCCTCGCCCGCACCGTCACGGTGCCGCCGGGCGGGGAGTGCTTGCAGGCGTTGTCGACCAGGTTGGCGACCACCTGGTGGAGCCGTTCCGGGTCCGCTACGCCGGTCAGGCCGGTCGGGCTGACCTCCAGGGCCAGCCGGACGTCCCCGCGCCGGGAGAAGGCGCCGCCGGCCGTCGCGCCGTCCACGGTGACCCCGCGCAGCACGCCGTCCAGGAACTCGCGCACCTCGAAGGGGCGGGCGTCCAGGGCGACCACGCCGTCGTCGATCTTGGAGAGGTCGAGCAGGTGGGTGACCAGGCGGCCGAGCCGCTCGGTCTGCTCCAGGGCCGCCCCCAGGGTGGCCGGATTGGGCTGGACGACGCCGTCCACCACGTTCTCCAGGACGCCGCGCAGCGCGGCGATCGGTGTGCGCAGTTCGTGCGAGACGTTGGCGACCAGCTCGCGGCGGTGCCGGTCGGCGGCCTGGAGGTCGGCGGCCATGGCGTTGAAGGCGGCCGCCAGCTCGCCGATCTCGTCGCGCGAGTTCACCTCGACCCGGCGGCTGTAGTCGCCGGAGGCCATCGCGCGGGCGGCGGCCGTCATCTCGCGCAGGGGGGCGGTCAGCCCGTGCGCGAGGAACTGCATGAAGAGCAGTGAGGCGATCATGGAGAAGACCATGATGATCCGGATCTGGGTCTCGGACCGGATCGCCACGACCACCATCCCGGTGGCCAGGCACACGGAGACGATCACGAGCAGGGTGAGCTTGCCCTTGATCGAGCGGACCGGGTCGAGCGGCCGGATGTCGGCCCAGACCCGGCGGGCGGCACGGGCGGCCAGGTTCTGCGGCCGCGTGTCGGCGGATTCCCCGTTGCGTTGCTGTGGAAAGGTCATCGGTTCCTTGTGGTCCCCGCGGTGTCGGCCCGCGTGGTGGCACGGCGTCGTCCGGGCTGCGGGCCCCCCGGTGGCCCGTCGCCCTGGGAGGCCCTAGGAGAGCGGGGCCTCCAGCGCGTATCCGACACCGTGGACGGTGCGGATCCAGCTGGCGCCGATCTTCCGGCGCAGCGCCTTGACGTGGCTGTCCACCGTGCGGGTGCCGGAGGCGTCGGTCCAGTCCCAGACCTCGGCCAGCAGCTGCTCGCGGGTGAGCACGGCGCGCGGCTGGGCGGCCAGGCAGGCGAGCAGGTCGAACTCGGTCGGCGTCAGGTGGACGTCGCCCGAGGCCAGCCGGACCCGGCGCTGCACGTGGTCGATCTCCAGCTCGCCGAACCGCAGGCTGCCCAGCGCGGGCGTGCGGGCGGCCTGCTGGGCGCGCTCGACGCGGCGCAGCAGGACGTTGACGCGGGCGGCCAGTTCGCGCATCGAGAACGGCTTGGTCATGTAGTCGTCCGCGCCGACTCCGAGGCCGACCAGCAGGTCCGTCTCGTCGTCGCGGGCGGTCAGCATCAGCACCGGCACCGGGCGCTGGGCCTGGATCCGGCGGCACACCTCCAGGCCGTCGAAGCCGGGCAGCATGATGTCGAGGACCACCAGGTCCGGCTGCCAGGTGTGGAAGCCGTCGACCGCGCCGGGGCCGTCGTGGGCCACGGCGACCTTGAAGCCCTCGGCGCCCAGCCGGGCGGCGATCGACTCGGCGATCGTGGGCTCGTCCTCCACCACCAGGACTCTGCGCTGGCTGCTCACAGTGCCGCCGGCGTTGTGGTTGTCCTGCTGAATCTCTGTCACGGTCACGCCACCGCCCCCAGGGCTGCGGGCCGGCCACCTGTGGGGATGGCGGGGCTCCGCTCGTAGTCTTGTTCCGTCGTGGACTGTGCCGGGTCCGCCGTCCCGTCGCGCGATCGGGAGCCGAGGACGGATGGTCGGCCGCCCACTTCTCCCGCGCACTTCGCAGCGTACGGACAGCGGATGCTTCCCGGCAGGTGGACCGGACGTTTCCGGCCCGTGGGCCGGCTGTCGGGCCGCCCTCGGACCCACTGCACGAGTGGGCACGGGCCGATACCTTACCCGTCGAATTTTCTCTGCGTAACGGTACGTATGCAGTGCAGTTGACGCCAAGTCGCCGGTCAGAGGCCCTGGTGCCCCGTTTATGGGGAGAAGGTCTGGACCAATGTCGGGAATCCGGCGGTCCGCTACGGCGACGGTCTTCACGGGCTTCTTTCAGGTGCCTCTCAGAACCTCGACGTACCGTGGCCACGTGAGCGCCCGGCCGGGCGGAATCCGCGGCGCGCGCCGGTACGTTGGGCATCCGGCGGGGAGCCGGTGGCTGCGGCGTGGAGCGGAGGCGGCATGGCGGGACTCGGGCGGGGTGCCGACGGGTACGGGAGTGCGGGGGCGCCGTACGGAATGCTCCGCCTCGGGCTGCGCACCGGCGTCCTGGAATGGCTGCTGGAACGGGTGCCGACGCCCCGGAGAACGCCCTTCACGCTCGGGTACCTCGCCGTCGTGGGAGCCACCACGACCTTCGCCAGGCTCGCCGATCCGGAACTCGTCCAGCGTCTGCAGGAGGCCTCCAGTTCGGACGGCCACAACCTGCTCCAGCATCCTTTGCGCGCCCTTGTGCTGAGCGGGTTCTGGGTGGCCGGCGAGGTGTGGATGCCGTACCTGTGGGGATTCGCCCTCACTCTCGCCCCGCTGGAGCGCAGGGTCGGCCCGGCCCGGGCCGCGGCGGTGTTCGCGGCCGGGCATGTCGCGGCGACGCTGCTCTCCCAGGGGGTGGTGATCACCGCGGTGGAGACCGGGCGGATGGCGCCCGAGGCGATGGACTACCTGGACATCGGGGTCAGCTACGGCGTGCTCGCCTGCCTGGGCGCGGTGGCCGGGCTGCTCTCCTGGCGCGGGCGGCTGCTCGCGCTGGGCGGCGCCGGGCTGATGATCGCCGAGCAGATCGCCACCGACAAGGACGTGATCACCGGGGTGGGGCACCCGGCCGCGGTGCTGACCGGGGTCGCGCTGTGGCGCTGGCTGCGCCGGGCCGAGCGGCGCCCGCCCCGGCCGCGCCCGGCCGCCGCGACGGCCGCGGGCGGCGCGCCCGCGCGGGTGCGTGCGGCGCGCTGACGCCTGTGCGTTAGGCGCGTCTGCGCCGTCGCCCGGTCGGACCTCCCCGGACTCGCGGGGCTCCCCGTCGGGACTTTTCGAGGCGTGTCCGGTGCTCTTTTGACGAAGTCGGGTGCCGCGCTTTCCCCGCCGATTCCTGTTCGCTCACGGCGAACAGGGGGCCGGGAACATCCGGCGCCCGTGAAGCCTTAGTCAGGTCGACTCAAGTTCACTGACTGGGGAGAGATCATGGCATCGACGTCCACACCGCTCACCCTGCCCGTGCTGCCGCTCGACGACGAGGTCGTCCTGCCGGGCATGGTCGTCCCGCTGGACCTGAAGGACACCGAGGTGCGCGCCGCCGTCGAGGCCGCCCGGGCCGCCGCCACCGGCGCCGGCAAGCCGCAGGTCCTGCTGGTCCCGCGGGTGGACGGCTCGTACGCGGCGGCCGGCACGCTGGCCACCGTGGAGCAGGTCGGCCGGCTGGCCGACGGGGAGCCGGCCGCGCTGGTGCGCGCGGTGCGCCGGGTCCGGATCGGGGTCGGCACCACCGGCCCCGGCGCCGCCCTCTGGGTGGAGACCACGCCGTTCACGGAGTCCTCGGTGGGCACCCCGGTGGCCGGCCGGGCCGCCGAGCTGGTCAAGGAGTACAAGGCGCTGTCCACCCAGTGGCTGCGCAGGCGCGGCGCCTGGCAGATCGTCGACCGGGTGGCGCAGATCGAGGGCGTCGGCGAGCTCGCCGACAACATCGGCTACGCGCCCTTCGCCACCGCCGAGCAGAAGCTCAAGGTGCTGCTGGAGGCCGACCAGGTCGCCCGCCTGGAGTACGCGCTCGCCCTGCTGCGCGACCACCTCGCCGAGGAGGAGGTCAACGACACCATCCGCAAGGACGTCGAGGAGGGCGTGGCCAAGCAGCAGAAGGAGTTCCTGCTCCGCCGCCAGCTGGAGGCCGTCCGCAAGGAGCTGGCCGAGCTGAACGGCGACCCGGCCGACGAGGAGGGCGACTACCGCGCCCGGGTCGAGGCCGCCGACCTGCCGGAGAAGGTCCGCGAGGCCGCGCTCAAGGAGGTCGACAAGCTGGAGCGCTCCTCCGACCAGTCGCCCGAGGGCTCCTGGATCCGCACCTGGCTGGACACCGTCCTGGAGCTGCCCTGGAACGAGCGCACCGAGGACGCGTACGACATCGCCGGCGCCCGCGCGGTGCTGGACGCCGACCACGCCGGCCTGGCCGACGTGAAGGAGCGGATCGTCGAGTACCTGGCCGTCCGCAAGCGCCGGGCCGACCAGGGGCTCGGGCTGATCGGCGGCCGCCGCGGGGGAGCGGTGCTGGCCCTGGTCGGGCCGCCTGGCACCGGAAAGACCTCGCTCGGAGAATCGGTGGCCCGCGCCATGGGCCGGAAGTTCGTCCGGGTCGCGCTCGGCGGCGTCCGGGACGAGGCGGAGATCCGCGGCCACCGGCGCACCTACGTCGGCGCGCTGCCCGGTCGGCTGGTGCGGGCGATCAAGGAGGCCGGCTCGATGAACCCGGTCGTCCTGCTCGACGAGATCGACAAGGTCGGCTCCGACTACCGGGGCGACCCGGCCGCCGCCCTGCTGGAGGTGCTGGACCCGGCGCAGAACCACACCTTCCGGGACCACTACCTGGAGGTCGAGCTCGACCTCTCCGACGTCGTCTTCCTCGCCACCGCCAACGTGCTGGAGTCCATCCCCGGGCCGCTGCTCGACCGGATGGAGCTGGTCCGGCTGGACGGCTACACCGAGGACGAGAAGGTCGTCATCGCCCGCGACCACCTGCTCCCGCGCCAGCTGGAGAAGGCCGGTCTGGGCGGCGGGCAGGTCACCGTGGACGAGCCGGCGCTGCGCAGGCTCGCCGGGGAGTACACCCGGGAGGCGGGCGTCCGCACCCTGGAGCGCTCGATCGCCCGGGTGCTGCGCAAGATCGCCGCACAGGCCGAGCTGGGCGAGCGCGAGCTGCCCGCCGCGGTCGGCGCCGAGGACCTGCGGGCCCTGATCGGCCGGCCGCACCACGTGCCGGAGTCCGCCCAGGAGCCGGCCGAGCGCCGTACCGCCGTCCCCGGCGTGGCCACCGGCCTCGCGGTGACCGGCGCCGGCGGCGACGTCCTCTACATCGAGGCCTCGCTGGCCGACGCCGAGACCGGCGGCACCGGGCTGACCCTCACCGGGCAGCTGGGCGACGTGATGAAGGAGTCCGCGCACATCGCGCTCTCCTACCTGCGCTCGCGCGGCGCCGAGCTGGAGCTGCCGGTCACCTCGCTGCGCGACCGCGGCGTGCACCTGCACATCCCGGCCGGGGCCATCCCCAAGGACGGGCCGAGCGCCGGCATCACCATGACCACGGCGCTGGCCTCGCTGCTCTCCGGGCGCAAGGTGCGCACCGACGTGGCGATGACCGGCGAGGTGTCGCTGACCGGGCGGGTGCTGCCGATCGGCGGGGTGAAGCAGAAGCTGCTCGCCGCCGACCGGGCCGGGGTCACCACGGTGATCATCCCCAGGCGCAACGAGGCCGACCTGGACGACGTCCCGGCCGAGGTGCTGGAGCGGCTCACCGTCCACCCGGTGGCGGACGTCCGGGAGGTGCTGGAGCTGGCGCTGGAGCCGGCCGGGGCCGCGGTGCTGGTCGCCGCCTGACCGGCTCGCCCCGGCCGCCGCTCCGACCGCCGCCCGGGCCGCCCCAGCGGCGGTCCGGGCGGCCCGTCGGCGCCCCGCGGGGGCCGCGGCGATCTGCGGGGCCGACGGCACCCCCGCGTGCGAGACTGCGGAGATGCCGTCCCCCACGCAGCGGGCCCTGGCCCGGGTGCCCGCGCGGCTGCGCCCGTTCCTGGTGCGGCACCGCCGGCTGGTGAAGTTCCTGCTGGTCGGGAGCGGCTGCTTCGCGCTCACCACGGTGATCGACTTCGAGCTCAAGTTCACCGTGCTGGAGCACAAGCCGGTGGTCGCGCTGACCGTCGCGACGGTGATCGGCACCGTCGTCTCGTACGTGCTGAACCGCCGCTGGGCCTTCCGGGCCCTGCGGGCCGACGGCCGGCGGCGCGAGGTGCTGGTGTTCGTCCTGGTCAGCGCGGTGGCGATCGCCGTCAATGACGTGCCGCTGGCGGTCTCCCGGTACCTCCTGGACCTGCGCGAGCCGTACGTCGACCCGCTCCGGCAGGAGGTCGCGGACTTCCTCAGCGGGATGGTCGTCGGCACCTTCGTGGCGATGCTGTTCCGCTACTGGGCGATCCGGCGGTGGGTCTTCCCGCCCGCCGGGACGGCCCCGGCCGAGCCCGTCCCGGTGCCGACGACGGTGCCCCCGGAACCCGGCTACGCTGCACCCGAGATGCCACGGGATGTGCCGTAAGGACGTAAAAGGGGCGAGGTGAGCCTTGTGCACGAGTCCGACCCCGCCCGGACCGGGCCCGCCAGCCAGCAGGGGATGCGCCGGGCCAACCTGGCCCTGGTGCTCGGGACGATCGCGAGCGGGCCGCGCTCGCGCGCCGAGGTGGCCGCCGGGACGGGGCTGACCAGGGCCGCCGTCTCCTCGCTGGCCGAACAGCTGATCGCCGCCGGCCTGGTGGTCGAGGAGGGCCCCGCCGCGCCCAGCGGCAAGGTCGGCCGCCCCGGCACCGCCCTCGGCCTCAACCCGGCCGGGCCCGGCGGCCTCGGCGCCGAGATCGGCGTGCGGCACCTGGGCGCCTGCGTGGTCGACCTGCGCGGGGAGGTCCGCGCCTGGCGGCGCCGGGAGGTCTCCAACCACGGCCGCGAGCCCGCCGCCGTGATGGCCGACCTCGCCCACCTGCTGCACGAGGCCGTCGCCGAGTCGGGGCTGCGCCCGGCCGCCCTCACCCTGGCCGTGCCCGGGCTGGTCGGCGGCTCCGGCGGGATGCTCCAGCGGGCCGCCAACCTGGGCTGGCAGGACGTCCCGCTGGCCGCCGCCCTGCGCCCCGCGCTGCGGACGGCCGGGGGCGGACTGGCCGACCTGCCGATCGAGGCGGACAACGAGGCCAACCTCGGCGGACTGGCCGAGCGCTGGCTGGGCGAGGGCCCGGAGGACTTCCTGTACGTCTCCGCCGAGGCCGGGGTCGGCGCGGCGATCGTGGTCGGCGGCCGGCTGCTGCGCGGGGCGGGCGGCTTCGCCGGGGAGTTCGGCCACGTGCCGGTGCACCCCGACGGGCCCCGCTGCGCCTGCGGGGCGCACGGCTGCCTGGAGCAGTACGCGGGCGAGGCGGCGGTGCTGCGGGCGGCCGGCCTGACCGGGGCCCGCGGCGACTGGGTGGCCCTGGTCGCCGACCGCGCCGGGGCCGGGGACGCGGCCGCCCGCGCGGCGCTGGCCGGGGCCGGTACGGCGCTCGGCACCGCGGCCGCCGGCGCGGTCAACCTGCTGGACCCGGCCGAGGTGGTGCTGGGCGGCGGCTACGCCCGGCTGGCGCCCTGGCTGCTGCCCGCGATGCGGGCCGAGCTGGCCGCCCGGGTGACGGTGCGGCCCTGGTCGGAGGAGCGGCTGACGGTCTCCCGGCTGGGCCGCCGGGGCCCGCTGCTGGGCGCGGCGGTGCGGGTCGTCCGGGCCGTCGTGGCCGACCCGGGCCCGGTCGGGTAGCGGCGGGCCCCGGCGGCGAACGCGCCCGAGCCCCCGGCCGTGGCGGCCGGGGGCTCGGTGACGAGCGGGAGGAGTGCGGGGCTCAGCTCTCGGCGGCGGCCAGTTCGCGGCCGCCGGAGCGCGGGCCGCGCAGCACGGCCAGCAGGGCGACGCCGATGCCGATCAGCGCCCAGACCACCATGACCAGGATCGGCAGCCCCAGGTTGGTGGAGCCGAAGTAGGCGACCGACTTGGTGGCGGTGGTACCGGCGCCGTTGGGGATCCAGGAGCCGATCGCCCGCCAGAACGGCGGCGTCATCGGCGCCGGGTAGACCCCGCCCGCGCTCGGGTTGCCGAGCACCACGAAGATCAGCACCGCGACGCCGATCCCGAGGATGTCGAACAGGCACTGCAGCGCCATGGTGAACGCGCCGACCGTGAACACCACCAGGGCGCCGATGGCGCTCAGCCCGAGGACCGAGCCCGGCAGGGCGTCCAGCACCGGCCCGGCGATCACCGTGCCGAGGACGCCGGCGCCGACCGAGTACACCGCGAGGACGCCGAGGCGGATCAGCAGGCGGTGGGTGTTGGCCGGCTTGGAGCCCGCGCTGATGCCCAGGATCGAGGCGACCAGGTAGCCGCCGACGCACCAGCCGATCACCAGGTAGAAGGCGGAGAGGCCGTTGGTGTCGCCCTTGGCGAGCGGCACCACGTCGTGGACCTTGACCGTACGGCCCTGGGACTGGTCGATCGCGGTGGTGATGGACTCGGCGGCCTTGGCGGCGGAGGTGCCGCGGGCGCTGCCGACCAGCAGGGTGTCCTGGGTGGAGGTCGGGTCCACGACCAGTGCGGCGTAGAGCTTCTGGTCCTTGATCAGCTGGGTCGCCGTCTCGGCGTCCGGCGCGGTGCTGGCGCGGACGGCGTCGTTCGGCACCGACTCCAGCGCGCCGACCAGCTTGGGGGCGACCTGCGGCGGGGCGACCACCGCGATGGAGAGGTTCTGCGGGGCGGGCTTGTGCAGTGCCCCGATGTAGGAGGTGATGAAGCCGAGCTGGAGCAGCAGCACGCCGATCACGAGCAGTGCCGCGCGCGGGGTGACCGCGCTCTTCAGTTCGGCGATGAAACCCTGCCCCGGGGCTGCCATCCACATCTCCTCGTGTAATGGGGAAAAACGGTACTTCCAGAACCGATACTTCATACCATGAAGTAGTTGGCTTGTCGCACCGGCCGCGCCGGGCCGCCGCCGGTGCCGCTGCGCGATACTGGCGCGGTGAGTGACGAGGAATCCCTGGTGGCGGTGGAGCGCGAGGTCGCGCTGATGTTCCGACGGGGCCGGGCCAGAGTGGCGGAACTCTCACGGCGGGTGCACCCCGGGCTGGAGGGGATGGCGTACAGCCTGCTCGGCTACATCGAGCAGGCCGGGCCGGTGCGGGTGACCGACGTCGGCGCGCACTTCTCGGTCGGCAAGGCGACGGTGAGCCGGCAGGTCCGGACGCTGGAGGAGCTGGGCCTGGTGGCCCGGGAGACGGACCCGCTGGACCGCCGGGCCGCGCTGGTCTCGCTCACCGAGGACGGGCGGCGGCGCTACCTGGCCGCGCAGGGCGTCCGGATGCGGCGGGTGCGCGAGGTGATGGGCGGCTGGTCGCCGGAGGATGTGACCCGTTTCGCGGAGCTGCTGCACCGCTTCAACGACGTGCTGGGGGAGTCGGCGGCCGACTGACCGGGCGGTCCCCGGCGGTGCGACAGGGCCCGTAGCTGCGGGTTTTACTTGCCCTTGAAGAAAGTTGCCTTATTCAACCATCTCGTTTTATGGTTGCTTACGGCAACGAAATTTCATGATCCGCGCATCCCGCCCGCCCGCCGAAGGACCCAGATGACCGTGACCACCGAGGCCGCGAGCGGAACCGCCGCCGCGGCCGACAGTCCCCAGATGACGCACCGGCAGGTGATGGAGGCGCTCTCCGGCCTGCTGCTCGGCCTGTTCGTGGCCGTGCTCTCCTCGACCGTCGTCTCCAACGCCCTGCCGCACATCCTGGCCGACCTGCACGGCGGCCAGTCCGCGTACACCTGGGTGATCACCGCGGCCCTGCTCACCCTCACCGCCTCCACCCCGATCTGGGGCAAGCTCTCCGACCTCGTCAGCAAGAAGCTGCTGCTCCAGATCGCCCTGCTGATCTACATCGGCACCTCGGCGCTGGCCGGCCTCTCGCAGAACACCGGCGAGCTGATCGCCTGCCGCGCGCTCCAGGGCGTCGGCGCCGGCGGTGTCGTGGCGCTCGGCCAGATCTGCCTGGCCGCGATGGTCCCGCCGCGCGAGCGCGGCCGGTACAGCGGCTACTTCGGCGCGGTCTTCGCGCTCGCCACCATCGGCGGGCCGCTGATCGGCGGCGTCATCGTGGACACCTCCTGGCTGGGCTGGCGCTGGTGCTTCTACGTCGGCATCCCGTTCGCGCTGGTCGCGATCCTCGTGGTGCAGCGCACCCTCAAGCTGCCGCTGGTCAAGCGCAAGGCGAAGATCGACTACCTGGGCGCGCTGGTCATCACCGCCTCGGTCAGCCTGCTGATGATCTGGATCACCCTGGCCGGCAAGAACTACGCCTGGCTGTCCTGGCAGACCGCGGCCATGGTCGGCGGCGGCCTGGTGCTGGGCGCCCTGGCCGTCGTGATCGAGCGCCGCGCCGCCGAGCCGATCATCCCGCCGAGCCTCTTCAAGTACCGCACCGTCACCCTGGCCGCCATCGCCAGCGTGCTGGTCGGCGTCGGGATGTACGGCGCGACCACCTTCCTCAGCCAGTACTTCCAGCTGGCCCGCGCCAAGTCCCCGACCGTGGCCGGCCTGATGACCCTGCCGATGATCCTCGGCCTGGCGGTCTCCTCCGCGGTGGCCGGCCGGCTGATCACCAAGTACGGCAAGTGGAAGGCCTACCTGGTCTCCGGCACCGCGCTGCTCGCCATCGGCTTCGGCCTGCTGGGCACCGCCCGGGCCGACACGAACTACGCGCTGCTCTCCCTCTACATGGCGATCACCGGCGTCGGCCTCGGCCTGACCAGCCAGAACCTGGTGCTCGCGGTGCAGAACACGGTGCCCCGGCACGAGCTCGGCGCGGCCAGCTCGGTGGTCACCTTCTTCCGCACCATGGGCGGCGCGATGGGCGTCTCCGCGCTCGGCGCGCTGATGACCAACAAGGTCGGCCACTACCTGGCCGAGAACCTGGCCGCGGCGCACGTCCCGGCCTCGCCCGCGGCGACCGGTGGCGGCATCCCGGACCTGGCCAAGCTGCCGGCCCCGATCGTGCCGCTGGTGACGGACGCCTTCGGCCACGGCGTCGGCACCGTCTTCCTGTGGGCCGCCCCGTTCGCGGCGCTGGCCTTCGTCACCGTCCTCTTCATCCGGGAGACCGTGCTGAGGACCACCCAGGAGGGCTGACCGGCCGGCGGGACCGACCGCGGGCAGGGATACGCGAACGGGCCGGGGAGTGTGGAGACACTCCCCGGCCCGTTCCGTTGTGCGCGGCGCGTGCGGTGGCTAGTGGCCGGCGATCAGGGACAGCCCGTAGAGGACGACCCCGCCGCACAGGGCGAAGCAGACGTACGCGCCGGCCAGGGCCAGCCGCCCGCCGCCCGCGGCCCCGGCGGTGCCCTCGCCCGTACCGGCGGCGCTCACCGCGGCCTCGCGGCGGGACAGCGCCAGGATGCCGAGCGCGAAGACGGCGACCACGGCGACGGTGATGCCGAAGCTGAGACCGGCGGTCTGGGCCAGGGCGTTCCACTTGATGTGCATGGTGAGTGCTCCTCAGCCGGTGGCGCTCAGGCCGCGACGGTGGTCGAGGCGGGGGTGGGGGTGTTCGCGGTACCGGCCGGTGCGACCTCGACCGGGGTGACGTCGACGTCGTTGACGTTGTCCGCTCCGACCGGCTGGCGGCGGGAGATCACCCACATCGCGGCCGCGCCGGCCACCAGCACGACGCCGACCAGGGCGACGCCCCAGCTGCCCTGCTCGGCCAGCAGGGCGGCGCCGCCGGAGACCACCGCGGCGGCCGGCAGGGTCAGGCCCCAGGTGTAGACCATGCGGCGGACCAGGCTCCAGCGCAGCTCGCCCTTCGGGCCGCCGAGGCCGGCGCCCATGATGCCGCCGGAGCAGACCTGGGTGGTGGAGAGGCCGAAGCCCATGTGCGAGGAGGTCAGGATGACGGTCGCGGCGGCCGACTCGGAGGCGAAGCCCTGCGGCGGGCGGATGTCCGCCAGGCCCTTGCCCATCGAGCGGATGATCCGCCAGCCGCCCATGTAGGTGCCGAGCGCGATCGCCGCGCCGGCGGAGACGATCACCCAGGTGGGGGGCAGCGCGCCGTGCGGCAGGGCGCCGACCGAGACCAGGGTCAGGGTGATGATGCCCATCGTCTTCTGGGCGTCGTTGGTGCCGTGCGCGAGCGAGATCAGCGAGGAGGAGAAGACCTGGCCGGTCTTGAAGCCCTTCTCGGTGGTCGCGGTGTTGCCCTTGCGGGTGATCGCGTAGGCCAGCTTGGTGGCGCCCCAGGAGGCCAGTCCGGCGACGAAGGGGGACGCGACGGCCGGGATGAGGATCTTGGTGACCACGGTGTCGAAGTTGACGCCGCTCGTGCCGACGCCGACGATCGTGGCGCCGATCAGGCCGCCGTACAGGGCGTGCGAGGAGCTGGACGGCAGGCCGCGCAGCCAGGTCAGCAGGTTCCAGAGGATCGCGCCGGCCAGTGCGGCGAAGATGATCTCGGGATGGACGCCGGCCTTCTCGTTGACGATGCCGCCGGAGATGGTGGTGGCGACCTTCACGGACAGGAACGCGCCCGCGAAGTTGAGCAGGGCCGCGATGGTGACCGCGACCTTCGGACGAAGGGCCCCGGTCGCGATCGCGGTGGCGGCCGCGTTGGCGGTGTCGTGGAACCCGTTGGTGAAGTCGAAGGCGAGCGCCGTGATGATCACAACGGCTACCAGGAACGAGATGTGTTCCATACCCAAACAATCGTCGTAGTTGTCGCACGGACGTTGGTGACGTCGCGACCGTAGGTCTGCTTGGTAAACGGAAGGTGAACTGGGTCGGGAATCGTGGTTCCAATGGTTGACTCGCAGTGACCACTGGGTTTCGTCGGGGTGACATACGGCGCGCTGAACTGGACATTAGCGAAGAACGCGCCGGTTCGACCCGGTTTGCTGAGAGCTGTCTCACAGGTCAATCGAGAATTAACCTCCCAGTCCGCATGCGCCCTGTTTCCGGTGAGTAACCCGTGGGAGGATCTGCGGGATCCGGGAAGCCGGGACAGGGGCAGTGCGCGGCGGGGAGGACCAGCCATGGGCGGGGCGGGACAGAGAGCGGAGACGGCACGCGTACGGCCCTGGGTACGGGCGGCACTGCGCTGCGGAGCCGTCCTCGCGGCCGCGGCGCTCGCGCTGCCGGTCGGCGCGGCGGCCGCCTGGGCCGCACCCGACCCGGGAGCCGGGCAGGTCGTCGCCGGCGCGGACCCGCTCGCCGACGCCAAGGCCACCCTCGGCCCGCTGCTCGACCGGCTGCACGCGCTCTACCAGAGCGCCGAGGCCGCCACCGAGCAGTACAACGGCGCCGTCGCCAAGGCGGCGGAGCAGCAGACCTCGCTCACCGACCTCCAGGGCCGGCAGGACCGCCAGCAGAAGCAGGTCGACGCCGGCACCGACATCGCCTCCCAGCTCGCCGCCGCGCAGTACCGCAACGGGTCCGCCTCGGCCTACGCCGAGCTGCTGCTCTCCAAGGACCCGTACGAGGCGGTCGTCATCGCCGAGCTGCTCGCCTCGGCCAGCCGCTCGCAGTCGGAGTTCCTGGACAAGCTGAAGAGCGACCGGGACGCGCTGGACGGGCTGAAGAAGCAGACCGAGGAGGCGCTGAAGACCTCCCAGGCGCTGGTCGCCCAGCAGGACGCGGCCAAGGCCAAGGCCGCCTCCGACCTGGCCGCCGTCGAGCAGACGGTCGCCACCCTGACCGGCGCCCAGCGGGCCGAGCTGGAGCAGCTGGAGAAGGCCAAGGCGGACGAGGCGCAGCTCGCGTTCCTCGCCTCCGGGGCGCTCGGCAAGGGCGAGCGCACGCCCTCCCAGCAGGGTCGCGGGGCGATCGCCTTCGCGCTGGCGCAGGTGGGCAAGCCGTACCTGTGGGGCGGCACCGGCCCGGACGCCTACGACTGCTCGGGCCTCACCTCGCAGGCCTGGCTGCACGCCGGCCGGCCGATCCCGCGCACCAGCCAGGAGCAGTGGGCGCAGCTGCCGCACGTGGCGCTCAACCAGCTGCGGCCCGGCGACCTGGTGGTGTACTTCCAGGACGCCTCGCACATCGGGATGTACATCGGTGGCGGGCTGATCGTGCAGGCGCCGCGGCCCGGGGCGTTCATCAAGATCTCGCCGATCGGCTCGATGCCGATCCTCGGCGCCGTCCGTCCGGACCCGACCGGTGCGGCGGACGAGGCCGGCGGCGCCTGGAAGGTGCCCGACCTCCCGGCGAACTGGGACTCCGTGACGCCGATCGCGCCGAGCCCGGCCAACCAGGTGCCGGCCCCGCCGGCCACGGGCGGCACGGTGACGCCGCCGGCCGTGCCGGGCACGCCGACCGACCCGGGCACGCCGAGCACGCCGGGCGGCACCGGTACGCCGACCGACCCGGGGACGCCGACCGGCGGCACGCCGACCACGACCCCGACCACGACCCCGACCGGGACGCCGACCGGGCCGGGCACCCCGAGCGGGACCGGCACGCCCACCCCGACCGGGACGGGCACCCCGATGGGGAGCCCGAGCGGCACCGGTTCGGCGACCGCCACGGCCGCGGGCAGTGCGACGGCGACGCTGCCGCTGGGCACCCCGACGCACTGACGCGCCGATCAGGCCACGAGGAGGCCGCCCCACGTCACCGGACGCGGGGCGGCCTTCGCGGTGCTCGGGGTTACGCGCCGCTGTCGGGGGCGAAGCGGATCACGACCGCCTTGGAGGTCGGGGTGTTGCTGATGTCGGCGGTGGAGTCCAGCGGCACCAGCACGTTGGTCTCGGGGTAGTAGGCCGCCGCGCCGCCGCGGGCGACGGGGTAGTGGACGACCCGGAAGTGCGGGGCGCGGCGCTCCACCCCGTCGCTCCACTCGCCGACCAGGTCGACGTACCCGCCGTCGGTCAGCCCCAGCTCCTCGGCGTCCGCGGGGTTGACCAGGACCACCCGGCGGCCGCCCTTGATGCCGCGGTAGCGGTCGTCGAGGCCGTAGATCGTGGTGTTGTACTGGTCGTGCGAGCGCAGGGTCTGGAGCAGTAGCCGGCCCGGCGGGACCTCGGGGGCGGTCAGCGGGTTGACGGAGAAGTTGGCCTTCCCGGTCGCGGTCGGGAAGGTGCGGGTGTCCCGGGGGCCGTGCGGCAGGGTGAAGCCGCCGGGGCGGCGGACCTTCTCGTTGAAGTCCTCGAAGCCCGGGACGACGCGGGCGATCCGGTCCCGCAGGGTGTCGTAGTCGGTGGCGAAGTCCTCCCACGGCACGGTGTCCCGCGGCCCGAGCACGGTGCGGGCCAGCCGGCAGACGATCGCGGTCTCGGAGAGCAGGCCGGGGGCGGGCGGGCGCAGGCCGCCGCGCGAGGCGTGCACCTGGCCCATCGAGTCCTCGACGCTGACGAACTGGGCGCCGCGTGCGCTGACGTCCCGGTCGGTGCGGCCGAGGGTGGGCAGGATCAGGGCGCGGGCGCCGGTGACCACGTGCGAGCGGTTGAGCTTGGTGGAGACGTGGACGGTCAGCCGGCACTTGCGCATCGCGGCCTCGGTGACCTCGGTGTCCGGGGTGGCCGCGACGAAGTTGCCGCCCATCGCGAAGAAGACCCCGATCCGGCCGTCGCGCATGGCGCGGATGGTGTCCACCGAGTCGAGGCCGTGCTCGCGCGGCGGCTCGAAGCCGAACTCCCGGCCCAGGGCGTCCAGGAAGGCGTCGCCGGGGCGCTCGAAGATGCCCATCGTCCGGTCGCCCTGGACGTTGCTGTGCCCGCGCACCGGGCAGACCCCGGCCCCGGGGCGGCCGACGTTGCCGCGCAGCAGCAGGAAGTTGACCACCTCGCGGATGGTCGGCACGGCGTGCTTGTGCTGGGTGAGGCCCATCGCCCAGCAGACGATGATCTTCTCGGACTTCAGCACCAGCCGGCCGAGCTCCTCGATCTGCTCCCAGGGCAGGCCGGTCGCGGCGAGCACCTCGGCGCGGTCGGTCCGCCGCGCCTGGGCCTCGAACTCCTCGAAGCCGTAGCAGTGTTCGGCGACGAAGTCGCGGTCGACGCCGTCCTGCTCCAGGACGATCCGGTTCAGCGCGCGGAACAGCGCGAGGTCCCCGCCGAGGCGGATCTGCAGGAAGAGGTCGGTCAGCTTGGTGCCGTGGCCGACCAGGCCGCGCGCGTGCTGCGGGTTCTTGAACCGCTCCAGGCCGGCCTCCGGCAGCGGGTTGACGCTGACGATCGTGGCGCCCGCCCGCTTGGCGCGCTCCAGCGCGGAGAGCATCCGGGGGTGGTTGGTGCCCGGGTTCTGGCCGGCCACGATGATCAGGTCGGCCTGGTAGAGGTCCTTCAGGCTGACGCTGCCCTTGCCGACGCCGAGCGTCTCGGTGAGCGCCGAGCCGGAGGACTCGTGGCACATGTTGGAGCAGTCCGGCAGGTTGTTGGTGCCGAGCCGGCGGGCGAACAGCTGGTACGCGAAGGCGGCTTCGTTGCTGGTCCGGCCGGAGGTGTAGAAGGCGGCGCCGTCCGGGGTGTCCAGGGCCTTCAGCTCCTCGGCGACGAGCGCGAAGGCGTCGTCCCAGGAGACCGGCGTGTAGTGAGTGGCGCCCTCGTCCAGCAGCATCGGCTGGGTGAGCCGGCCCTGCTGGCCCAGCCAGTAGCCGGAGCGCTCGGCCAGGTCGGCGACCGGGTGGGCGGCGAAGAACTCGGCGCGGACGCGGCGCTCGGTGGCCTCCTCGGCGACGGCCTTGGCGCCGTTCTCGCAGAACTCGGCGGTGTGCGGCTTGTCCGGCTCCGGCCAGGCGCAGCCGGGGCAGTCGAAGCCGTCCTGCTGGTTGACCTTGAGCAGGGTGGCCAGGGTGCGGCGGGCGCCCATCTGCTCGGCGGCCATCCGCAGGCTGTGGCCGACGGCGGGCAGCCCGGCGGCGGCGTGCTGGGGCGCGGACACCTCGGGGGCGTCCTGCGCCGGGTCGCTCTGCGGGGCCTGCTTGGCCATGGCCGCTCTCCTCGGGCTCTGCTGGTGCGTACCGCCGCCTTCGTGCGGGGGTTCGATTCCATCCTTCCACCTGGCCGGGGGCCGGGGGAGGGGGCGGGCGGGGAGGGGCGACGGCGGGGCGAAGGGCGGCGGCCGGCGTCGGTAGAGTCTGGGCGTCATGGCGGGAGGGGAGCGCGCGTGCGAGTCGGGGACGTCCTGGACGGCCGGTACGAGCTGGTGGAGAAGCTCGGGCAGGGCGGGTTCGGGGTGGTGTGGCGGGCCGAGGACACCCGGATGGGGCGGCCGGTGGCGGTCAAGGTCATCGGGCACCACGGCGGCGACCGGGCGAAGGCCGCGCTGCGGTTCGTCCGGGAGGCCGGCGCGGCCGGCAACCTCTCGCACCCGCACATCGTCACGGTGCACGACCTCGGGCAGTGCGAGCTCGGCGGCGAGGAGGTCACCTACCTGGTGATGGAGCTGCTCACCGGCCGCACCCTCACCGAGGTGCTGGAGGCGGGGGTGCCCGAGCCCGGGCTCAGCCTGCGCTGGGGGCGGCAGATCAGCGGCGCGCTGGCCGCCGCGCACGACGCGGGCATGGTGCACCGGGACATCAAGCCGGACAACGTGATGATCACCGACGCCGGGCACCTGAAGGTGCTGGACTTCGGCATCGCCCAGCTGGACACCGGCGCGGGCGGGCTGACCACCACCGGGACGATCGTCGGCAGCCCGGCGTACATGGCGCCCGAGCGGTGGACCGGCGGCCGGGTGGACGGGCGGGCCGACCTGTACGCGCTGGGCTGCGTCCTGGTCGAACTCTTCACCGGGGCACGGCCGTTCGGCGGGGACTCGACGCCGGTGCTGATGTACCAGCACCTCAACGAGGTGCCCGCGCCGCTGGACCCGGCGCAGTTCGGGCTGCCGCCGCAGGTGGCCGGGCTGGTCGCGGAGCTGCTGGCGAAGGACCCGGCGGACCGGCCGGCCGACGCCCGTACGGTCGAGCGGCGGCTCGCCGAGCTGGCCGGGTGGGCGGGCGGCCGGGCGGGTGCGCCGGCGCCGGTGCCGACGGTGGTGGTGGAGCGCCCGGCACCGGTGGTGCCGCCTCCGCCGAGCGCCCCGCCGGTCGTTCCCGCGCCCGCCGTTCCCCCGCCCACCGTGCCGCCTGCCGTTCCCGCGCCCGCTGTTCCCGCTCCCGCCGCGCCGCCCGCCGTCCCGTCGGTGCTGCCGCCGCTGACCACGCCGCCGGTGACGGCCGCGCCGCCCTCCGAGGCCGTACGGGCCGGGCTGCGCGAGCGCCGGTCGGCCGCCTACCGGGCGGCGACGGCCGGCGAGTCGGCGATGCTCCTGCAGACCGTCGCCCAGGAGTGCGTGACCGTGCTCGGCGCGAGCGACCGGGACACCCTGTGCACCTGGCGGGACTTCGCCTGGTACCTCAGCCGGACCGGGGACCTGAACGGCGCGATCCGGCTGCTGACCGCCCTGGTGGGCGACATGCGCTCGGCGCTCGGCCCGCTCGACCCGGACACCCTCGGCGCCCGCTACCACCTGGTCTGGTGCGTCGGCGAGAGCGGTGCGCCGATCACCACGATCCGGCTGATGCACGAGCTGCTGCCCGACCTGCACGCCGCCTGGGGCCCGTACGACCCCCGGGTCCTGAAGGCCCGGCACGACCTCGCGCTGCACCAGGCCAACCGGGGCGACCCGCAGGGCGCGGTGATCCAGCTGCACGGGCTGCTGCCGGACCTCGCCCGGGTGCTGGGCGAGCAGCACCCGAGCACCGTGCAGGCCTGGCAGGACCTGGCCGGCTACCAGCGGCAGCTGGCCGAGGCCGGCCGCAAGGGGCCGGGGCCGCGCCGCCGGACGCCGCGGATGAGCCCGATGGAGGCGCTGGTGCTGGTGCGGCGGCTGCGGGTGTGGGACTTCGCCACCGACGAGCAGGCCCGGGCCTGCATGGACGCGCTGGACCGGGGGATCGGCCTGAAGGGCGTCGCGGACGTGGTGTTCGACGCGCCGGACCACGTCTCGGACGAGGACCTGGTGGAGGAGATCTTCGGGGCCTGAGCGCCGCCGCCACGGCGCCCAGGCCACGCCGGTGCCGTCGCCGCGGTGCTCAGGCCGATACCGCCGTCACCGTGCGCACGCCGCCAGCGCCGGCGCGGCCGCCGGGAGCGCGGCCAGGGCCCGGAGCAGGGCGCGGGCGGCGGCGTCGTTCTGCCGGAAGCCGGGGGCGTCGGTGCGGGGGCGGGCGAAGGCGGCGGCCGCGCGCAGGCTGGTGTGCGGGCCGAGGGCGGTGCGGCGCGGGTGCGGGGCGCCGCCGAGGGCCGGGTCCAGCAGCCGGCTGTCGGCGGCGGCGATGGTGACCAGGCCGGAGCGGTGGGTGTAGTCCGGGTCGGTGACCACCTCCTCGACGATCCGTCCGGTGCGGTGCAGTTCGCCGAGCACCGGGTCCAGGGTGCGGGCCAGCGCGTGCTTGGGCAGGTACGCCTCGACCAGGGCCGTCGCGGTGACGTGGTGGCCGGGCACGGTGGCGCCGGAGGCCCGCCAGGTACCGCTCGCCTCGTCCCGTTCGATCCGTACGTCCGCGCCGAGGAAGCGCACCACCCCGGCCTCGGAGAGGGCGAGCAGCTGGCGCAGCCGGAACCCGGGCGGGCCGGAGGCGAGGAAGCTGAAGTAGCCGAAGAACCACTCGTCCACCTCCTCGGCGAGGGAGCGGGCGGTGAGCCGGCCGCTGGCGACGACCCGGGGGAGCCGGCCGAACAGCGAGAGCAGGGCGAGGAAGGCGCCGAGGTCGGCGCTGTGCGCGGGGTCGGCGCGGCGGTCGGCGTCGGCGGTGACGTACCCGCGCAGGTGCGCCTGGAGCTCCTCGTCGGTGCCGAGTTCGAGCCCGGCCAGCGGGTGGTCGAGCCGTTCGAAGTCGATCCGGTCGGCCGGGTCGGGGACGGCCTCGGCGACCAGGGCGGCGAGTTCGGGGGAGTACCAGGCGTGCCGGTCGTAGCGGGCGAGGAACTCCGGCCAGGGCAGGGCGGTGCGCCCGGGGTGGGCGTGGAACAGCTCGTGGTAGTGCCCGAAGGCGATCTCCTTGGCCATCAACGGCCAGAAGTCGCGCCGCAGTTCGAGCTGTCCGCCGGTGGTGAGCACGGCGTCCACGGCGGCCTCGTCGAAGTACCGGGGGAGCGGGGCGGGCGGCCCCTGGAGCCGGTAGCCGGTCTTGGAGTGGTACGGGACGCCGCGCCGGGAGCCGAGGTGGAGCACCGGCTCGCGGCCGGAGGGGAGGTAGCGCAGCGCGGGCCCGTCCCCGGTGGGCTCGAAGCGGCCGCCGCGGCCCTCGGTGAGCAGGGCGACCAGGTCCACCGAGGCGAGGCCGAGGCCGCGCAGCAGCACGTGTTCGCCGGGGGCGAGGGCGGCCAGGTCGTCGGCCGCGTCGGCGGAGTAGGCGGGCGGGAGGTGGAAGCGGCCGTGCCGGGCGGCGAACCGGGCGTCGGCGGCGTAGCGCGGGTGCGGGACGGAGTCGAGGTGGCCGAGGGTGAGCACGACGTGGTCGGCGGCGAGGGTCCGGTCGCCGAGGCGGACGGTCTGCGGGCCGTCGGCCGGGCCCTCGATCCGGCGGACGGTGTCGCGGTGGACGGTGACCGTGACGTGCGCCGGCAGTTCGGCGACGGCGCGGCGGAACACCCAGTCCAGGTAGGCGCTCTGGGCCCGGCGGGTGGGGAAGTCGGTGGGGGCGAGGGTGCGCAGCTCGGCCCGGACGGCCGGGTCGGCGACCTCCCGGTAGGGCGCGAACTCCTCCTGCCGGGGCGCCCATTCGGCGAGCGAGGGGCCGGGGCGGACCGGTCCTTCGAGGGTGGAGCGCTCGTCGGTGAACATGGTGACGTCCTCGGCCATCGAGTTCATCCGCAGCAGCGGGGACTGGTCGTGGCGCCAGATCCGGCCCGCGCCCGGCGGGTACGGGTCGACCAGGTGGATCGCCAACGGCCGGTTGGCGGGCAGGAGTTCGGCGGAGTTGGCGGCGATCCGCTCCAGCAGCCCGGTGCCGCGCGGGCCGGCGCCGACGATGACGAGCTCCGTCATGCCCGCACCACCTTGACGAGGGCCGCGCGGGCCCGCTGCAGCGGGGTGGGCGGCAGGCCGTCGCGGGTGGCGCCCCGGGCGAAGCGGCGCTCCACGTAGTACTGCCCGATGGACAGCAGGGTGGTGACCACCAGGTACCAGATGGTGGCGACCATCAGCATCGGGATGACCTGGTACGACTGGAGGTAGACCAGCTGCACCGAGTAGAGCAGGTCGGAGACGGCCAGCACGCTGACGATGCTGGTGCCCTTGAGCGCGCCGATCAGCATGTTCCCGGCGGTCGGCACGATCGCCCGCATCGCCTGCGGCACCACGATCCGGCGCAGCACCCGCCACCGGCCGAGCCCGAGCGCGGCCGCCGCCTCCAGTTGGCCGCGGTCGACGGAGAGGATGCCGCCGCGGATCACCTCGGCGGCGTACGCGGTCTCCAGCAGGGTGAGGCCGATGACGGCGGTGAGGGTGGGGCCCATCAGGTTGACGGTCTTGACCGTGACGAACTCGGGGCCGAACGGGATGCCCAGGCCGAGGGTCGGGTAGAGCGCGCCGATGTTGAAGAAGAACAGCAGCTGCACCAGTGGCGGGGTGGAGCGGAACACCCAGATGTAGCCCCAACTGAGCGTGCGCAGGACGGGGTTGTCGGACAGCCGCATGGTGGCGAGGACGGTGCCGAGCACGAAGCCGAGGGCGAGGGTGGCGGCGGTCAGCCAGAGGGTCAGGGCGAGGCCGTCGAGCACGGAGCGGGCGGTGAACCAGTCGGCGACCACGCTCCACTGGAAGGCCTTGTTGCGGACCACCGAGTTGACCGCCATCGCGGCCAGCAGCAGGGCGACGGCGGCCGCGGCCCACTGGCCGGGCTTGCGGCGGGCGACGATCCGGGCCTCGGGGGCGGGCGGCGCGTCGGGGCGGTCGAGGAGGGTGGGGGCGGGCAGGACGTCCTGCGGGGTGGCCATGGCGGCGGCTCCTGGGCGGAGTGCGGGCGGGGAGAGGTACGGCGGTGGTCACGTACGGGGGCGGCGGCCCGTGTCCCTCAACACGGCCGGCGCGTGGCACTGCACTCCGCGTCGATCGTACGCACGCGCGATCGACGGCTGTCAAGGGTGGTCGGGGGTGCCGGACGGCTTCGTCGAAGCGCGTCGAAAAACCGACAGGAGATCGCAACAGTGCGGCAATGATGGATGGTTGACGTACCGATCGGCCGACTGTTCAACTTGGGGCCATGTACGCCGAGCAGCCCCTGGTCACCCGCGACCACATCGACTTCGGTCGGGTGTGGTCCGCGGCGTGTCGCGGCTGACCCGGCAGCGGGCCGCCCGTCCGGCCTGATCCCCCGGCGGGGAGAGCCCTCCCTCGGACCGCCCCGTCGCGGCCGGATCCGTCGTCGACGACCGGCGACGCGTCAGGCCCCCGCTGCCGCCGATGGCCCCGCACTGCGCTCCGGCCCTCCCGCGCTCCGGCCCTCCCGTCGTCCGGTACCTCCGCTCCCGCACCCCTCCCACCGTCACCCGCTCGACGGCCGCCCCGCCGCGGCCGCCTCCGGTGCCGCCCACCCGCGGTCCACCGGACCTCCACCCACCCCGAAAGGTTCCGCCATGCCCGTCGAATTCCTCGGCATCGCCGCCACCGGCGACGGTTCGGAGACCACCGCCCGCACCACCGCCGCCTTCGACCGCGACTACACCCTGCGGCTGGCCCGGGCGCACGAGGACCACGGCTGGGACCGGGTGCTCTTCGCGTACGGGGCCGGCGCCCCCGAGCCGGCGGCCGCGGCGGCCTTCCTCGCCTCGCACCTGGACCGCCTCCAGATCCTGCTGGCGCACCGGCCCAACGTCTCCTACCCGACCTTCGCGGCCAAGACCTTCGCGACGCTCGACCGGATCAGCGACGGCCGGCTGACCGTCCACTTCATCACCGGCGGCAACGACCACGAGCAGCAGCGCGAGGGCGACTTCCTGACCAAGGACCAGCGCTACGAGCGCACCCGCGAGTACATCGGCATCGTCAAGAAGGCCTGGACCAGCCGGGAGCCCTTCGACCACGAGGGCCCGCACTACCGCTTCAACGACTTCGTCTCGGACGTCTTCCCCGTGCAGCAGCCGCGCCCCGGGGTCTCCTTCGGCGGCTCCTCGGACGCGGCCTACGCGGCCGGCGGCGCCGAGGCGGACGTCTACTGCCTGTGGGGCGAGCCGCTGGCCCGCACCGCCGAGCAGATCGAGCGGGTGCGGGAGGCGGCCCGGGCCGCCGGGCGCACCGACGTGCCGCGGATCCAGGTGGCGTTCCGGCCGATCATCGCGCCGACCGAGGCGCTGGCCTGGGAGAAGGCGCACCGGACGGTGGCCGCGATCCGGGCCCGCCGGGGCGCCGACCGGCCGGGGACCACCCCCGAGGCCGTGACGCCCGAGAACACCGGCTCCCGGCGGCTGATCGAGATCGCCGAGGCCGGCGAGCGCTACGACCGCGCGCTGTGGACCCCGACCGCCGCGGCGACCGGCGGGGCGGGCAACTCCAACGCGCTGGTCGGCACCCCGGAGACGGTCGCCCAGGCGCTGCTCGACTACTACGACCTCGGTGTGGACATCCTCTCCGCGCGCGGCTACCACCTGCTGGACGACGCGATCGACTTCGGCAGGTACGTCATCCCGATCGTCCGCGAGGAGGTCGCCAAGCGGGACGCCGCCAAGGCCGGGGCCGCCCGGGCCGAGCGCGCCGAGCGCGACCGCCACCAGCTGATCGCGGCGCAGGCGTGAGCGCGGCCGGCGGGTGGGAGTTCCGCAAGGCGTCCGTCGACGACCCCCTGGTCGAACCGCTGCTGCGCGAGCTCACCCACGAGTACGTCACCCGGTACGGCCCCGAGGCGCACCAGGAGATGACCCGCTACCCGGGCGAGGCCTTCGCCGAGCCGCACGGCGTGCTGCTGCTCCTGCTGGAGGACGGCGAACCGGTGGCCGGCGGCGCGTACAAGCGCTACGACGAGCGCACCGCCGAGGTGAAGCGGATGTGGACGCACTCCGCGCACCGCCGCCGGGGCCTGGCCCGCCGGGTGCTGGCCGAGCTGGAGCGGACGGCCGTCGCGGCCGGCTACAGCCGGTTCTACCTCACCACCGGGCCGCGCCAGCCCGAGGCCAGGAACCTCTACCTGGCGGCCGGCTACACCCCGCTGTTCGACGTCTCGGCCGATCCGCTGACCATCGGCCCGCTCCCCTTCGAGAAGCGGCTGCCGGTCCTCGGACCGCAGTCGCCCGTTCTGGCCCACACTCCCTGAAAGGCCCCCCGTGAGAACCAGCACCGTCCGCCGCCGCCTGCTCGCGACCGCCGCCCTGCTGCCGGTCCTGGCCCTGGCCGCCTGCGGCTCGGACCCGAAGATCGCGGGCGCGGCGGCGGGCGGTCCGTCCGCCGCCGCCACCGAGGACCTCGTCTCCGGCCTCAGGACCTCGCAGGCCGCCGCCGCGCTGCTGCCCGAGGACGTCCGCGCCGCCGGCACGATCAGGTTCGGCTCGTCCTTCGGCACGCCGCCCAGCGCCTTCTACACCGACCAGGCCGACCGGAGGCCCGCCGGGATCGACGTGGACTTCACCGACGCGGTGGCCAGGCTGCTCGGCCTGACCGTGCAGCGCGAGCAGGCCGCCTTCGAGACCATCCTGCCCGCCCTGGACAGCGGGAAGTACGACGTCGGCACCGGCAACTTCGGGGTCACCGCGGCCCGGCTGAAGACCATCGACTTCGTCACCTACATCGACGACGGCCAGGGCTTCGCGGTGAAGAAGGACAACACCGCGATCCAGCCGGTCACCGACCTGGTCCAGCTGTGCGGACTGACCATCGGCACCGGCGCCGGCACCACCTTCGAGACCACCCTCAACAGCCGGAAGAGCGTCTGCACCGACGCCGGGAAGAAGCCGTACGAGGTCAAGGCGTTCAGCGAGAGCGGCGCCCTGCTGACCAGCCTCCAGCAGGGCCGGGTGGACATCGAGATGTCCACCATCAACGGCCTGCGCCACCAGGTCGCGCAGGAGGCCTCCGGGACCCGCTTCCTCAACGAGTTCCACCGCCTCGACGTCGGCTTCGCCCTGAAGAAGGGCTCGAAGCTCGCCCCGGCCCTCCAGGCGGCGGTCAACCAGCTGATCAAGGACGGGACGTACGAGCGGATCCTGCGCAAGTGGGGGGTCGCCGAGTCGGCGATCAAGGAGTCGCAGATCAGCCCGCCCGAGCACGCCTGAGCGCCGGCCCGAGCGAAGGAGACCCCCGATGACCACCGCCACCACCGCCACCACCGCCACCACCGGGACCAGCGCCACCACCGGGACCAGCGCGGCCCCGCCCAGCCGGCCGGCCCCGGCCGCCGCCCTCGACCTCGACCGGCTGGCCGGCCTGCGCACCGTCCCCGCCCGGCACCCCTGGCGCTGGGCCGCCGGGATCGCCGCGCTGGTCGTGCTCGCCCAGTTCGCCCACGGCCTGGCCACCAACCCCGGCTGGGACTGGGCCACCTTCCGGCTCTACTTCACCGCCGACACCATCCTCCGGGCGATCGGACGGACCCTCGAACTCACCGCCTACGGCACGGTGCTGGGCTTCCTGCTGGGCACCGTGGTGGCCGCGATGCGGCTGTCCCGCAGCGCGATCCTGCGCTCCATCGCCTGGGCCTACGTGTGGGTGTTCCGCTCGATCCCGCTGATCGTCCAGCTGGTGTTCTGGTTCAACCTCTCCTACCTGTACAAGCGGTTCGGGATCGGCATCCCCTTCGGCCCGACCTTCGGCGAGGTCGAGACGGTCGGGGTGCTCAGCGCGCTCGGCGCGGCGGTGCTCGGCCTCGGGCTGCACCAGGCCGCGTTCGCCGCCGAGATCATCCGCGGCGGCATCATCGCGGTGGACGCCGGCCAGCGCGAGGCCGCCGCCGCGCTCGGCATCCCGCGCTGGCGGCAGGGCCGGCGGATCGTGCTGCCGCAGGCCATGCGCGGCATCCTGCCGGCCGCCGCCAACGAGGTGATCTCGCTGCTCAAGGGCACCTCGGTGGTCTACGTGATGGCCATCGGCGAGCTCTTCTACCAGGCCCAGGTGGTCTACGGCCGCACCGGCCGGGTGGTGCCGCTGCTGATGGTCGCCACCGTCTGGTACGTGCTGCTGACCACCGTGCTCTCGGTCGGCCAGTACTACGTCGAGCGCCACTTCGCCCGCGGCGCCCAGCGCACCCCGCCGCCCACCCCGTGGCAGCGCGTCCGGGCCCTCGCCCGGAGCCTGCCGGACCGCACCCGGCCCGCCGCCGCCCGTACCCCCGGAGGACAGTCGTGACCACCCTGACGAAGCCCGAGCCGAGCCCGGCCGCCCCGAGCCCGGCCGCCCCGATGGTGCAGGTCCGCGGCCTGCACAAGAGCTTCGGCCGGCTGGAGGTGCTGCGCGGGGTCGACCTGGACGTCCCGGCCGGCTCGGTGACCGTGGTGCTCGGCCCGTCCGGCTCCGGCAAGTCCACCCTGCTGCGCGCGATCAACCACCTGGAGAAGCTGGACCGCGGCCACGTCGCCATCGACGGCGAGCTGATCGGCTACCGCCGCTCCGGCGACCGGCTGTACGAGCTCAAGGAGCGCGAGGTGCTGCGCCAGCGCACCGGCATCGGCTTCGTGTTCCAGAACTTCAACCTGTTCCCGCACCTCACCGTGCTGGAGAACCTGGTCGAGGCGCCGGTCTCCGCGCTGCGCCGCCCCCGGGCCGAGGCCAGGGCGACGGCGCTGGCGCTGCTGGAGCGGGTCGGGCTGGCCGACAAGGCCGCCGCCTACCCCCGGCAGCTGTCCGGCGGGCAGCAGCAGCGGGTGGCGATCGCCCGGGCGCTGGCGCTGGAGCCGAAGGTGCTGCTGTTCGACGAGCCGACCTCGGCGCTCGACCCGGAGCTGGTCGGCGAGGTGCTGGACGTCATCAAGGACCTGGCCCGCAGCGGCACCACGATGATCGTGGTCACCCACGAGATCGGCTTCGCCCGCGAGGTCGCCGACACCGTGGTCTTCATGGACGGCGGCGTGGTGGTCGAGCAGGGCCCGCCCGCCGAGGTCCTGGACCGGCCGCGGCACGAGCGCACCCGGGCCTTCCTGGCCAAGGTCCTCTGACCTTCCCCTTCCCCAACCCCCCTTCACCGAGCAGGAGTTCCGCCATGTCCCTACCCCGTCGCGCCCTCGTGACCGCCGCCGCGCTCACCGCAGCCCTCGTCCTGGCCGGCTGCGGCAGCGGCGCCACGGGCGCGGCGGGGGAGCTCGCCCCGGCCAAGGGCAGCACCGCGCCGGACGGCACGGTGGTGAACCTGTCGCCGAACCAGGAACGGGTCACCACGCCCAAGGTCGACGCGATCGCCGCGCTGGTCCCGGAGGAGATCAGACGGAAGGGGACGCTGAGCGTCGTCGACTCCATCGGCTCCACCCCGCCGCTGGACTTCTACGCCGACGACGACAAGACCATCATCGGCGTCGAACCGGATCTCGCCCTCCTGATCGGCAACGTGCTCGGCCTCAAGGTCGAGTTCAACCCGGTCTCCTGGGAGAACATCTTCGTCGGCCTGGACAGCGGCAAGTACGACGTCGGCCTGTCCAACATCACCGTCACCGAGGCGCGCAAGGAGAAGTACGACTTCGCCACCTACCGGCTGGACGTCCTGGGCTTCGAGGCGAAGAAGGGCGGCGGCCTCAAGGTCACCGGCCCCAGGGACCTCGCGGGCAAGACGGTCGGCGTCGCCACCGGCACCAACCAGGAGAAGCTGCTGGTCTCCTGGAGCGAGGAGAACGTCAGGAACGGCCTCAAGCCGATCGACATCAAGTACTTCCAGGGCACCGAGTACTACCTGGCGCTCTCCTCCGGCCGGATCGAGGTCTACACCGGCCCCAACCCCAGTCTGGCCTTCCACGCCGTGCAGACCGGCGAGACCGAGGTCGTCGGCACCTACTCGGGCGGCGGCGCGGACGTCCTCGGCAAGATCGCGGCGACCACCCGGAAGGACAACGGCCTGGTCAAGGCGTTGAATGGGGCGATCGACGAGGTGATCAGGAACGGCACGTACGGGCAGGTGCTCAAGCGCTGGGGCCTGGACAACGAGGCCGTGAAGAGCTCCGAGATCAACCCGCCCGGGCTGCCCAAGCCGTAGCTGCCGGAAGTGGGCCCGGCTCGTTCACCCGTTCGTCCCCGCCCGCCGCTATGGTGACCCCTCCGACCCCTCCGGCGGCGAACGCCGAGCGGGCGCGGTCGGGTTGGGGGAGGGAATGGAGAAGGGCGAGGTGCTCGGCGGCCGCTTCCGGCTGGAGCAGGAGCTGGGCCGGGGCGGCTTCGGCGTGGTCTGGCGGGCGACCGACACGACCATCGACCGGCCGGTCGCGGTCAAGGTGCTGCTCGCCGAGCACGCCACCGACCGGGAGGCGGTCAGCCGGTTCGTCCGCGAGGCCCGGACGGCCGGCGGCCTCAACAACCCGCACATCGTCACCGTGTACGACTACGGGTGGACGGAGTCCGGCTCCGGGAAGATCCCGTACCTGGTGATGGAGCTGGTCCGCGGCCGGGCGCTGTCCGAGGTGCTCAAGGACGGCCGGCCGGACCACAAGCAGGGGCTGCGCTGGATGCGGCACGTGTGCAAGGCGCTGGACGCCGCGCACCGCTCGGGGATCGTCCACCGGGACATCAAGCCCGAGAACGTGATGATCGTGGAGGACGGGGAGCGGGCCAAGGTCCTGGACTTCGGCATCGCCCGACTGGTCACCCAGACCGTCCGGCTCACCTCCACCGGCAAC
The DNA here is from genome assembly GCF_048159585.1 of Kitasatospora sp. SC0581. NCBI lineage: Bacteria > Bacillati > Actinomycetota > Actinomycetes > Kitasatosporales > Streptomycetaceae > Kitasatospora > Kitasatospora sp. SC0581. The sequence continues at coordinate 194,829 of NZ_JBLRWA010000008.1, read as the reverse complement.
GTGGTCGGCACCGTCCCGTACCTGGCGCCCGAGTGCTGGTCCGGCGGCCCGGTGGACGGCCGGGCCGACCTCTACGCGCTCGGCATCATGCTGTACGAGGTCTGCACCGGCACCCGCCCGTTCCGCGCCGCCTCGGCCGCCGAGTACATGTACAAGCACCTGGAGGAGGTCCCGCCCCGGGTGCGCGGCAAGGACCCGGCCCTGGCCGGGCTGGTCGCCGAACTGCTCGCCAAGCGGCCCGGACAGCGGCCGGCCGGTGCCGCCGAGGTGCTGGAGCGGCTGCGCGCCATCCGGCCCGGGATGCTGCGCCCGGACGACCCCAGCCCGGAGCAGCTGCGCCGGCGGGCCGACCGGGCCTGGCGGCACGGGGAGGCCGGCGAGGCCGCGGAGGCGGTGGAGATCCTCACCGCGCTCGTCCCCGACTTCGCCCGGATCTGCGGCCCGGAGGACCCGCGCACCCTGCGCACCTGCCACGACCTGGCCCTCTGGCTGGCCCGGGACGGCAGCCCGGGCGCGGCCGCCGCCCTGCTGGACGAACTGGCCCAGGTGCCCGGTGCCACCCCGGAGGCCCGGGCGGACGTCCGGCGCGACCTCGCGCACTGGCAGCGGGAGGCCGCCCGGCTCGGCCCGGGCCGGCCGCGGGCCGTCGCCCTGGCGGCGCTGCTCGGCGGCGGCGCGCAGGACGGCTGAGCCGCCTCCGCGCGGTCGGCCCCCGGGGTGTCAACCGTGCGGGCCGCCGAGCCGGGGCGGCGGCCGGAGCGCCAACCGGGAGGATTTCGCCCATCGGGACGGTCTGGCCCGCCGCCCCGGCGCGTTGGTATACCTCGTTGCCGGACTCGGGAGCGGCCTCCGGGCCGCCCCGGTGAGCTGCGACGAAAGGTTGGTGACGGATCGATGAAGCTCCTGCGCGTCGGACCCGCGGGCGCCGAGCGCCCGGTCGTCCTGGGTGAGGACGGCACCGCGTACGACCTCTCGGGGCGGACCCGCGACCTCGACGGGGCCTTCCTGGCCGGGCTGGACCCGGCCGCACTGGCCCGGGACGCGGCCGCCGGCGTCCTGCCGGTGCTGGACCTCGACGGCCTGCGGGTGGGCGCACCGGTGCCCCGGCCGGGCAAGGTGGTCGGCATCGGGCTCAACTACCGCGACCACGCGGCCGAGGCCGGGGCCGCGATCCCGGCCGAGCCGGTCATCTTCCTCAAGCCGGGCTCCACCGTGGTCGGCCCGTACGACGAGGTGCTGGTGCCGCGCGGCGGCGAGAAGACCGACTACGAGGCCGAGCTGGCCGTCGTGATCGGCCGCACCGCCCGCTACCTGGACTCGCACGCCGAGGCGGCCGGGGTGATCGCCGGGTACACGATCGCCAACGACGTCACCGAGCGGGCCTTCCAGTTCGAGCGCGGCGGCCAGTGGGACAAGGGCAAGTCGGCGGAGACCTTCACCCCGCTCGGGCCCTGGCTGGTCACCCCCGACGAGGTGGCCGACCCGCAGGCGCTGACCCTGCGGCTGTGGGTCAACGGCGAGCGGCGGCAGCACGGCAGCACCGCGGAGATGGTCTTCCCGGTGCTCGAACTGGTCCGCTACGCGAGCCGGTTCATGGTGCTGGAGCCCGGCGACGTGGTCATCACCGGCACCCCGGCGGGGGTCACCCTGGGCCGCCCCGGCACGCCGTACCTCGCCCCGGGCGACGTGGTCGAGATCGAGGTCGACGGGCTCGGCCGCCAGCGCCAGGTGCTCGGCAAGGCGTAACGGCGCGGGCCGCCCGACCCTTGGCACGGGGGTCGGGAGGGGCGCCGGGACCGCTCGGGTGCGGCCGCGCCGGCTAGGAGCCGCCGCCCAGCACCGCCCGCAGCCGCTCCGCCCGCTCCGGCCGCGGCCCCTCCAGCGCCAGCACCCCCGCCAGCACCTCGGCCGTCTGCGGGTCGTGCAGCGCCGTCGCCGCCGCCATCGCGGTGAACTGGTCCACCAGCCAGTCGCGCAGCTCCGCCACCGGCAGCGCGCGCCCCTCGTCCAGCCAGCTCAGCGACGCGCCCTCGACCACCGCGATCCAGGAGCGCACCAGCAGCGTCAGCCGCGGCCCGGCCTCCCGCACGCCCAGGTGGCGCAGCGTCCGGCGCAGCGCCTCCCGCCGGACGTCGTCCACGATCGCCGAGGTGCGGGCCGTCTCCACCACCGAACCGCCGCGCAGCAGCGCCGAGTAGCCCGCGTCGTGCTCGGCCACGAAGGCGAAGTAGCCGTCCAGCACCGCCGACAGCTGCTCGGACGGCGTCCCGCTCAGCCGCAGCGCGAAGCGGCTGCTCAGCTCGTCCGCCGCGGTGCGCAGCGCGGCCTCGTACAACTGCTGCTTGCCGCCCGCGAAGTAGCGGTACACCAGCGGGCGGGAGGCCCCGGCGGCCTCGGCGACGTCGTCCAGGCCCACCTCCTCGGGCGGCCGGGAGGCGAACAGCTCCAGGGCGACCGCGATCAGCTGCTCGCGCCGCTGCTGGACCGGCAGCCGCCGGTAGCCGGTGCGGCGCGGGCGCGGCTCGGGTGCGGCCGGGGCGGGGCTGGCTTCCATGGCGGCCAAGCGTAATGGGCGCCGGACGGATCGGATCCGGTCGCGCCGAACGGATTTTCGCAGGCGAACCCGGCTCGCAAAGGGGTTGCAAAGCTGCCGCGCCACGAAATGATGTCCGAATGCGTGAAGAACTGATCACCGCCGACGGCGCCACCCCTCGCCGCATCGCCGACGACCACGTCCGCGAACTGGCCGAGCTCGACCCGCTGACCGCGGTGTACCTCGGTCTCAACCTTGACGACGACCGGCTTCCCGACCTCTCCCCGGCCGGTCCCGAGGCCGTCGCCGACCTCGCCCGCCGCACCCTGGCGAAGCTCGACGAGGCCGAGCGGGCCGGTGCCGCCGACGATGAGGCGGAGCGCCGCTGCGCCCGGCTGCTGCGCGAGCGGCTGACCGCCGAACTCGCCGTCCACGAGGCGGGGGAGAACTTCCGCTCGCTGCGCAACCTGGGCTCCCCGGTGCACGACGTGCGGGAGTCCTTCACCCTGATGGGCACCGACACCGAGGCCGAGTGGCAGGTGATCGGCCGCCGGATGGCGCGGCTCCCGGAGGCGTTCGCGCAGTACCGGCGCACGTTGACGGAGGGCGTCGAGCGCGGCCTGCTGTCCGGCCCGCGCCAGGTGGCCACGGTGCTCGGGCAGTTCGCCGAGTGGCTGGGCGAGGACACGCCCGCCGCCGAGCGGGTGCCCGGTGCCTGGTTCGGCACCTTCGTCCAGGGCGCGCCGGAGGGCCTGCACCCCGAGCTGTCGAAGCACGCGGTGGCCGCCGCCGAGGCGCTGGCGGAGCTGCGGGACTGGCTGCGCGACGTGTACGGCCCGGCCGCGGCCGGCGCCCCGGACACCGCGGGCCGGGAGCGCTACGTCCGCTGGGTGCGCTACTGGACCGGTGCCGACCTGGACCTCGACGAGGCCTACGCCTGGGCCTGGAGCGAGTTCCACGACCTGCTGGCGCAGATGGAGACCGAGGCCGAGAAGGTCCTGCCGGGCGCGGGTCCGCTCGCGGCGATGCGCTGGCTGGAGTCGGACGGCCCGGCGATCGAGGGTGCCGAGGCCGCCCGGGAGTACCTCCAGGGCCTGATGGACCAGGCCGTCCGGGACCTCCAGGGCACCCACTTCGACCTGGCCGAGCCGGTCACCCGGGTCGAGTCGAGGATCGCCCCGGCGGGCAGCGCCGCCGCGCCGTACTACACCGCGCCCTCGCTGGACTTCAGCCGTCCCGGGCGGACCTGGCTGCCGCTGGTCGGCCGGGACCGCTTCCCGGTCTGGGACCTGGTCTCCACCTGGTACCACGAGGGCGTCCCGGGCCACCACCTCCAGCTCGCGCAGTGGAACTACGTCGCCGACCGGCTCTCCACCTACCAGGTGAGCCTCGGCGGGGTCAGCGCCAACCTGGAGGGCTGGGCGCTGTACGCGGAGCGCCTGATGGACGAGCTCGGCTACCTCACCGACCCGGGCCACCGCCTGGGCTACCTCAACGCGCAGATGATGCGCGCGCTGCGGGTCATCGTCGACATCGGCATGCACGTGGGCCTGGACTTCCCGGCGGACTCCCCGTACCGGCCGGGCGAGCCGGTCGCCCCGGAGCACGCCCGGGAGTTCTTCGGCCTGTACTGCGGCCTGTCCGCCGACTTCCTGGACAGCGAACTGGTCCGCTACCTGGGCCTGCCCGGCCAGGCGATCGGCTACAAGCTGGGCGAGCGCGCCTGGCTGCGCGGCCGGGCGGCGGCGAAGGCGGCGCACGAGGCGCGCGGCGAGGAGTTCGACCTCAAGGCCTGGCACATGGCGGCGCTCTCGCAGGGCTCGCTCGGGCTGGACGACCTGGTCGAGGAGCTCTCGGCGCTCTGAGCCACCACGCGGCGCGAGCCGTGGAACCAGGCCCCCGGGACTCGGTCCGCAGTCCCGGGGGCCTGGTTCTTTTGTCCCGAAGGTCTGATTTGGTGAGGTTTTTCCTTGCCATCCGTCCGGAGCGGGGTTTGGCTGGAAGGCGACTGCGTGACCTCTCCGCCCCACTCCGGAAGGCTCGACCAGTGACTGCGAGAACCGTCGCCGGTCATGAGGACGCGGACCGCCGCCGCTGGTGGGCGCTGGCCGTCATCGCCACCGCCCAGCTCATGATCGTGCTCGACATCACCATCGTGAACATCGCACTGCCGTCCGCCCAACGGGACCTGGGCATCTCGGACGCCGACCGGCAGTGGGTGATCACCGCCTACACGCTGGCCTTCGGCGGCCTGCTGCTGCTCGGCGGCCGGCTGGGCGACCTCTTCGGCCGCAAGCGCGTCTTCACCGTCGGCCTGCTGGGCTTCGCCCTCGCCTCCGCCCTCGGCGGCGCGGCGGTCGGCCCCGCCATGCTCTTCGGCGCCCGCGCCCTCCAGGGCGCGTTCGGCGCCCTGCTCGCCCCCTCCGCGCTGGGGCTGCTCTCCACCACCTTCTCCGATCCGCGGGAGCGCAGTACGGCCTTCGGCATCTTCGGCGCGATCGCCGGTGGCGGCTCCGCGATCGGCTTCATCGCCGGCGGCCTGCTGACCGAGTACCTGGACTGGCGCTGGTGCCTGTTCGTCAACGTGCCGATCGCCGCCGTCACCGCCTTCGCGGCCTTCAACGTGCTGAAGCGCGACCACGTCGGGAAGGGCCGCCGGCTGCGGCTGGACCTGCCCGGGGCGCTGCTCGGCTGCGGCGGCCTGCTGGCGATCGTCTACGGCACCTCCGAGGCCGTGACCAGGGGCTGGGGCGACGGCCTGGTGATCGGCCCGCTGGTCCTGGGCGTGGCGCTGCTCGTGGCGTTCGTCCTGGTGGAGCGGCGCACCGCGCACCCGCTGCTGCCGCTGCACATCGTCGCCGACCGCAACCGCGGCGGCGGCGCGCTCTCGGTGGGCCTGGCGATGGTCGGCATGTTCGGCCTCTTCCTGTTCCTGACCTACTACCTCCAGGCCATCAAGCACTTCTCGCCGATCGTGTCCGGCCTGTCCTTCCTGCCCATGACGGTCGCCATCGTGCTGAGTTCGACGGGCTTCGCGGCCCGGATGATGACCAGGGTGCCGTCCCGGAACCTGATCGGCCCCGGCCTGCTGCTCGCCGCGGGCGGCATGGCCTGGCTGACCCAGATGCGGGTGGACAGCCCGTGGGCCGGCATGGTGCTGCCCGCCGAACTGCTGATCGGCTTCGGCATGGGCCTGGTGTTCATGCCGGCCATGAGCCTGGCCACCCTCGGGGTCGCCCCGAACGAGGCCGGCGCGGCCTCGGCCACCATCAACTCGGCGCAGCAGGTGGGCGGTTCGGTCGGCACCGCGCTGCTGAACACGGTCGCCGCGAGCGCCACCGCGAGCTTCCTGGCCACCCGGATCGCCGCCGACCCGGCGGTGCGGGCCCAGGGCGCGGTGCACGGCTACGTGGTCGCGACCTGGGTGGCGATGGGCGTGCTGCTGGCGGCCGCGCTGGTCGCGGTGCTGATGATCGACCACCGGCCGACGCCGGTCGCGGCCACCGCCGTCGAGGGCGGGGCGGCATCGGCGTCCGCCGTACGGGCGGTGGACGGGCGGCCGAGCCCGCGGGCCGTGGCCCGGGCCGACGTCCGGGCGAACGTCGAGACCGGGGCCGAGGTCCGCGCCGAGGCGGGTCCGGAGCGGCCACCGGCCGATTGAAATTTGCAGCAAGTCCTTGCAGTCAACCTCCGGCGCCTGCTTGACTCCTGGCCACCACCGTCCAGGAAGCAAGGAGGCGCCGCCGTGCCGTCCGAGACCGTTTCGCCCGAGGCCGCGCCGCCCGAGTTCGACCTGCTCGTCGTCGGCGGCAGCGGTGTGGACACCATCGTCCGGGTCGAGCGGCTGGAACTCCCGCCCGGCGACTCGCGGTTCGTCGAGCCGGTGCGGGACTACGTCGGCCACACCGGCAACGGCGTCGCCCTCGGCGCCCACCACCTCGGCCTGCGCACCGCGTTCATCGACTTCCTCGGCGACGACCCCCAGGGCGACCTGGTCCGCGCCCACTACGCGCGCCACGGACTGCACTTCGCGCACCTGGTGAGCCCGTACGGCACCCCGCGCGGGGTCAACCTGGTGGACCCGGCCGGCCGCCGGTTCTCCTTCTTCGACGGCCGCCACCCCGCCGACCTGCGGCTGCCGCGCGACTTCTGTCTGCCGTACGCCGAGCGCAGCCGGCACGTCCACCTGTCCATCACCGGCGTCAACCGGGACATGTACGGCGACCTGCACCGCCTCGGCCGCACCACCTCCACCGACCTGCACGACTGGGACGGCGCCGACCCGCACCACCGCGACTACGCGCTCGGCTCCGACCTGGTCTTCCTCTCGGTGGCCGGCTGCCGCGGCCGGCACGAGGAGGTGATGCGCGCGATCCTCGCCGAGGGGCGCGCGCGGGTGGTCGTCGCCACCGCCGGTGCCGAGGGCTGCCACCTGCTCACCCGGGACGACCCGGCGCCGCGCCGGCTGCCGGCCGTCGACCCGGGCCGTCCGGTGGTGGACACCAACGGCGCCGGGGACGCCTTCGTGTCCGGCTTCCTGTACGCCTGGTTCCAGGGCCGCCCGCCGCTGGACTGCGCCCGGGCCGGTACGGTGGCCGGGGCCTTCGCCTGCACCGCCGCCGGGACGCACACCGCTTTCGTCGGAGCCGCAGAACTGGACGCGGTGCTGACGCGCTGACGGTATTTCTCATCGAGCTCCAAGGAGCCGGTCACGCCCTTTCCAGGCTGAGGCGCCATAGTCGTTCACCGAACGACGCCACCGACCGCCCCGGCAGGAGAGACAGGCATGGGCAAGCACCGCCGCGAGGGCTCGCGCCGCCGCAGACTCCTGGCCCCGTCCCTGTTCACCGCGCTGTCCGCGGTGGCGGTCGCCGCGGTGCTGACCGGGACGCACGGGCTGGACCTGTCCGACACGACGGCCGCCGGGAAGGCGGCCCGCAGCACCCGGGCCGCCGTGCCCGTCCCGGCCGCCGACCCGGCGGCGGTCGCCCCGCCCGCCCCGGTCGCGGCCCCCACGCCCTCCGCGGCGCCGACCGCCGACCCGACGGCCACCGCGACGGCCACCCCCGCCGCCGCGCCGGCCGCCCCGACCACCACCGCCGCCGACGTCGCGCTCGGCACCACCGCCCCGGCGCCGGCCGGCGACCGTGAGACCGGGACGGTCGGCGCGCTGTTCAGCGGCACGCCGACGGCCGGCGACCACTTCTGCACCGCCAGCGTGCTGCACAGCGCCACCGGCAACCTGCTGCTGACCGCCGCGCACTGTCTCAGCAGCACCGACGGCGTCACCTTCGCCCCCGGCTACCGCGACGGCTCCGCCCCGTACGGCACCTGGCGGGTGACCGCGATCCACACCACCGCCGGCTGGTCCCAGAAGGGCGACGAGGACGAGGACTTCGCGATCCTGGAGACCGCCCCCAGCAACGGCCGCAACGTCGAGGACGTGGTCGGCGGCAACCGGCTGGGCACCGACGAGCCGTTCGGCGCCACCGTCCGCCTCTACGGCTACCCCGCCGACGCCGAGGCGCCCGTCCTGTGCACCAACACCACCGGGCAGCAGAGCGCCTACCAGCGGGTCGTCCACTGCCCGGCCTACCCGGGCGGCACCAGCGGCGGCCCGTGGATCAACACCGCCACCGGCGACGTGATCGGCGCGATCGGCGGCTACCAGCAGGGCGGCGACACCGACGACATCTCGTACAGCGCCCTCTTCGACCACACCATCGCGGACCTGTACACCCAGGCCGAGGCGGCCGCCTCCTGAGACACCGGGTCCGGACCCGGCCCCCACCCGGGCCCGGACCCGGTCGCGCGTCCGCATACGACAAAGGCCCAGATCCGTGGATCAACTCCACTGATCTGGGCCTGACTTGCACTTCCTGCGAAGTGCCCCCGGTAGGATTCGAACCTACGCACCCGCCTCCGGAGGGCGGTGCTCTATCCCCTGAGCTACGGGGGCCTGTTGGCCTGTCGGTCGCTCGCGCTTCCGACGTGAGAACAGTACCAGGCTCCGGCGGTGGTCCGTGCACGGGTTTCCCCGAAGATCGTCCGGGCCGCGGATCGGGCCGCGAATCGGGCGGCGGATCGACCCGGGGATCGGGCCGTGTGCCGGGTGGGGGGCGGAAGTGCCCAAAGGCCGGACGGGGCGGCGGGGCCGCCGATACCCTCGGTGAGGTGTCGGGAGTGTCCGGGCGGGTCCTCGTGGTGGACGACAGCGAGGTGATCCGCCAGCTGATCAGGGTCAACCTGGAGCTCGAGGGCTTCGAGGTGGTGACCGCCGCCGACGGCGCCGAGTGCCTGGAGGTCGTCCGCCGGGTGCGGCCCGACGTGGTGACGCTGGACGTGGTGATGCCGAGGCTGGACGGCCTGCGGACGGCGGCCCGGCTGCGCGCGACCCCGGACACCAGCCGGCTGCCGATCGCGATCGTGAGCGCCTGCACCCCGGCGGACCTCGACCTGGGGGAGACGGTCGGGGTGGACGGCTACCTCGGCAAGCCCTTCGACCCGGCCGACCTGGTGGCCCTGGTCCGGCGCCTGATGGGGCTCGCGGAACAGTCCGCCGGTCCGTCCGGCGGGCGCCGTGCCGGTCCGTCCGACGCAGTTCGCCCTGAGCGAACAGAGCGGACGGATCGCGGCTGAGACCCGGTAACCACGGCGCACCGGCGTCTCAACCGGTAAACCGGGTGGCGGGCGGGCACCCCGTCTCGCCTACGCTTGGCGTCGTGACCCCCGCAGACCTTTCCCAGGCAATCCAGGCCGCAGTGAGCTCCGCCGTCGAGGCGGGCGAGCTGGCCGTCGCCGTGCCCGAGCACGTGACGGTCGAACGGCCCAAGAACAGGGACCACGGCGACTACGCGACCAACGTGGCCCTCCAGCTCGCCAAGGCGGCCGGCAAGCCGCCGCGAGCCGTTGCCGAGCTGCTGGCCGACCGCCTGCGAGGGATCACCGGCGTCGCCAAGGTCGACATCGCCGGTCCGGGCTTCCTGAACATCACCCTGGACACCGCCACCGCCGGCGCGCTGGCGCGCACCGTCGTCGAGGCGGGCGAGGCCTACGGCCGCAACGAGGCCCTCAAGGGCCTGAGGATCAACCTGGAGTTCGTCTCCGCCAACCCGACCGGCCCGATCCACATCGGCGGCGTCCGCTGGGCCGCCGTCGGCGACTCGATGGCGCGCGTGCTGCGGGCCTCCGGCGCCGACGTCACCACCGAGTACTACCTCAACGACGCCGGCGTGCAGATCGGCAAGTTCGCCGCCTCGCTGCAGGCCGCCGCGAACGGCCGCCCGGCGCCCGAGGACGGCTACGTCGGCGAGTACATCGTCGACATCGCCAAGGCGCTCACCGACGCGATCCCCGGCGTGCTCGACCTCTCCGAGGAGGAGCAGCTCCAGGTCTTCCGCACCGAGGGCCTCAAGCTCATGGTCGCCGAGATCAAGCGCTCGATGGACGAGTTCGGCACCCACTTCGACGTGTGGTTCTCGGAGAAGACGCTGCACGACTCCGGCGCGGTCGAGAAGGCCATCGACCGGCTGCGCGAGCAGGGCCACGTCTTCGAGCAGGACGACGCGGTCTTCCTGCGCACCACCGACTTCGGCGACGACAAGGACCGCGTCCTGGTCAAGGCCGACGGCGACAAGACCTACTTCGCCGCCGACGCCGCGTACTACCTGTCCAAGCGGGACCGCGGCGCCGAGGTCGCGCTCTACATGCTGGGCGCCGACCACCACGGCTACGTCAACCGCCTCAAGGCCATCGCGGCCTGCGCGGGCGACGACATGGACCACAACATCGAGGTGAAGATCGGCCAGTTCGTGAAGATGCTTCGCGACGGCGAAGAGGTCCGCATGTCGAAGCGGGCCGGCAACATCATCACGATCGACGACGTGATCGAGTGGATCGGCGTGGACGCCGCCCGCTACACCCTGGCGCGCTCCTCCACGGACTCGACGATCACGCTGGACATCAACCTGCTGACCAGCCAGACCAACGAGAACCCGGTCTTCTACGTCCAGTACGCGCACACCCGGATGTGCGGCGTGGCCCGCAAGGCCGCCGAGCTGGGCGTGGACAAGGGCACGGTCGAGCAGTTCAAGCCCGAGCTGCTCGCCACCGAGTGGGAGTCCGACGTGCTCGGCCACCTCGCGGAGTTCCCGCGGGTGCTGGCCACGGCCGGCGAGCTGCGCGAGCCGCACCGGGTCGCGCGCTACCTGGAGGACCTCGCGGGCAAGTACCACCGCCTGTACGAGAACTGCATGTTCCTGCCCAAGGGCGACGAGGAGCTCTCCGACACGCACCGCGCCCGCCTCTGGCTGGTCGAGGCGACGCGCACCGTGCTCGCCAACGGACTCACGCTCCTGGGCGTGACGGCGCCCGAGCGGATGTAGGCACCACCCCCAAGCGCACGGCGGGGGCGGCTGACGGTCAACGTGGACCGTCGCCGCCCCTCGCCATAGGTCTCGAAGGATCTCCGAAGATGAGTCGCTCCGCACACCCGGCAGGCCCCCGTCACGGCGACGTCCTGCCCGAGGGCCACTACCAGGCCCCGCCCGCCGACCTGAACGCGCTCGACCCCAAGGTCTGGTCGCGCACCGTCGCCCGGAACGCCGAGGGCGTGGCGACCGTCGGCGGCATCGACGTCAGGCGGCTGGCCGCCGAGTTCGGCACCCCCGCCTACGTGCTGGACGAGGAGGACTTCCGGTCCCGGGCGCGCGCCTGGCGGGACGCCTTCGGCACCGGCGCGGACGTCTACTACGCCGGGAAGGCGTTCCTCTCCAAGGCCGTCGTGCGCTGGCTGCACGAGGAGGGCCTCAACCTCGACGTGTGCAGCCCGGGCGAGCTGGCGGTCGCCCTGGCCGCCGGGATGCCGCCGGAGCGGATCGCGCTGCACGGCAACAACAAGTCGGCGGACGAGCTCGAGCACGCCGTGAAGACCGGCGTCGGGCACATCGTGGTCGACTCCTACGAGGAGATCGGGCGCCTGGCCGCGATCGCCGCCCGCCAGGGCGTGCGCCAGCGGGTGCTGATCCGGATCACCGTCGGCGTCGAGGCGCACACCCACGAGTTCATCGCCACCGCGCACGAGGACCAGAAGTTCGGGCTGTCGCTCACCGGGGGAGCGGCCGCCGAGGCGGTGCGCCGGGTGCTCGGCCACGACAGCCTGGAGCTGCGCGGCATCCACTCGCACATCGGCTCGCAGATCTTCGACATGGCGGGCTTCGAGGTGGCCGCCCGCCGGGTGGTCGGCCTGCTGGCCGGGATCCGTGACGAGCACGGCGTCCAGCTGCCCGAGATCGACCTCGGCGGAGGCCTCGGCATCGCGTACACCAGCGAGGACGACCCGCGCGAGCCGGCCGAGATCGCGGCCGCGCTGGCCGACATCGTCCGCCGCGAGTGCGCCGCCGCGAACCTGGACGCCCCCCGGCTGAGCGTGGAGCCGGGCCGGGCGATCGTCGGCCCGACGGCGTTCACGCTGTACGAGGTCGGCACCATCAAGCCGCTGGAGGGCCTGCGCACCTACGTCAGCGTGGACGGCGGGATGTCCGACAACATCCGCACCGCGCTGTACGACGCCGAGTACTCGGTGGCCCTGGTGTCGCGCACCAGCGACGCGGAGCCGATGCTGGTGCGGGTGGTCGGCAAGCACTGCGAGTCCGGCGACATCGTCGTCCGGGACGCCTTCCTGCCGGCCGACCTGGCCCCGGGCGACCTGATCGCGGTGCCCGCCACCGGCGCCTACTGCCGGTCGATGGCGAGCAATTACAACCACGCCCTCAAGCCCCCCGTGCTCGCCGTCAGGGACGGTGCGGCGCGGGTGATCGTCCGGCGCGAGACGGAGGAGGATCTCCTGCGTCTGGATATCGGATGACGAAATCCTCGTCTCAGATCATGGAACGACCGTAGATCCGTACGGAAAGTCCCGGAGACTGGTAGAGACCGAAGTTCCCGGCGGTCCAGGAAAACCCGCCGGAAATTACCGAAGCAGAAGAATGCAGAGCGGAGTCGGATGATGCGTACGCGCCCGCTGAAGGTGGCGTTGCTGGGTTGTGGTGTGGTGGGCTCCGAGGTGGCGCGCATCATGACGACGACGGCCGACGACCTCGCCGCTCGCATCGGCGCTCCGGTCGAGTTGGCCGGGATCGCGGTCCGCCGGGCCGGGCGGACCCGCCCGGGCGTCCCCGAGCACCTGATCACCACCGACGCCGAGGCCCTGGTCAACCGGGGCGACATCGACGTGGTGGTCGAGGTGGTGGGCGGCATCGAGCCCTCCAAATCGCTGATCCTGTCCGCCTTCCGGCAGGGCGCCTCGGTGGTCAGCGCCAACAAGGCGCTGCTCGCCAAGGACGGCACCGAGCTGCACGCCGCGGCCGCCGAGGCCGGGGTGGACCTGTACTACGAGGCCGCGGTGGCGGGCGCGATCCCGCTGCTGCGCCCGCTGCGCGAGTCCCTCGCGGGGGACAAGGTCAACCGGGTGCTGGGGATCGTCAACGGCACCACCAACTTCATCCTCGACAAGATGGACACCACCGGCGCCGGCTACTCGGAGGCGCTGGAGGAGGCCACCGCGCTGGGCTACGCCGAGGCCGACCCGACGGCCGACGTCGAGGGCTTCGACGCCGCCGCCAAGGCCGCGATCCTGGCCGGCATCGCCTTCCACACCAAGGTCACCGCGGCGGACGTCTACCGCGAGGGCATCACCGAGGTGACGGCGGCCGACATCGCCTCCGCCAAGGAGATGGGCTGCGTGGTCAAGCTGCTCGCGATCTGCGAGCGGGCCGCGGACGGCGAGTCCGTCACCGCGCGCGTCCACCCGGCGATGATCCCGCTGTCGCACCCGCTGGCCTCCGTCCGCGAGGCGTACAACGCGGTGTTCGTCGAGGCCGAGGCGGCCGGCCGGCTGATGTTCTACGGCCCCGGCGCGGGCGGCTCGCCGACCGCCTCCGCGGTGCTCGGCGACCTGGTCGCGGTCTGCCGCAACAAGCTCGCCGGCGCCACCGGCCCCGGTGACTCGGTGTACACGCGGCTGCCGGCCAAGCCGATGGACGAGGTGGTCACCCGCTACCACGTCAGCCTGGACGTGGACGACCGCGCGGGCGTGCTCGCCCAGGTGGCATCCGTCTTCGCCGAGCACGGCGTCTCCATCGACACCGTGCGCCAGCAGGGCCGCGACGGCGACGCCTCGCTCGTCGTGGTCACCCACCGTGCCACCGACGCCGCGCTGTCGGCGACGGTCGACAAGCTCCGCGCGCTGGACAGCGTGCGGGACGTGGCCAGCATCATGCGGGTCGAAGGGGAATAAGGAACCAGCCATGAACGCCGTTGCCGAGAACGTCGTCCGAGGCGCGCACACCCACCAGTGGCGCGGCCTGATCGAGGAGTACCGGGACCGCCTGCCGGTCACCGCGGCCACCCCGGTGGTCACCCTGTTGGAGGGCGGCACGCCCCTGGTCCCCGCCCAGGTGCTCTCCGAGCGCACGGGCTGCGAGGTCTACCTCAAGGTCGAGGGCGCCAACCCGACCGGCTCCTTCAAGGACCGCGGGATGACGATGGCCATCTCCAAGGCCAAGGAGGAGGGCGCGCAGGCGGTCATCTGCGCCTCCACCGGCAACACCTCGGCCTCCGCCGCCGCGTACGCGGTGCGGGCCGGGATGGTCTCCGCGGTGCTCGTCCCGCAGGGCAAGATCGCCCTCGGCAAGATGGGCCAGGCGCTGGTCCACGGCGCCAGGATCCTCCAGGTCGACGGGAACTTCGACGACTGCCTCACCCTTGCGCGTGAACTGTCCGAGAAGTACCCGGTGGCGCTGGTCAACTCGGTCAACCCGGTGCGGATCGAGGGCCAGAAGACCGCGGCCTTCGAGATCGTCGACATGCTCGGCGACGCCCCGGACATCCACGTCCTGCCGGTCGGCAACGCGGGCAACATCACCGCGTACTGGAAGGGCTACCGCGAGTACGCGGCCGACGGCCTCGCCACCCGCACCCCGCGGATGTGGGGCTTCCAGGCCTCCGGCTCGGCCCCGATCGTGGACGGCGCGCCGGTGCTCAAGCCGCAGACCATCGCCACGGCCATCCGGATCGGCAACCCGGCCTCCTGGGACTTCGCGCTCGCCGCGCGGGACGAGTCCGGCGGCCTCATCGACAAGGTGACGGACCGTCAGATCCTGTCCGCCTACCGGCTGTTGGCCTCGCAGGAGGGCGTCTTCGTGGAGCCCGCCTCGGCCGCCTCGGTGGCCGGTCTGCTGGCCAAGGCGGAGGCCGGCCTGGTCGACCCGGGCCAGCGGATCGTCTGCACCGTGACCGGCAACGGCCTGAAGGACCCGGACTGGGCGGTGGCCGGCGCGCCGCAGCCGCAGATCGTCCCGATCGACCCGGAGGCGGCCGCCCGCAGCCTCGGACTGCTCGACCGGTAAAGGGCCCTGACGCCCCGACGGGCCGACCCTTTCGAGGGTCGGCCCGTCGGAGTTCCCCCCTGACACTTTTGTGTCCATTGGGTTCCGCATTGCGATCCTTTTCCACCCCTCCCGTCGACGGGGAGGGGTGAGCATTTCCGGCCAGAACGGCAACACACCAGATCGAAGGCCCACGGGGTGTACCGCTCGGGAACCTCTCTTCGATACTCTGGCTTCGGCCGTGTGGCACATGCCCCGGGCCCGGCGGGTCCGGGCCGCGCCGACACCGCGACCGCCCGCCCCCCGGAGGGGCCGCGGTCCGTTCCCACCCTCGCACCGACGACGCGCTCCGCGCCGCCCGATTTACCCCAGGAGAGTCCACCGTATGGCCGGTCCCGCGTTCCGTGCCGCCGCCGTCCGGGTCAGGGTTCCCGCGACCAGCGCCAACCTCGGCCCGGGCTTCGACGCCTTCGGGCTCGCGCTGGGTCTGTACGACGACGTGGTCGTCCGGGTCGCCGACTCCGGCCTCTCCGTCGACATCGCCGGTGAGGGCGCCGAGACGCTGCCGCGCGACGAGCGCCACCTGCTGGTCCGCTCGATGCGCGCCGCCTTCGACCGGCTCGGCGGCCAGCCCCGCGGCCTCGAAGTGGTCTGCGCCAACCGGATACCGCACGGCCGCGGCCTCGGCTCCTCCTCGGCCGCCATCTGCGCCGGCATCGTGGCCGCCCGCGCGGTGACCATCGGCGGCCGGTCCGCGCTGGACGACGACGCGCTGCTGGCCCTCGCCTCCGAGCTGGAGGGCCACCCCGACAACGTCGCGGCCTGCCTGCGCGGCAACTTCACCATCGCCTGGACCGACGAGGAGTCGGCCAAGGCGGTCGTGCTGGAGCCGTCCGAGCAGGTCGTCCCGGTGGTGTTCGTGCCGGCCGGCGAGGTGCTCACCGAGACCGCGCGCGGACTGCTGCCGAAGACCGTCCCGCTGGCCGACGCGGCCGTCAACGCGGGCCGTTCCGCACTGCTGGTGGAGGCGCTGACCAGGCGCCCCGAACTGCTCCTCGCCGCCACCGAGGACCGGCTGCACCAGGACTACCGCGCCTCCGCCATGCCGGACAGCGCCGCGCTGGTCGGCGCCCTGCGCGCCGAGGGCTTCCCGGCGGTCGTCTCCGGCGCCGGTCCGACCGTCCTGGCCCTCACCGACGAGGCGGGCGCCGACAAGGTGCTCTCCTTCGCCGGACACCACGGCCACGGCGGCGACCCGGCGTTCGCCGCGCACCGGCTGGACGTCGACCGCACCGGGGCCGTCGTGCTCCCGCTGGACGTCTGAGCAGCCCGAACGGGCCGCTCGGGACCCGGCACCGGCACCCTGCCGAGCCGGGTCCGACGGACACGATTGGCAAGCGCAAGGCTGGGGAATGTCTGAGGGGGTCGGTAGTGTTAACCTCATTGCTGCACCAGGTGCCCTCCGGGGCTAGGTGCGCCGCGTCCCGATCCCAGCGCTCCACGGCAGTGGAGTCCCGGCGATGCACGGGGCGACGATTCTCCGGGAGCCCACCGCAGCGCGTACGCAGCCTGCCTGCGCGACATGCGGCCGCATCCCGAAGCCGTGACGGCACCTGACTCCCACCCGCAGCCTCCCACCTGAGGCCAGGACGGGCGGAGCACGGGCCACCGTCACGCGACGGGGGCCCGGGATTCGCAGGAAGCGTGGGGGTTACGCCCTCAGGGGAGGTCGACACACGACCGGCCCACGCGCCACTCAGCACCACCGTGCTTCACGCACCGCACCTCGCACGTAACCCTCTCTCGACAGGCTCCCGCCATTCGAGGGATCACCGCCTCGGACCGACGCAGTCGAGCGTTGGTCAGGACAGCACAACCGGTCGCCGAGCCAGACAGGCCGACGTCCGCTCCAGGGAAGGACCCTTAGTGAGCGACTCCACCGATCTGATGGGCGCGCGCCCGGACGCAGAGGCGTCGGACGCAGCCGCCGCCCCCGCTGCTCCGGCGCGGCGCCGCCGCAGTGCCGCCGCGGGCCTGGACGGCATGGTCCTGGCCGAGCTCCAGAAGCTCGCCGCGGACCTTGGCATCACCGGTACCGGACGCATGCGCAAGAGCCAGCTGATCGAGACCATCAAGGAGAAGAGCGGCGGGGACCCGCTGCTCGCCGCCGGTGGCACCGCCCCGGCCGCCAAGCGCACCGCCGCCAAGGCGGACGCCGAGGCCCCGGCCGAGAAGCCGGCCCGCCGCACCAAGGCCGCCGCCGCCAAGGCCGAGGCCCCGGCCGCCGCCGAGCCGCAGGCCCAGATCGAGATCCCGGTCCAGGCCGCCGCGGAGACCGCCGCGCCCGCCCGTACCGAGCGCACCCGCCGCCGGGCCACCTCGGCCGCCGGCGCGCCCGTCGCCCCGGTCGCCGAGGCCGCCGCCGAGCCCGCCACCGTCGCGGTCGCCGAGCCGAAGCAGGCCGAGGCCCGCCCGGCCGAGACCCGCGGCTTCGAGGGCCGCGAGGACGGCCGCGAGTCGCGTCGCGACCGCCGCGAGCGCCGTGACCGCCGCGAGGGCACCGAGCGCACCGAGCGCACCGACCGCCAGGAGGGCGGCGAGGCCCAGGACGGCGACAGCCGCGAGTCGCGCCGCGACCGCCGCAACCGCCGCGAGCGCGCCGACCGCCAGCCCCAGCAGGGCGGCGGCCAGCAGCAGGGCGGCCAGGCCGAGCAGCAGGGCCGTCAGGGCCAGCAGACCCAGCAGCCGCAGGCCCAGCAGCAGGGCGGCTACGAGGACGACGAGTTCGGCGAGGGCCGCCGCGGCCGGCGCGGGCGCTACCGCGACCGCCGCGGCCGTCGTGGCCGTGACGGCTTCGAGGCCGCCGGCGTGGCCGAGCCGCAGGTCGGCGAGGACGACGTCCTGATCCCGGTCGCGGGCATCCTCGACATCCTCGACAACTACGCGTTCGTGCGCACCTCCGGCTACCTGCCGGGCCAGAACGACGTCTACGTCTCGCTCGCCCAGGTCCGCAAGAACGGCCTGCGCAAGGGTGACGCCATCACCGGTGCGGTGCGCCAGCCGCGCGAGGGCGAGCGCCGCGAGAAGTTCAACGCCATGGTGCGCCTGGACTCCGTCAACGGCATGGACCCGGAGAGCGGCCGCGGCCGCCCCGAGTTCAACAAGCTCACCCCGCTCTACCCGCAGGAGCGGCTGCGCCTGGAGACCGACCCGGGCGTGCTGACCACCCGGATCATCGACCTGGTGTCGCCGATCGGCAAGGGCCAGCGCGGTCTGATCGTCGCGCCGCCGAAGACCGGCAAGACCATGGTGCTCCAGGCGGTCGCCAACGCGATCACCCACAACAACCCCGAGTGCCACCTGATGGTCGTCCTGGTCGACGAGCGTCCGGAAGAGGTCACCGACATGCAGCGGTCGGTGAAGGGCGAGGTCATCTCCTCGACCTTCGACCGCCCGGCCGAGGACCACACCACCGTCGCCGAGCTGGCCATCGAGCGGGCCAAGCGCCTGGTGGAGCTGGGCCACGACGTGGTCATCCTGCTGGACTCGATCACCCGCCTCGGCCGCGCCTACAACCTGGCGGCGCCGGCCTCCGGCCGCATCCTGTCCGGTGGTGTCGACTCGACCGCGCTGTACCCGCCGAAGAAGTTCTTCGGCGCCGCGCGCAACATCGAGAACGGCGGCTCGCTGACCATCCTGGCCACCGCGCTGGTCGAGACCGGCTCGCGCATGGACGAGGTGATCTTCGAGGAGTTCAAGGGCACCGGCAACATGGAGCTCAAGCTCGACCGGAAGCTCTCGGACAAGCGCATCTTCCCGGCCGTCGACGTGGACGCCTCCAGCACCCGCAAGGAGGAGATCCTGCTCGGCAGCGAGGAGTTGGCCATCGTCTGGAAGCTCCGCCGGGTGCTGCACGCGCTCGACTCGCAGCAGGCGATCGAGCTGCTCCTGGACAAGATGAAGCAGACCAAGAGCAACGCCGAGTTCCTGATGCAGATCGCCAAGACCACCCCCGGCTCCGGCGACTGACCGTAGCCGGACGGCTGTCGAAGCACGGAACCCCGGATCGCGCGAGCGGTCCGGGGTTCCGTGCGTCCTGGCCGCTTTGTTCCAGAGTCGGGACACCTTGGGGGCGTTTGGATCATGTTGTCCGATTTACTCTGGACCGTATGGCCGAGCACAAGAGGGTCCTGAGTCGCCGCCGCAGAATCCTGCGGACGGCTGCCTGCGCGTTCGCCGCGCTCGTCGTCCTCGGCGCCGGCGCGGGCCTCTTCGCCTACTTCAGGCTCAACGGGAACATCACCAGCGTCGACATCGACGCCCGGCTCGGCGACGCCCGGCCGCCGGCCGCCACCGACGGCTCCTTCAACATCCTGGTGCTCGGCTCCGATTCGCGGGCCGGCGACAACGGCTCGGTCGCCGGCGGGGACACCGGCGGCACCGCCCGCTCGGACACCGCGATGGTGGTGCACGTCAACCAGGCCCACTCCGGCGCCCAGATCGTCTCGATCCCGCGCGACACCCTGGTCGCCCGCCCCGACTGCGTCGACGCGAACGGCAAGCCGGTGCCCGGCGCCAAGCGCGCGATGTACAACAGCGCCTTCGAGAGCGGCGGCGCGGCCTGCGCGGTCAAGACCACCGAGCAGCTCACCGGGCTGCGGATGGACCACTACCTGCAGGTCGACTTCGCCGGCTTCGCCCGGGTCGTGGACGCGATAGGCGGGGCCACCGTGACCACCACGGTGGCCATCCACGACAAGGACAGCGGGCTCGACCTGCCGCCCGGCGAGCACCACCTGGACGGACAGCAGGCGCTGGCCTTCGTGCGCACCCGGCACGGCGTCGGCGACGGCAGCGACCTCGGCCGGATCGAGCTCCAGAAGCAGATGGTGAAGTCGCTGCTGCAGCAGGTCGGGGGGAGCGGGATGCTCACCAACCCGGTCAAGCTGTGGTCGGTCGGCGACACGGTGACCAGGAGCATCACCACCGACTCCGCGCTCGGCTCGGTGAACTCGCTGGTGGGGCTCGCCCAGGAGCTCAAGGGGATAGGCCCGGACCAGCTGAGCATGGTCACCCTGCCGGTGGAGACGGCCCCCAGCGACCCGAACCGGGTGGTCCCGCTGCAGCCGCAGGCGGGGCAGGTCTGGGCGGCGCTCAAGGCCGACCAGCCGTTCCCCTCCGCGATCGTCTCCGAACAGCCGGAGAACCCCGCCCAGGCGGCCCCCACGGCCCCCGCGCCGGCCGCGGGGAAGCCGTCCGCGAAGGCCGCCGGCACGCGCTGAGGGGGGTCCGGAATATCCCGGAACGCGACCCGGTTTGGGAAGATGCGGCCGGTCCTGGCAGACTGGTCCGTCGGTCCCGGTTCACGTGCGGCGCCCCAGCCGCCGACCCGGTACCCTCCCGAAACCTAGGAGAACCCCTTGAAGCCCAACGTTCACCCCGAGTACGTGGTCACGCGCGTGACCTGCACCTGCGGCGCCGAGTTCACCACCCGCTCGACCGAGACCAGTGGCGAGATCCGCGCCGAGGTCTGCTCGCAGTGCCACCCGTTCTACACCGGCAAGCAGAAGATCCTCGACACCGGTGGCCGCGTGGCCCGCTTCGAGGCCCGCTTCGGCAAGCAGCACAGCGCGAAGGCCTAGCGCTCCCTCGGCGCCGGTTCCCGGTGCCCCCGTACTCGTTGTCGGGGGCGCTGGGGGCCGGCGCCGTTCGCGTCCCCCCGCGAATTCCCCACCCCCCACACGTTTCCGAGTCACCGGGAAGAAGGCCACCCCATGTTCGAGGCAGTCGAAGAGCTCCTCGTCGAGCACGCCGACCTCGAGACGAGGCTGGCCGACCCGTCCGTCCACGCCGACCAGGCCAACGCCCGCAAGCTGGCCAAGCGGTACGCCGAGCTGACCCCGATCACCCGGGTCTACCGGCAGTGGCGGCAGGCCGGCGAGGACATCGAGGCCGCGCGCGAACTCGCCGCGGAGGACCCGGAGTTCATCGCCGAGGCGAAGGCCTCCGAGGCCCGCAGGGACGAGCTCACCGAGGAGCTGCGGCTGCTGCTGGTGCCGCGCGACCCGAGTGACGACAAGGACGTCATCCTGGAGATCAAGGCGGGCGAGGGCGGCGAGGAGTCCGCGCTGTTCGCCGGCGACCTGCTCCGGATGTACCTGCGCTACGCGGAGCGGATCGGCTGGAAGACCGAGATCATCGACTCCAACGAGTCCGACCTCGGCGGCTACAAGGACGTCTCGGTGGCCGTGAAGACCAAGGGCAACGCCGAGCCCGGCCAGGGCGTCTGGGCCCGGCTGAAGTACGAGGGCGGCGTGCACCGCGTGCAGCGCGTCCCCGCCACCGAGTCCCAGGGCCGCATCCACACCTCCGCGGCGGGCGTGCTGGTCACCCCCGAGGCGGAGGAGGTCGAGGTCGAGATCGTCGCCAACGACCTGCGGATCGACGTCTACCGCTCCTCCGGCCCCGGCGGCCAGTCGGTCAACACCACCGACTCCGCGGTCCGGATCACCCACCTGCCGACCGGTATCGTGGCGTCCTGCCAGAACGAGAAGAGCCAGCTCCAGAACAAGGAGCAGGCGATGCGCATCCTGCGTTCGCGGCTGCTGGCCGCCGCGCAGGAGGAGGCCGAGCGGGAGGCCTCGGACGCGCGCCGCAGCCAGGTCCGTACGGTCGACCGCTCGGAGCGGATCCGCACGTACAACTACCCCGAGAACCGCATCTCGGACCACCGCACCGGATTCAAGGCGTACAACCTGGACCAGGTCCTGGACGGCGAACTGAACGCGGTGATCCAGTCCTGCGTCGACAAGGACGCGGAGGCCAAGCTCGCCGCCGCGGCCCAAGAGAACTGAGACCGGCGCGCCCCAGCCCGCGCTTCGCCCGAAGCCGGAGCGCAGAAACAAGAGGTCGTACGGATGAACCTGCTGCTCGCCGAGGTGGCCCAGGCCACCCAGCGGTTGGCCGCGGCCGGCGTGCCGTCGCCGCGCTTCGACGCGGAGGAGCTCGCCGCCTACGTCCACCGCGTCAAGCGCAGCCAGCTGCACACGGTGAAGGACGCCGACTTCGACGCCCGCTACTGGGAGGCGGTCTCCCGCCGCGAGGCGCGCGAGCCGCTCCAGCACATCACCGGGCGGGCGTTCTTCCGCTACCTCGAACTGGAGGTCGGCCCCGGGGTGTTCGTGCCCCGGCCGGAGACCGAGACGGTCGTCGAGTGGGCGATAGACGCGGTGCGCGACATGGACGTGGCCGAGCCGCTGGTGGTGGACCTGTGCTCCGGCTCCGGCGCGATCGCGCTCGCCCTGGCCCAGGAACTGCCGCGCTCCACCGTGCACGCCTTCGAACTGGACGAGGGGGCGCTGGAGTACACCCGGCGCAACATCGAGGCCAGCCCGGACCGCGCCCGGGTCACCCTGCACGCCGGTGACGCCACCAAGGCCTTCGAGGACGACCGCTCCTGGGACGGCCGCTTCGACCTGGTCATCTCCAACCCGCCGTACATCCCGCTCACCGAGTGGGAGTACGTCGCGCCGGAGGCCCGCGACCACGACCCGCAGATGTCCCTGTTCTCCGGCGAGGACGGCCTGGACACCATCCGCGGCATCGAGCGGGTCGCGGCCCGACTGCTGCGCCCGGGCGGCGCGGTGGTGATCGAGCACGCCGACCAGCAGGGCGGCCAGGTGCCGTGGATCTTCAACGAGGAACACGGCTGGACGGACACCGCCGACCACCGCGACCTGAACAACCGGCCCCGTTTCACGACCGCCCGGAGGGTCGGGTCGTGAACAGTCGGGCACAGGACGACCGCCCGGAGGGTCGGGTCGTGAACAGTCGGGCACAGGACGACCGCCCGGAGGGTCGGGTCGTGAACCGTCGGGCACAGGACCACGGCCCGGAGGGTCGGGTCGTGACCACCGAGCACCGTACGACGGCGCGCAAGGCTGCGCTGTAACGCCATGAGCCACTCCGGAAGGGGACCGCACCGATGAGCCGCCGTTACGACTGTGCCGATGCCGGGGACCGCGCCACCGGTCTGCGCGAGGCCGCCTCGGCCATCCGCCGCGGCGAACTCGTCGTGCTGCCCACCGACACCCTGTACGGGGTCGGTGCGGACGCCTTCTCCCCGGAGGCGGTCGGCGAGCTGATGGCCGCCCGCGGCCGCGGCCGCAACACGCCCTCGCCGGTGCTGGTCGGCTCGCCGACCACCCTGCACGGCCTGGTCACCGACTTCTCCGAGCAGGCCTGGGAGCTGGTCGACGCCTTCTGGCCGGGCGGGCTCACCCTGGTCGCCCGGCACCAGCCCTCGCTGCGCTGGGACCTCGGCGACACCCGCGGCACCGTCGCGGTCCGGATGCCGCTGCACCCGGTCGCCATCGAGCTGCTGAACAGCACCGGCCCGCTGGCCGTCTCCAGTGCCAACCGGATCGGCGGGGTCTCCCCGCTGACCTGCGACGAGGCACAGACCCAGCTCGGCGACGCGGTCTCGGTCTACCTGGACGGCGGGGCGGCCGAGGACTCCGCCACCTCGTCGATCGTGGACGTCACCGGCAAGGTCCCGGTCCTGCTGCGGGCCGGTGCGATCAGCGTCGAGCAGCTGAGGGAGGTCGTCCCCGACCTGGAGGCCGGCAGTTGACGCCCACCGCCTCGCTGCACGCCGGGCCGGGCATAGCGCCGTACCTGAGCGTGGGCCCCAGGCCGCTGGACCACTTCCGGATCCTGTTCGTCTGCACGGGGAACATCTGCCGCTCGCCGATCGCCGAGCGGCTGACCCGGCGTGAGCTGGACACCCGGCTGAGCCCCCGGGTGGCCGGCCGGATCCTGGTGGAGAGCGCCGGTACCTGGGGCCACGAGGGCGCGCCGATGGAGGACCACGCCGCGACGGTGCTCGACGAGTACGGCGCCGACAGCGGCGGCTTCACCGGCCGCGAGCTGCTGGACGAGCACGTGGTCGAGGCCGACCTGGTGCTCACCGCGACGCTGGACCACCGCGCCCAGGTGATCTCGATGGGCCACGAGGCGGGGCTGCGCACCTTCACGCTGAAGGAGTTCACCCGCCTGGTGCGGACGATAGACCCGGGCACCCTGCCGGACCCGAGGCGCGGCGCCGACGTCACCGAGCGGGCCCGCGCGCTGGTCCGGGCCGCCGCCGCGCTGCGCGGCTGGCTGCTGGCCGCCACGCCGGAGTCGGACGAGGTGGACGACCCGTACGGGGCGCCGATCGGCATGTTCCGCAACTGCGGCGAGGAGATATTCCACGCGGTCGACCCGGTGGTCACCGCGCTGACCGGCGTCCCCGCGCCGCGCTGACGGGCCGGGCCCGGGCAGGGCGCCGCACGGGGCCGTTCGGCCGCGGCCCGGCGGGCCGGGTGGCGGGAGCGGTCCTACGCTGGGTGACACAGTCCCCGCAGCGCCCGGGAGCCCCGCCATGACCGTCACCGATGCCGCGTCCGGCCCGACCGCCAGGACCGGGCGCCCCTGGGCGTCCGAGGCGCTGCACCGGGCCGATCCGCAGCTGGCCGACCTGCTGGCCGCGGAGGCCGAGCGGCGCGCCGAGACGATCCAGCTGCTGGCGGGGGAGAACCTGACCACCCCCGCCGTCCTGGCGGCGCTCACCGGCCCGCTGATCGACAAGTACGCCGAGGGCTACCCGGGCCGCCGGCACCACACCGGCTGCGCGCTGGCGGACGCCGCCGAGCTGCTGGCGATCGACCGGGCCCGCGAGCTGTTCGCCGCCCCGCACGCCAACGTCCAGCCGCGGTCGGCGACTTCGGCGATGCTGGCGGCGTACGCGGCGCTGCTGCGGCCCGGCGACGGGGTGCTGGCGATGTCGCTGGAGCACGGCGGCCACCTCAGCTGCGGCTCGCGCGCCAACTTCTCCGGGCGCTGGTTCGACTTCACCGGCTACGGCGTGCGCGAGTCCGACGGGCTGATCGACCTCGACCAGGTCCGCGACCTGGCCCGGCAGCACCGCCCCAAGGCCATCGTGGCGGGCTCGATCTCGCACCCCCGGCACCCGGACTGGGCGGCGTTCCGCGAGATCGCCGACGAGGTGGACGCCTACCTGATCGCCTCCGCCGCGCAGACCACCGGGCTGATCGCGGCCGGGGTGGCGCCCTCCCCGGTGCCGTACGCGGACGTCACGGTGGCGGCCACCCACAAGCTGCTGCGCGGCCCGCGCGGCGGGCTGCTGCTGTGCACCGCGGAGCTGGCCGAGCGGATCGACCGGGCGGTGTTCCCGTTCAGCCAGGGCGGCGCGGCGATGAACGAGGTGGCCGGCAAGGCGGTGGCCCTCGCGGAGGCCTCGAAGCCCGCGTACCGGGCGTACGCGGAGCGGACGGTGTCCGGGGCGCGGGCGCTCGCCACGGGGCTCGCAGAGGCCGGAATGCGCCCCCTGACGGGCGGTACCGACACCCATCTGGTGACCGCCGACGTGAGCCCGCTCGGCGTGACCGGCGCGGAGGCCGAGCGGCGCTGCGCGGCGGCCGGGCTGCTGCTCGGCAAGTGCGCGCTGCCGTACGACCCGGCGCCGGCCGCCGAGACCTCCGGCATCCGGCTGGGCACGGGCACGGTCACCAGCCAGGGGATGGGGGAGCCGGAGCTGGCGGAGATCGCCGGGCTGATCGCGCGGGTGCTCGCCGGGGACGCGGTCGTCCCGGCCGCGGCGCGGGTCCGGGAGCTGGCGGCGGCCTTCGCCGACCGGGCCTGACGGCGGCCTTCCGCGGGTATCCGGATCTCCTACCCGGGAGGGCGAACCGCGATGCACGGTCCGGGCGTCCGACTCAATAAGGTGTGTGCCGTGGCGACGCACCTCGAACCCCGGGAAGGCAGGGGAGTACCTTCGGTACTTCCCCGTTCGACAGTGATGCAGGAGGCCAGTGGTGCGTGAGTATCTGCTGGTGCTGTTCTGCACCGCCGCCGTCACCTACCTGTTGACGGGCCCGGTCCGGAAGTTCGCCATCGCGGCCGGCGCCATGCCGCCGGTGCGCGCCCGGGACGTGCACCGCGAACCCACGCCGCGGCTCGGCGGCATCGCGATGTTCGGCGGACTGTGCGCGGGCATCCTGGTCGCCTCGCAGCTGGACAACCTGAGCAAGGTGTTCTCCCAGGGCACCGACATCCGCGCGCTGCTGTCCGGGGCCGGGATCATGTTCCTGCTCGGGGTGCTCGACGACAAGTGGGGCGTGGACGCGCTGGTGAAGCTCGGCGGCCAGATGATCGCCGCCGGCGTGATGGTCTGGCAGGGCGTCACGGTGATCACCCTCCCGGTGCCCGGTGTCGGCCCGGTCGCGGTGAGCCCGACCCAGGGCATGGTCATCTCGGTCACCCTGGTCGTCGTCATGGTCAACGCGGTGAACTTCATCGACGGCCTGGACGGCCTGGCCGGCGGCATGGTCTGCATCGCCGCGATGGCCTTCTTCCTGTACAGCTACCGGCTCTGGTACGGCTACACGATCTCCGACGCGGCCCCCGCCGTGCTGTTCAGCGTGCTGCTGATCGGCATGTGCCTGGGCTTCCTGGCGCACAACATGCACCCCGCGCGGATCTTCATGGGCGACTCCGGCTCGATGATGCTGGGCCTGATGCTGGCCGTCGCCGCGATCTCCATCACCGGCCGGGTCGACCCGGACCTGATCAGCAACGAGGCCGGTTCGCAGACCGCCGCCGTGCACGCCCTGGTGCCGATCTACATCCCGCTGCTGCTGCCGCTGACGGTCATCGCGCTGCCGCTGGCCGACCTGCTGCTCGCGGTGGTGCGCCGCACCTGGGCGGGCCAGTCCCCGTTCGCCGCGGACAAGCGCCACCTGCACCACCGGCTGCTCCAGGTGGGGCACTCGCACAGCCGCGCCGTGATGATCATGTACTTCTGGGCCGCGCTGATCGCCTTCGGCTCGGTCGCCTTCTCGGTGACCAACACCGGCCGCACCGTCGTCCTGACGCTCGCCGGGCTCTGCCTGGTCGGCCTGGTGGTGCTGCTCACCCCGCGGTTCCGGCCGCGCGCCCCGCGGGCGGTGCAGTCCTTCGTCCCCCCGCGCTACCGCCGGCAGCAGAGCGGTCCGATGGCTGAACTGTCGGCCAAGGACAAGGAACTCCTGGGTGAAGCCGGGCGGGAGTCCGGCGTGGGCTCCACCGCGGTCGGCTCCCACCCCAAGGCCACCGGCCGCCACTGACAAGGGAGTTGATGCCACGACAGGTGGCCGTCACCCGAACGGCGGAATCGTTGCGCCGTTGGTGTGACAGGTGCCACACATTCATGGTAAAGCTCTCATCAAATAGTTTGTGATACCGTTCACGAGTATCGAGAACACGCCGAAAGACCTGACAGGTGGATGACTTCCGTCCCTGTCGGTCTCCCTCACCGGGCCCGTCGCTCACATGGCGGCCCGCGGCGATGCCTCGGTCCGGTGTCACCCGCCACCGCAGTGCCCGTCCCCCGCCACATCGACATGCCGCCGGAGCTGCCGACATGCCGTCCACCGACGCCCGGATCCTCCGAGGCGCCGCGATTCCCACTGCGGTCGCCGGAATCATCGCCATGGTGATCTCCTTTGCCGTTGCCGGTGGGAAGGGGCTGCTCGGCGCCCTCTTCGGCGCGCTCCTCGTGATGGCCTTCTTCAGCTTCGGCCAGGTCGCGCTCGACCGGCTGACCAGGTCGAACCCGCAGATCATGATGGCCGCGGCGCTGCTGGTGTACACCACGCAGATCCTGCTGGTCGGCATCGTGCTCGCGGTCTTCAAGGACACCGAGCTGTTCAACCGGCAGGCCTTCGCGTTCACCCTGCTCGGCTGCGCCCTGATCTGGACGGGCTTCCAGGTGCGCGGTGCGCTCAAGGCCAAAACCTTCTACGTCGACCCCGACGCC
This sequence comes from Kitasatospora sp. SC0581, assembly GCF_048159585.1. Lineage (NCBI taxonomy): Bacteria > Bacillati > Actinomycetota > Actinomycetes > Kitasatosporales > Streptomycetaceae > Kitasatospora > Kitasatospora sp. SC0581. Next base: position 167,051 of record NZ_JBLRWA010000008.1, on the reverse strand, counting down.
TCCGAAAAGAAGGGCGACAAGCCCTCCGACAAGGGGCGTCAACAGTGACGAGGCCCAACTGTCCCCCCAACGAGGGGGGCGGTGTTTATGCCGCACTGACGGGCTGCTATCGTCCGTCGCAACAACGGAGTACGGGAAGAGGCCTGGTCTGTCCGGAGAGCGGACGGATCGCCCCCCTGATCCGCGCAGTCTTCGATGATCCCGCTGTGGTGCCGTGCACCGGCGCGCGGGGTCGGCGAGAAACCCATCAAGTTCCAGTGCCGCTCCGTGGTCGCAGGCCACGCCGACACACCGAGGTTGCCGTAACCATGCGTCACGACGAAGGAGTCCGCGGTGAGTGCTGAACTCACGTCCCTCGCCTCAGGCAGTTGCCACTTCGGGGACGCTGGCTGTGGCTTCCCGGCCCCGGGTCTGAACGAGTTCCAGTTCAAGCCGATCTTCTCGATCGGCAGCATCGAGTTCAACAAGCCGATGCTGCTGTCGATCATCGTCGCGCTCCTGGTCGTCGTGTTCTTCTGGGCCGCCTTCGCCAAGCCGCGCCTCGTCCCCGGCAAGCTGCAGCTGGTCGGTGAGATCGGCTACGACTTCGTCAAGCGCTCCATCGTGCTGGAGACGATCGGCAAGAAGGGCGAGAAGTACGTCCCGATGCTGGTCTCGATGTTCTTCTTCATCTGGTTGATGAACATCATGTCGATCATCCCGTTCGCACAGTTCCCGGTGTCGGCGGCGATCGCGTTCCCGGCCGGCCTCGCTGCGGTCGTGTGGATCACCTACATGACGCTGACCTTCAAGAAGCACGGCTTCGTCGGCGGTCTCAAGAACCTCTGCTGGCCGTCGGGCATCCCCGGCTGGGTCATGTTCATCCTGGTGCCGATCGAGTTCTTCTCGAACATCTTCGTGCGCCCCTTCACGCTCGCGGTCCGAGCCTTCGCGAACATGTTCGCCGGCCACCTGCTGATCGTGATGTTCTCCATCGCCTCCTGGTACCTGCTCAGCCCGTCCCTGGGCGCGCTGTACGGCTCGGCCTCGTTCATCGTGGCCGTCGGCCTGACCGCCTTCGAGCTGCTGGTCCAGTTCCTGCAGGCCTACATCTTCGTGATGCTGGCCAGCAGCTACATCGCCGGTGCCCTGGAAGAGGCGCACTGAGCCCCGGGGCCCCGGCCCCGCCGAGAACCACTTCCCGTCCCGGATCGCCCGGTGGCCAATCACCACCGGTTCACCACCCTGCAAAGGACAACGTCAATGAGCATCCTCGCTGAGGGCACTGTCTACGGTTCCGTCGCCTCCCTGGGCTACGGCCTCGCCGCCATCGGCCCCGGCATCGGCGTCGGTCTGATCTTCGGTAACGGTGTCCAGGCCATGGCCCGCCAGCCCGAGGCTGCCGGTCTCATCCGTTCCAACATGTTCATCGGCTTCGCGCTGACCGAGGCGCTCGCCCTCATCGGCATCGTCATGCCGTTCGTCTTCGGCAACAAGTAATCCCGCCGTAGACCCTTTCTGAGGAAGGTCCAGATATGAGCATGGCGATCGTCCAGCTCGCGGCCGAGGAGAAGATGAACCCTCTCCTCCCCGCGTGGCCCGAGATCATCATCGGCCTGCTCTGCTTCTTCATCGTCTTCGGTCTGCTCGGCAAGAAGCTCCTCCCCAGCATCGAGAAGGTGCTGTCGGAGCGCCGGGACGCGATCGAGGGCGGGATGGAGCGCGCCGAGGCCGCCCAGGTGGAGGCCCAGGCCCTGCTTGAGCAGTACCGCGCCGAGCTCGCCGAGGCGCGCCACGAGGCTGCCCGCATCGTCGAGCAGGCTCGCGAGCAGGGTGCCGCCCAGCTCGCCGAGATGCGCGAGGAGGGCCAGCGCCAGCGCGAGGCCATCGTCGCCGCCGGTCACGCCCAGATCGAGGCGGACAAGAAGCAGGCCACTGCCGCCCTGCGTCAGGACGTGGGCTCGCTGGCCACCCAGCTGGCGTCCCGCATCGTGGGTGAGTCCCTCGAGGACCACACCCGGCAGAGCGGTGTCATCGACCGCTTCCTGGACGAGCTGGAGGCCAAGGCCGCCGTTGCTCAGGGTGCGGCCAAGTGATCGGCGCCAGCCGTGAGGCCCTCGTCGCCGGCCGGCAGAACCTGGAGAGCCTGACCGACTCCACCTCGGTGGACGCGGCCAAGCTCGCCGAGGAGCTCACCGCCGTCACGGCCGTGCTGGACCGCGAGGTGTCGCTGCGCCGCGTCCTGACCGACCCCTCGCGGTCGGGCCAGGACAAGGCCCAGCTGGTCACCTCGCTGCTGACCGGCCAGGTCTCCGGCGAGGCCGTCGACCTGGTCTCCGGCCTGGTCCGCTCCCGCTGGTCGGGCTCGCGCGACCTGGTGGACGCGACCGAGGAGCTCGCCGCCTACGCGGAGATCATCGCCGCGGACAAGGCCGGCGCCCTGGACGACGTCGAGGACGAGCTCTTCCGCTTCGGCCGGGTGGTGAGCGGCTCGCACGAGCTGCGCGCCGCGCTGACCGAGCCGAAGGCCGGTGCCGTCGCGAAGGCCGGGCTGATCGGCAAGCTGCTCGGCGGCCGCGCCAACGCCGGTACCGTCCGGCTGGTCACCGCCCTCGTCAACGTGCCGCGTGGCCGTAGCCTGGAGCAGGGCCTTGAGTCCTACTCGAAGCTCGCCGCCGCGCGCCGCGGCCGCGTGGTGGCCCTGGTCACCACCGCGGTGCCGCTGTCGGACACCCAGAAGGAGCGCCTGTCCGGTGCTCTGGCCCGGATGTACGGCCGCCAGGTCCACCTGAACATCGACGTCGACCCCGAGGTCGTCGGCGGCGTCCGGGTGCAGATCGGCGACGAGATCATCAACGGCACCGTGTCGAGCCGCCTCGAGGGCGCTCGCCAGTCGCTCGAAGGCTGAGCACCCAAGCAGCACATCCGACCCTCGGTCGGGAAACCGGCTCCCCAAGGAGCCGGCACATCGTACGGCCGGTTCGGAAGACCCGGCCGAGAGTCGAATACTTGCGGCCCTCAATGGCGGGCCGAGGATCGCAAACTAGGAGAGCAGGGAAGCCTGATGGCGGAGCTTACGATCCGTCCGGAGGAGATCCGGGACGCGCTGGCCGACTTTGTCCAGTCGTACCAGCCGGACGCCGCTTCTGTGGAAGAGGTCGGCAAGGTCACTGACGCGGCGGACGGCATCGCGCATGTCGAGGGCCTGCCCTCGGTCATGGCGAACGAGCTGCTGAAGTTCGAGGACGGCACGCTCGGCCTCGCGCTGAACCTCGACACCCGCGAGATCGGTGTCGTCGTCCTCGGTGAGTTCGGCGGCATCGAAGAGGGCCAGACCGTGCGCCGCACCGGCGAGGTCCTCTCGGTTCCGGTCGGCGACGGCTACCTCGGCCGCGTCGTGGACCCGCTGGGCAACCCGATCGACGGCCTGGGCGACATCGCCGCCACCGGTCGCCGTGCCCTGGAGCTGCAGGCCCCCGGCGTCATGGCCCGCAAGTCGGTCAAGCAGCCGCTGCAGACCGGTATCAAGGCCATCGACGCGATGACCCCGATCGGCCGCGGCCAGCGCCAGCTGATCATCGGCGACCGCCAGACCGGCAAGACCGCGGTGGCCGTCGACACGATCATCAACCAGCGTGACAACTGGCGCTCGGGCGACCCGGAGAAGCAGGTCCGCTGCATCTACGTCGCCGTGGGCCAGAAGGGCTCCACCATCGCGTCCGTCCGCGGCGCCCTGGAGGAGGCCGGCGCGCTGGAGTACACCACCATCGTGGCCGCTCCCGCCTCCGACCCGGCCGGCTTCAAGTACCTCGCCCCGTACACCGGTTCGGCCATCGGCCAGGAGTGGATGTACGACGGCAAGCACGTCCTGATCATCTTCGACGACCTGTCGAAGCAGGCCGAGGCCTACCGTTCCGTCTCCCTGCTGCTGCGCCGCCCGCCGGGCCGCGAGGCCTACCCGGGTGACGTCTTCTACCTGCACTCCCGCCTGCTGGAGCGCTGCGCGAAGCTGAACGACGCCTTGGGCGGCGGCTCGATGACCGGTCTGCCGATCATCGAGACCAAGGCCAACGACGTCTCGGCGTACATCCCGACCAACGTCATCTCCATCACCGACGGCCAGTGCTTCCTGGAGTCCGACCTGTTCAACGCCGGCATCCGCCCGGCCGTGAACGTCGGTATCTCGGTCTCCCGCGTCGGTGGCTCCGCCCAGATCAAGGCCATGCGCTCGGTCGCCGGCCGCCTGCGTCTGGACCTCGCCCAGTACCGTGAGCTGGAGGCCTTCGCCGCCTTCGGTTCCGACCTGGACGCGGCCTCCAAGGCCCAGCTGGAGCGCGGTGCGCGCATGGTCGAGCTGCTGAAGCAGGGCCAGTACCAGCCGTTCCCGGTCGAGGAGCAGGTCGTCTCCATCTGGGCCGGCACCACCGGCAAGCTGGACGACGTCCCGGTCGCCGAGATCCGCCGCTTCGAGCGCGAGTTCCTGGACCACGTCCGCCTCCAGCACAAGGACCTGCTGGCCGGCATCGTGGAGACCGGCCTGCTGGCCGACGGCACCGTCGACGCGCTGACCAGCGCCGTCGAGGCCTTCAAGCAGGGGTACCAGACCGCTGACGGCAAGCTGCTCTCCGAGCAGGCCTGAGTCCGGTAGCGAGGGAAAGGACGTAACGACCCATGGGAGCACAGCTTCGGGTCTACAAGCGCCGGATCCGCTCTGTCACCGCGACGAAGAAGATCACCAAGGCGATGGAGATGATCTCCGCGTCGCGCATCGTCAAGGCGCAGCGCGCGGTGGCCGCCTCCACTCCGTACGCCGATGAGCTCACCCGGGCGGTGACGGCGGTGGCCACCCGGTCCAACGCCAAGCACCCGCTCACCACCGAGAACCCGGCCGCCAAGCGCGCCGCGGTCCTGCTGATCACGGCGGACCGCGGCCTGGCGGGCGGCTACTCGACCAACGCCATCAAGGCCGCCCAGGTGCTCAGCGAGCGCCTGCGGTCCGAGGGCAAGGACGTGGTGACGTACATCATCGGCCGCAAGGGCGTCTCGTACTACACGTTCCGCGGCCTGACGGTGGCGGACTCGTGGACGGGGTTCTCGGACAAGCCGACCTACGGTGACGCGAAGACCGTGGCGGCCGACCTGATCGAGGCCTTCACGGCCGAGACCGGCGGCGTGGACGAGCTGCACCTGGTCTCCACCGAGTTCGTGTCGATGCTGACGCAGAACGCGGTCGAGGCGCGGCTGCTGCCGCTGAAGCTGGACGAGGTCCAGCTCAGCGACCAGTCGCCGGCCAAGTCGGAGATCTTCCCGCTGTACGACTTCGAGCCGTCGGCGGAGGGCGTCCTGGACGCGCTCCTGCCGCGGTACGTCGAGAGCCGGATCTACAACGCGCTGCTGCAGTCGGCCGCTTCCGAGCACGCCGCCCGCCGCCGCGCGATGAAGAGCGCGACGGACAACGCCGGCGAGCTCATCAAGTCGCTCACGCGGCTTGCCAACTCGGCCCGTCAGGCCGAGATCACCCAGGAAATCAGCGAGATCGTCGGCGGCGCCAACGCCCTCGCCGACGCTAGCCGCGGGAGCGAATGAGTATGACCACCACTGTTGAGCCGACCACGGCGACGGGCCGCGTCGCGCGGGTCATCGGCCCGGTCGTCGACGTGGAGTTCCCCGTCGACGCGATTCCGGACATGTACAACGCCCTGCACGTCGAGGTGGACAACCCCGACGGCACGGGCAAGAAGATCCTGACCCTCGAGGTCGCCCAGCACCTCGGCGACGGCATGGTCCGCGGCATCTCGATGCAGCCGACCGACGGCCTGGTCCGCGGTTCGCAGGTCTCCGACACCGGTGCGGCGATCTCCGTCCCGGTCGGCCAGATCACCAAGGGCAAGGTGTTCAACGCCCTCGGTGACGTGCTGAACGTCGACAAGGCGGAGTTCGACAAGCAGGTCGAGGTCCGCTGGCCGATCCACCGCAAGGCTCCCGAGTTCAAGGACCTCGAGTCCAAGACCGAGATGTTCGAGACCGGTATCAAGGTCATCGACCTGCTCACCCCGTACGTCACGGGTGGCAAGATCGGTCTGTTCGGTGGTGCCGGTGTCGGCAAGACCGTTCTGATCCAGGAGATGATCTACCGCGTCGCCGAGAACTTCGGTGGTGTGTCGGTGTTCGCCGGTGTCGGCGAGCGCACCCGTGAGGGCAACGACCTCATCGACGAGATGGTCGACTCGGGCGTTCTGGACAAGACCGCGCTGGTCTTCGGCCAGATGGACGAGCCGCCGGGCACCCGTCTGCGGGTCGCGCTGTCCGCGCTGACCATGGCGGAGTACTTCCGTGACGTCGAGAAGCAGGACGTGCTCCTCTTCATCGACAACATCTTCCGGTTCACCCAGGCCGGTTCCGAGGTGTCGACCCTGCTCGGCCGCATGCCCTCCGCGGTGGGCTACCAGCCGAACCTGGCCGACGAGATGGGCCTCCTCCAGGAGCGCATCACCTCGACCCGCGGTCACTCGATCACCTCGATGCAGGCGATCTACGTCCCCGCGGACGACCTGACCGACCCGGCGCCGGCCACCACCTTCGCCCACCTGGACGCGACGACCGTTCTGTCGCGCCCGATCTCGGAGAAGGGCATCTACCCGGCCGTCGACCCGCTGGACTCCACGTCCCGCATCCTCGACCCGCGGTACATCGCGCAGACCCACTACGACACGGCCATCCGTATCAAGGGGATCCTGCAGAAGTACAAGGACCTCCAGGACATCATCGCGATCCTCGGTATCGACGAGCTGTCCGAAGAGGACAAGATCACGGTGCACCGTGCCCGTCGCATCGAGCGCTTCCTCTCGCAGAACACCTACGTGGCGAAGCAGTTCACCGGTGTCGAGGGTTCGACCGTGCCGCTGTCGGAGACCATCGAGGCCTTCAACGCGATCGCGGACGGCAAGTACGACTCCGTCCCGGAGCAGGCCTTCTTCATGTGCGGTGGCATCGAGGACCTCGAGAAGAACGCCGCCGAGCTGGCGAAGAAGTAATCGCGGCCGGTAGCAGCTGAGCGTGACCGTGAGGGGTGGGCCCCAGCCCTGGGACCCACCCCTCGCGTCGCATCGGCTGTGATTCCGGTCAAATCCGTGCCGCCGGTTTCATGCCGGAGGCGCGGGGCCGTTATTCTTACCGAAACTCCCGAGTAATCGGGCGTTGCATGAGCCTAGGAGCCCACGTTGGCTGAGCTGCACGTCGAGCTGGTCGCAGCCGACCGCAAGGTGTGGTCCGGTGCGGCCACCATCGTCGTCGCCCGTACGGCCTCCGGTGACACCGGCATCATGCCGGGCCACACCCCGGTGCTGAGCGTGCTGGAGACCGGTCCCGTCACCATCCGCACGGTGGACGGCGGCACCGTGATCGCCGCGGTGCACGGCGGCTTCATCTCCTTCGCCGACAACAAGCTGTCTCTGCTCGCGGAGATCGCCGAGCTGGCGGACGAGATCGACGTCGCGCGTGCCGAGCGCGCACTGGAGAAGGCCAAGTCGGGCCTGGACGAGCACGCCGAGCGGCGCGCCGAGGTCCGTCTGTTCGCGGCGCGCGGCCTCAAGGCCCACGCCTGAGTGCGCCGGACCCCGGTTTAGCGGGGTCGACCGACGGTCCCGGGGACGCGCGAGCGTGACCCCGGGACTGTCGTCGTAGTTGGTAGGTCAGCGCGGTCGCTTGATACGACCGTTACGGGGAACGCGGGTAGCGAGGAGGTAGGTGAGCATGGTCCTCGCGCTTGTGGTGTGTGCGGCGGTCGTGGCCCTGGGAGTGATCGGGCTGATGGCCTTCGCCGTCCGACGCCGCCTGATCCAGCGGGTCGGCGGCACCTTCGACTGCAGTTACCGGCTCAAAATGCCCGCCGACGCCTCGACGCAGCCCGACCTCGACGAGAACGGCAAACCCACCTCAGCCCCGGTCCCCCCGACCGACGGCAAGGGGTGGGTTTTTGGTATCGGCCGCTACAGCGGTGACTCGATCGAGTGGTTCCGGGTCTTCTCGTACGCCCCGCGCCCGCGCAAGATGCTTCCGCGCCGGGAGATCGAGGTGCTCGGCCGGCGCTACCCGGAGGGCCAGGAGGAACTGGCGCTGCTGTCCGGCTCGGTGGTGCTGCGCTGCCTGCACAACGGGGCGCCGCTGGAACTGGCGATGAGCGAGGACGCGCTGACCGGCTTCCTGGCCTGGCTGGAGGCGGCCCCGCCCGGGCAGAGGGTGAACGTCGCGTAGCGGCCTCTCCAGGCGGGGTTAACGTCGCCTAACCCGGCGGCTACGCTGGCCGCATGGTCAATCTGACGCGCATCTACACCCGTACCGGCGATGACGGCACCACCGCGCTCGGCGACATGAGCCGGACCAGCAAGACCGATCCGAGACTGATCGCGTACGCGGACGCCAACGAGGCGAACGCGGCGATCGGGGTGGCCCTCGCCGTGGGGGAGCTGCCGGAGGACATGACGGCGGTGCTCGTCCGGGTCCAGAACGACCTGTTCGACGTCGGCGCCGACCTGTCCACCCCGGTGGTGGAGGACCCGAAGTACCCGCCGCTGCGGGTGCTGCAGTCCTACATCGACCGGCTGGAGGCGGACTGCGACGACTACCTGGCGCGGGTGGAGAAGCTGCGCAGCTTCATCCTGCCCGGCGGCACGGCCGGGGCGGCCCACCTGCACCTGGCCTGCACGGTGGTCCGGCGGGCCGAGCGCTCCACCTGGTCGGCGATCGCGGAGCACGGCGACAGCGTCAACCCGCTGACCGCGAAGTACCTCAACCGGCTGTCCGACCTGCTGTTCATCCTGGCCCGGGTGGCCAACAAGGAGCGCGGCGACGTGCTCTGGGTCCCGGGCGAGAACCGCTAGAACGCGACGAGGGCCCGTCCCCGGACTCCTCCCCCGTGGGGGTCCGGGGACGGGCCCTCGACGGTTCAGGGCCGGTCGGCGGGCGTGCCGCCGGGGGTGGTCCCGGCGAGGGTCTTCCCGGTGACCACCCGGCCGTCCTCGACCAGCACGCCGGCCGGTGGCTGCTTGGGCCAGAGCGAGTAGCAGCCGGCCACGATCACGTTGACCACGGCGGCGATGCCCAGCTTGAGGTACCACTGGAGGAAGGTGCCGAAGTGGGCGGAGCCCGCGGAGAGCGGGACGAGCAGGGTGATCAGGCTCAGCGTGACGGCGGCGGACACGACGGTCCGGCCGGCGATCTGCCACTCGTACCTGGTCCGCTCGGGCCCGTACTTGGGCGAGGGCAGCGGCTTGGGGCCGCCGGCGAAGCGGTGCAGGAAGTGCCGGTCGGCCCAGCGGACCAGCGAGGGGCCGTAGCCGATCGAGAAGCCCGCGTAGCTCGCGGCCAGGGCGTGCGTCCAGCTCGCGGTGGAGCCGCCGCGCAGGTCGAGGACGGTGAGGGCGTAGAGGGTGAGGTCGACCAGTGGCAGACCGACCAGCAGCGCGGTGCTGGTGCGGCGCCACCGGAGCAGGTAGCGGGTGGCGAGGCCGAGGCCGAGCAGGATCCAGAAGGAGATCTCGGCCGCGACGATGAGGGTGACGATCACGTTCTGCTCCCGGGTGTTTCGGCGGTGCTTCCAGCCTGGTGCGCGGGCGTGCCGCTGTCGTCGTCGCGCGGTGCCGTAGCGGCCTGCACCTTTCGATGTAGCGGGCTCCTCCGCGGACCGGAGCCGGGCCGGCCGCCGGGGGTGGTGAGATGGGAACGTGCCCCTCCCGTTCCCCGCCCTCTCCCCGCTCCGGCAGGACCAGCTGATCGCCCTCTGCGGGCTGCTCGGCGGTTCGGTGCTGATCGTCTTCAAGGTGTACGACCGGGCCGACCGGGTGCCGCTGTGGGCGGTGGTGCTGCCGCTGGTGGTGCTGGCGGGGCTGGAGCTGGTGCGCCGGACCAGGCCGGTGCTCGCGGTGTCGCTGGGCGGGCTGGCCTTCGCGGGCAGCCTGTTCGCGGGCAGCCTGCTGGCGACGCTGATCATGTACACCGACCTGCTGTACGCGGCGGTGATCTACGGCACCCCGCGGATGTCCCGGGTGCTGCACCTGAGCGGCGGGGCCACCGTGCTGGCGCTCTCCACCCTCGCGGCGATCTACGGCGGGACGTCCGGCGCGCTGCTGGTGGTGGTGGTCAGCTCGCTGGTCTTCCTGGCCCCGGTGTGGACCGGGGACGTGGTGCGCAAGCACCGGGAGGAGGCGGAGACCGAGCGGCTGCGGGCCGAACAGACCGCGCTGCTCTCGGAGATGGACCGGCGCGAGGCGATCGGCGCTGAACGGGCCCGGATGGCACGGGAGTTGCACGACGTGGTGGCCAACCACCTGTCGGCGATCGCGATCCACGCCACCGGCGCCCAGTCGGTGGCCCGGCGCCGGAGCCTGCCCGAGGACGATCCGCTGGTGGAGGTGCTGGCGGTGATCCGGGAGAACAGCGTCCAGGGATTGGCCGAAATGCGACGCATGATCGGGCTGCTCCGGGACAGCGGCGGGGGAGAGGTGGACGAGTCCTACGCGGCGCCCGACCTGGCCGCGGTGGACGCCCTGCTGGCCAAGGCCCGGGCGGCCGGCCAGGACGTCGGGCTGGACTTCGAGCTGTCCGAGTCCGGCGAGCGCGGCGACCTGCCGGTGCCGGTCGGGCTGGCCGCGTACCGGATCGTCCAGGAGTCGCTGACCAACGCGCTCAAGCACGCCGGGCCCGGACTGGTCAGCCTGCGGCTGGAGTTCGCGCCCGAGGAGCTGCGGATCGCCGTCGACAGCCCGTACCGGGGCGGGCCGGGCCGCGGGCTGCCCGGCGCCCGGGCGGGGCTGGTGGGCATGGCGGAACGGGCCGGGCTGCTCGGCGGCAGCTTCGAGGCCGGGCCGCGGGACGGGTACTGGAGGGTGCGCGCGGTGCTGCCGCGCGCCCAGGGGAACGAGGGGCGGGCATGACGATCCGGGTACTGGTGGCCGAGGACCAGGCGGCGGTGCGGGCGGCGCTGGTGATGATCCTGCGCGCCGAGCCGGGGTTCGAGGTGGTCGGGCAGGCCGCCGACGGCGAGGAGGCCGTCCGGCTGGCGCTGGAGCTGCGGCCGGACGTGGTGCTGATGGACGTGCAGATGCCCCGGCTGGACGGCGTCTCGGCGACCCGCGAGGTGGTCGCCGCCGGGGCCGGGCAGGTGCTCGTGCTGACCACCTTCGACCTGGACGAGTACGTCTACGGCGCGCTGCGGGCCGGGGCGTCCGGCTTCCTGCTCAAGGACCTGGAGGCGGACACCCTGGTCGAGGGCATCCGTACGGTGGCGCGCGGGGACGGCATGCTGGCGCCCTCGGTGACCAAGCGTCTGATCGGGGCCTTCGCCCGCCCCGAGCGGGCGGTCGGACCGGAGGCCCGGGCGGCGGTGGGGGCGCTGACCGGCCGCGAGCGGGAGGTGCTGGCCTGCATCGGCTCCGGGATGTCCAACGGGGAGATCGCGGCCCGGCTGGAGATGGCGGAGGCGACCACCAAGACGCACGTCAGCCGCATCCTGGCGAAGCTGCGGCTGCGCAGCCGGGTGCAGGCGGCGATCCTGGCCCAGGACCTCGGGCTGACCATCTGATCACCCTCTTGTCGCCCTCCGGTCGCCTTCTTGGGCGACCGACCAGGTCGGTTGCAGATCACACTCCCGATTGCTATTGCACGGGGGATTTGGGCATTAGAGTCCGGCCAGAGCGATGCGGCTCCTACGGCGGGTGACCCCTGTCCTGAGCCGCCTTCAGGGCCCGCCCGCAGGGCGGCGACGGCATCGGGAGACCCAGCCATGAGCAATGCGTCCAGCAAGCAGATCGCCGTGATCGGTGCCGGCCTGATGGGCGCCGGCATCGCCCAGGTGTCCGCGCAGGCCGGCCACTCGGTGGTGCTGCGGGACGTCACCGAGGAGGCGCTCCAGCGGGGCCTGGCGGGCATCCGCGCCTCGTACGGGAAGTTCGTCGCCAAGGGCAGGCTGAGCGCCGAGGACGCCGAGGCCGCGCTGGGCCGGATCACCACCACCACCGACCTGGGCGCCGTCGCCGAGGCCGACATCGTGGTCGAGGCCGTGTTCGAGAAGCTGGAGGTCAAGGAGGGCGTCTTCCGCGAGCTCGACAAGCTCGCCAAGGACGGCGCCGTGCTGGCCTCCAACACCTCCGCCATCCCGATCACCCGGATCGCCGCCGCCACGGAGCGCCCGGAGTCGGTCGTCGGCGTCCACTTCTTCTCGCCGGTCCCGATGATGAAGCTGGTCGAGCTGGTCCGCGGCTACAAGACCAGCGACGAGACGCTGGCCACCGCCCGCGCCTACGCCGAGGGCGTCGGCAAGGAGGTCGTGGTGGTCAACCGCGACGTGGCCGGCTTCGTGACCACCCGCCTGATCACCGCGCTGGTCGTCGAGGCCGCCAGCCTGTACGAGTCGGGCGTGGCCACCGCCGAGGACATCGACACCGCCTGCCGGCTCGGTTTCGGCCACGCGATGGGCCCGCTCCAGACCGCCGACCTGACCGGCGTGGACATCCTGCTGCACGCCGCCCGCAACATCTACGACGAGACCCAGGACGAGAAGTTCGCCGCGCCGGAGATCATGGCCCGCATGGTCACCGCCGGTGACCTGGGACGCAAGAGCGGCCGCGGCTTCTACCCGTACGAGGGCAAGTGAGCCGGCGGGGCTGAACGACCGGCGGGCCGTGCGATCGGAGCATCGTACGGCCCGCTCCGCCGGGCCGGGTGAGTTTCCTCACGCAGCGTGCCGCAGACGGGTGATTTGGGCGGTAATCGAGCGTAGGTGTGGGGCCGACCTGCGTATATTCCCTCGGACGGGTGAAGTTGCTTCAGATCTGGCCGGAACCAGCAACCTGCGGAGCCGGTTCACCGTCAGATGAGGGAACCCGGCATTCCGCCCGGGGCCGGGTGAGGGGCTGCGGCCCGCCCGGACGAACCCCCCGCTCCCGTACCCGGCACGGCCGGGGCGGACCCGCCCCGCACCAGGCCGTCCAGGCGAAGGAGGAGAGCATGCGCATCACCGGCGACCACACGGCGCTGGCCATCGAAGGCCGCCTCGACGTGCGCACCGCCGCCGACGCGCGGGTCCGGTTGCACCAGGCCGTGGACGGCGGCCTCGGCGACCTCGTGCTCGACCTCGCCCGGCTGGAGTTCTGGGACGCCACCGGGCTCGGCGTGATCATGGGCACCCACCGGCGGGCCGGCCGGATCGGCCGCCGCCTGGTGCTGCGCTCCGTCCCGGCCCAGCTCCAGCGGCTGCTGGTGGCCACCAAGCTGCACCGCATCCTGGCCGTCGACGGCGCCGCGGGCGTCGCCGAGGCGCACGGGGTCGCGCTCTAGGGCGTGTCTTCAAACTCGCGTCTGCGGGCCGACGCCGGTGCACGCACCTCGCCGCGTTGTCGTCGGTCGCCAATGCTCCGCAGTGGCTCCCTCCTCCGCCTTGCGATGCACGCACCCCAACGCCGCCCCGCCCACCCTCCGGGCGAACGACGGGAGTTTGAAGACACGCCCTAGACCCGGTTGCTCCGCGCGCCGGACCGCACGCCCGCGTACGTCCGACCCCGCCCGCGCAACGCCCCTGGTCAGCGCCGCCGACCGGTCGTCAGCCACGGACCGCTCTGCACGGTCGGGGCCGGATGTGCAAGAGTCTGCCCGTCAGAAGACGGCCGCCGGGGCTGCCTCCAGCCCGGCCGCGGCCGCGAGCGGGACGTCAGCCGGGCGGCGCGGGGCGCCGACGGCCGAGCACGATGCGGAGCAGAACGTGTCACAGCCATCCGGTGAGTTCCGGCAGGAGGCCGTCCGCACCCGTGGCGGTGAACTGGTCTCCGGCGGCCTGCTGGTGGGCGTCGGCGCACCGGACGGCTCCGAGGCCAGGACCTGTCCCGAGGAGTGGCGTCCGCGTCCGCGCCGGACCGGACGCAGCGAGCCCGCCCGCGGTCCGGTCGGCGGCGTCGGCCGCGCGGTCGGTCCGCTCGCGCTCGGCGCCGGGCCCGCCGACCTGCCGATGCTGGACCGCGAGGTCGACGTCGTCGAACTGCTCGGCCTGCTCTCCGAGGGCCGCTCGATACGCCTGGTCGGCCAGGCCGGCTCGGGCCGCAGCGCGCTGCTGTCGGCCGTCGCCGAGGCCGCCGCCGACCTCGCCCCCGGTGGAGTGGTGCAGCTCTGCGGCCACCGCCGGACCCTTCCCGACCTGCTCCAGGACCTCTTCGCGGCCACCCACCACGCCCCCGGCTACCGCCCCGACCCCGGGCAGCTGGCCGCCCACCTCGCCGAGGTCGGCGCGATCGTGGTGATCGACTCCGCCGAGCCCGCGGGCGCCGAGCTGGAGCAGCTGCTCGCCGCCGCCCCCGGCTGCGCCTTCCTGATTTCCGCCGCTCCGGACGGCCCGCCGCTGCCGGCCGGCTCCCGGCTCCAGGACCACCTGGTGGCCGGGCTCTCCCGCTCCGCCTGCCTCGCCCTCACCGCCCGGCTGGCCGGGCGGCCGCTGGACGTCGACGAGAAGGCCTGGGCGGTGGACCTCTGGTTCGAGTCCGAGGGCCTGCCGCTGCGCTTCGTCCAGGCCGCCGCCCTGCTGCGCCAGCGGGACGTCGCGGTGGACGCGCTGGTCGCCGCCGAGGACGACCGGATGGACGTCTTCGGCGCCGTCGAGGGGCCCGTCCACGACCCGGACCCGGCGATCCGGGAGGACGCGCTGCGCCGCACCGTCCCGCTGCCCTCGGTGGCGGAGACCGCCTCGCCCGCGGTGCGGCTCGCCGAGGGGCTGAGCGAGCCCGCGCAGGCCGTGCTGCGGCTCGCCGTCGCGCTCGGCGGCGAGTGCCCCACCGCGCCGCACCTGCCGGCGCTGATCGACGTCGGGCAGGGCGAGGCCGCGCTCGCCGAACTCGCCGACGCCGGACTGGCGGTGTCCATCGGCGGGCACCACCGGCTGACCGCCGGCGCGCAGGACCTGCTCGCCCCGCACTGGCCGGCCCGCGGCTGCGTCGACGGCGCCGCCCAGCACTTCGCCTGGTGGGTCGGGCACAGCTCGGTGACGCTGGAGCAGATCGCCGCCGAGGCCGAGGTGATGATCGGGGTGCTGCTCGCCGACCGCACCGCCGGGCGGCACGACGCGGTGGTCCGGCTCGCCCGTGCGGCGGCGCCCGCGCTGGCGCTGTCGCTGCGCTGGGGCGCCTGGGAGCGGGTGCTCCAGCTCGGTCTGGAGGCGGCCCGCCAGACCGGTTCGGCGGTCGACCAGGCCTGGTTCCACCACGAGGCGGGCGTGCACGCGATCTGCCTCCAGCAGCCCTCCCGGGCCATCGCCGAACTGGAGACCGCGCTCACCCTGCGGGCCGCCGCGGGCGACCAGCGCGGGGTGGCCGCCGTCGGCCGGATGCTCGACCTGCTGCGCGCCGAGGGCCGGCAGCTGCCGGCCGCCGCGCCCGCCGTGGCGGGGCCCGGCCGGGCCCCGGTGATCCGCAAGATCGCGGCCCGGGTGCCGGCCCGCCTGAAGTCCAGCCGGCGGCGGCGGGCGGCCGTGGTCTCCACAGCGGTGCTGACCCTGGGGGTGCTCGGCACGGCGGTGGCGATGAGCTTCAGCGGGCCGGACGAGGTCAAGGGGAAGGACCCGTACAGCGGCCGGATGGACGGCGGCGGCGACACCCAGGAGGCGCCGTTCCCGCAGCCCTCCGGCAGCACCGGGCCGGGGACGGCCGGTGCCGGGCCGGGCAGCCCGGCGGGGCAGGGGAGCGGCGCGCAGCCGTCCACGAGCGGCAGTGCCTCGCACGCGTCGAGCGCCTCGCCGACCAGGAGGCCGAGCTCCTCGCCGGGGGCGGGCGAGTCGCAGGCCCCGCAGCAGTCGCAGCCGCCCGCACCGGGCCAGTCGCAGCCGCCGGTCCAGCCGCCGGGTCAGTCGCCGCCGCCCCAGCAGACGGGGCAGCCCTCGCAGCCGCCGACGACGGGCCACAGCTCGTCGGCCCCGGCGTCCACCGCGAGCTCGCCGCCGCCCACGTCAGGGTCGCCGACGGCCCCGAGCGGGACGGCGAGCGCGAGCCCGCCGTGAGCGGTCAGAACAGCTTGAGCTTGTCGTCGTCGATGCCGCGCAGCTCGTCGTAGTCCAGCACCACGCAGCCGATGCCGCGGTCGGTGGCCAGCACGCGGGCCTGCGGCTTGATCTCCTGCGCGGCGAAGACGCCCTTGACCGGGGCCAGCAGCGGGTCCCGGTTGAGGAGTTCGAGGTAGCGGGTGAGCTGTTCGACGCCGTCGATCTCGCCGCGGCGCTTGATCTCGACGGCCACCGTGGAGCCGTCGGCGTCGCGGCAGAGGATGTCGACCGGGCCGATCGCCGTGGGGTACTCGCGGCGGATCAGCGACCAGCCGGCACCGAGCACCTCCATCCGGTCCGCGAGCAGCTCCTGGAGGTGTGCCTCCACGCCGTCCTTGATCAGGCCCGGGTCGACCCCGAGCTCGTGGGACGAGTCGTGCAGCACCTCCTCCAGCGTGATGATGAGCTTCTCGCCGGCCTTGTTCTCCACCGTCCAGACCCCGTCGGCCTCCTTGAGGACGCACGGCGGGGACATCCAGTTGAGCGGCTTGTAGGCGCGGTCGTCGGCGTGGATGCTGACGCTGCCGTCGGCCTTGACCAGGATCAGCCTGGTGGCGGAGGGCAGATGGGCGGAGAGCCGACCGGCATAGTCGACTGAGCAGCGGGCAATTACGAGACGCACGGTCGACCACGCTAGCCCACCGGGGCCAGTTGATGCGATTCCGCGACGGCTGGGTGAAGAAAGCGCGAACCCGGCCAACATTGAGGTCCTGCGGTCCGGCTACCGCCCGTCGAGGCCTGGCGCCCCCACCCTCGGGTCGCTACGGTGTGTGACGACACGCTCGCGGGATCGCTGTCAACGGGGATGGAGACTTCAGATGAACGATCCGACGGGATCCGGCCAATCTGGTGCACCGCACTGTGTTTCCGAAGCAATCCACAGGAATGACGGGCCCGCCGCTCCGTTGACTGCCACGCTGTTGTGAGCGCGTTCGGTGTCCGGGACGTCACGTCCCGTGGCGCCGCCGCCGTCGCGAAGGCGCCGGAAACCCCTGTCCCTCGGTGTTCCGGACGCCCCATGCGAAACCACCACCCTCACTGTGAGCTTGACCTACGCACGACCACCCGGGCGCCGCGCGGGTGGACCGCGAGAGGAGAATCCATGTCGCTCGACGTCTCACCGGCCCTGCTGGAGAAGGCCGAGCGGGGCGAGGTCGACGAGCGGGAATTCGTCGACTGCGTCCGCGTCTCGCTGCCGTACGCCTGGGACCTGATCAGCTCGCTGGTCGCCCAGGCGAAGGTCGACGGCACCGACTTCGCCGACAACCAGGTGCCACCGCCCAGCGAGCAGGCCCGTGGCCAGCTGCTGCGCGCCCTCGCCAGCGACGCCATCCGGGGCGCCCTGCAGCGCCACTTCGGGGTCCGGCTGGCGTTCCAGAACTGTCACCGGGTCGCGGTGTTCCTGCCGTCGGAGGCCAACGCGGCGCGGTACGACCGCTTCACCTCGGTCCGGGAGCAGCTGCTCAACCAGTCCGAGGAGCTGCGGGACTGCTGATCGCCTTCCCGCGGTGCCGCGGCGCCGGCCGCCCCGTTCCCCGGTGCGGGGGGAGGGGCGGCGGCCCGGGCCCGTGACCCGTACGGGGCTCAGCCCAGTTGCGGCAGCACCTCGGAGCCGAGCCGGGCGATGTTGTGCAGGGTCGCCTCCTCGTCGCCGCTGCCCTCGGCGAGCAGGGCGAAGCGCCGGATGCCGGTGCGTTCGGCGGTGGCCAGCAGCCGGTCGGCGCACTGCCGCGGGGTGCCCACCGCGTGCAGGTCGCAGAGCAGCTCGGTGTACTGGCGCGGGTCGCGCATCCTGCGCTCGCGGCCGTCCACGGTGCGGTGGGCGCCGAGCCCGTACTCGAACCAGCCGGGCATCGCGTTCAGCAGCGTGGACCGGGCCGCCGCGGCGCGGTCGTCGACCTGGGCCACCCCGGCCGCGACGTGCCGGCGGCCGATCCGGCGCAGCTGCTCCTCGGACCGCCCGGCGGCCAGCCAGGCGGACCGGTACAGCTCCAGCATCCGCAGCTTGTCGTCGTCCCCGGAGTGCATGCCGAGCAGCATCGGCAGGCCGCGCTCGGCGGCCATCCGCACCCCGCCCGGCGAGGTGCAGGCGACCACCACGGGCGGTCCTGACACCGGCCGCCCGGAGGCGGTGAGCTCCTCGCCGAGGCCCCCGTCGTCCCGGCGCTGGCGCGGGAAGCGCACCGGGCCGGACCGCTGGCCCAGGCCGAGCCAGCTGCTCAGGCCGGGCCGCCGCACCGGCTCGGTGGCCCGCGGCACCACCGCGACCTCGGGGAAGGCGAACTGCGGGCCGTCCGCGCCCACCCGGGAGCCGCGCAGCCAGCGCAGCAGCAGGTCCAGCCGCTCCGGGAAGCCGTTCTCGAAGGCGTCCACGCCGCCGCCGAACACGTCCAGGTCGATCCACGGGCCGCCGCGGCCCACCCCGAGCGTGAACCGTCCGCCGGAGGTGAGGTGCAGCAGCGCGGCCTGCTCGCCGAGCCCCACCGGGTGGTGGGTGGAGAGCACGCTGACCGCCGTGCCGACGCCGATCCGGCGGGTGCGGCCGAGCAGCAGCCCGGCCAGCGTGGCGGCGTCCGGGCACACCCCGTACGGCACGAAGTGGTGCTCGGCCAGCCAGACGCTGTCCAGGCCCGCGCGTTCGGCCTCGACGGCGGAGTGGACGGTGCGCTCCAGCGCCTCGCCGTGGCTCTGCCCGGGGAACTGCGCGGACAGCAGGAACAGGCCGACCCGCACCGGACCGGTGGCCGGCGGCAGCGCGCCGGCCCACTGGGTGGCCGGCAGCGGCTCGCCCGCGACGGCCGTCACCGGGGGGACGGAGGTCAGCGTCGGGCCGGGGGCGGGTGACCGGACCCCGACGGGCCGGCCGCTCTCGGCTCGGGCGCTGGTCTTGCTCATCGTGGGGCCTCCTCGGGTGCGCGCAGGGTCTGCGGGCCCCGCCTTCTCCCCCTGTGGGTATCGGATGTCATGTGCCAATGGCACGCCGAACCCCGAATTTCCCCGATGATCGGGTGGATCTCGGCAAAAACGCCGAAGTGCCGGACGGAGCCGTGGTAGTGGCCGTACGGGGCCCCGGGCGGCCGTAGGCTGGAACGACCCAGAGGCCAGCAGGAGAGGGAGTCCGCCGTGTCGCCGCGCCGCAACCGGATCAAGAGCGCCGCCCCCCACGAGAGCGCAGAACCGGCCGCCCCGCTCGGCGGTTCGCTGCGCCGCACCGAGAGCTACCAGGGCGACGACTGGGTGGTCCAGACGGTCGCCGGGACGGCCGGACGGTTCTACCGCTGCCCGGGCTGCGACCAGGAGATCCCGCCGGGGACGGGCCACGTGGTGGCCTGGCCGATGCACGGCGCGGGCGTGGACGACCGGCGGCACTGGCACCGCGCCTGCTGGGGAGCGCGGGAGCGCCGGGCCTCCAACCTGCTGCGGGGCCGCGGCGCTCCGCGGTACTGACGGCCGGGCCGCCGGGACGGCTACGCGTCGCGCTTCTTGAGCACCAGCGCGCCGCCGACCAGCGCGGCCGCCGTCCAGGCCAGGCAGATCAGGAAGCCGGTCCACGGCCCGTACGGCTGGCCGTGCTGCTCGTACACCAGCAGCATCCGGGAGCCCGCGTAGTCGGGGAAGTAGTGGGCCAGGGTCTTGACCTTCGGCACCGCCGAGAGGATCGGCGAGAGCAGGAAGAAGAACGGCACCAGCACGCCGAGCGCGAGCGTCTGGTTGTGCAGCATCGTGGTGACGCCCGCCGAGAACAGGCAGAGCAGCGTCAGGTACAGCGCCGCCCCGAACACCGCCCGCAGCACGTTCGGTTCGCCGATCGTGGTGGAGTGCGCGCCGAGCAGCGCCTGGCCGGCGAAGAAGGTGGCGAAGGCCGTCACCAGCGAGACCGCGAGGGCCAGCGCGCCGAGCACCACGGCCTTGCCGGTGAGCAGGGTGCCGCGCTGCGGGACGGCGGCCAGGGTGACCCGGACCATGCCGCTGCTGTACTCGTTGCCGATCGCCAGCACCCCGAAGACGATGATCGCCAGCTCGCCGAGCATGATGCCGGAGAAGGACGTCCCGGTGGCGTCGAACGGGGACTGGTCGCCGCGGCGGAACTCGGTGAAGTTGTTGTTGGTGAGCAGGGACAGCAGCGCGCCGATGCCGACCGTGACGACGAAGGTCAGCGCGAGCGTCCAGACCGTCGAGCGGACGCTGCGGATCTTCGTCCACTCGGAGCGCAGGACCGCCGGGAAGGACGCCATCTCAGTTCTCCTCCTGCCGTGCCGTGGTGTTCTGCGGGGCGCCGTCCGCCTTCCAGCCGGCGCCCCACTCGGTGGGCGCGCCGGCCGCGTCCAGGCCCGGGCCGTCGCCCGCGTGGTACTCCACCGAGTCGGCCGTCATCTGCATGAAGGCCTCTTCCAGCGAGGCCTGCTGCGGGCTGAGCTCGTGCAGCACCACGCCTTGGCCGGCGAACAGCTCGCCGAGCCGGGCGATGTCCCCGTCGACCACCTCGTAGGAGCCGTCCGGACCGGGTTCGTGCCGCAGGCCGGCCCGGGCCAGCACGTCGAGCAGCCGCTCGGGCTCGGGGCCGCGCAGCCGTACGGCGGAGCGGGAGTTGCGCCGGATGAACTCCGGCATCGGCAGGTCGGCGAGCAGCCGGCCCCGGCCGATGACCACCAGGTGGTCGGCGGTGACGGCCATCTCGCTCATCAGGTGGGAGGAGACGAAGACCGTCCGGCCCTCGCCGGCGAGGCGCTTCATCAGGTTGCGGATCCAGAGGATGCCCTCCGGGTCCAGGCCGTTGACCGGCTCGTCGAACATGACGATCTCCGGGTCGCCGAGCAGCGCGGAGGCGATGCCCAGGCGCTGGCCCATGCCGAGCGAGAAGCCGCGGGCCCGCTTGCGGGCCACCGGGGTGAGGCCGACCAGGGCGAGCACCTCGTCGACCCGGCGCTCGGGGATGCGGTTGCTCTGGGCGAGCCAGAGCAGGTGGTCGCGGGCGGTGCGGCCGGGGTGGACGGCCTTGGCCTCCAGCAGTGCGCCGATGTACTTGAGCGGCTCGCTGAGCTGGCCGTAGCGCTTGCCGTCGATGGTGACCCGGCCGGAGGTCGGGCGGTCGAGGTCGAGGATCATGCGCATGGTGGTGGACTTGCCGGCGCCGTTGGGGCCGAGGAAGCCGGTCACCACGCCCTGGGGGACCTGGAAGCTGAGGCGGTCCACCGCGAGGGTCTTGCCGTAACGTTTTGTCAGGTCGTGCAACTCGATCATTCGCGCTCCCTCAGGTCTTTGCCAGGCTAGGACAAAGGGGGTATCGCGGCCCGCTGAGTGGGCCCGCCGGGCGTGCCGGAATAGGTTGGTGGCATGACCCAGCTCCCCTCCGCAGTGTCGGTCCGCGAGAGCGGTACCGGAACACCACTCCTGCTGCTGCACGCCTTTCCTCTGAACGCCTCGATGTGGTCGTCCCAGCTGGACGCGCTGCCCGGCCTGACCGGGGACGAAGCGCGGGTGCTCGCCCCCGACCAGCGGGGGTTCGGCGGCACCGGGCTGGGCGACGACGAGCCCTCGCTGGACCTGGTCGCGGACGACCTCGCGCTGCTGCTGGACGCCGCCGGAATCGAACGCGCGGTGGTCGCCGGGCTCTCCATGGGCGGCTACGTGGCCCTGGCCCTGGCCCGCCGCCACCCCGACCGGCTGGCCGGCCTGCTGCTCGCCAACACCCGGGCCACCGCCGACACCGACGCGGTCCGGGCCAACCGGGAGCGGATGGCCGCCGCCGTCACCGCGCGGGACAGCGTGCGGCTGCTGCTGGACGAGCGGGTCGCGGCCGGGCAGCTCGGGCCGGACTCGCAGCACCTGGTGGAGCGGGTGGAGGCGATGGTCGCCGCCGCGTCGCCGGCCTCCGTCGCCTGGGCCCAGCGGGCCATGGCGGCCCGCCCGGACTCCCTGGACGTGCTGGCCGGCCTGCCGGTGCCGGTCGCGGTCGTGGCGGGCGCCGAGGACGCCCTGGTGGCGCCGGAGGAGGCCGAGGCGATGCTGCGGGCCCGGCCGGACGCCGAGCTGACCGTCCTGCCCCGGGTGGGCCACCTGAGCGCCCTGGAGGCGCCGGAGGCCTTCGACGCCGTCGTGCGCGCCCTGCTCGCCCGGGTGGCCGCCGGATGAGCCAGGAGAGTCAGGACGCGGCGGCCTGGGACTTCTCGGCGCTGGAGGTGAGCGGCCGGATGCCGGTGACCAACCGGGGAGAGGGGCTGGTCGAGCTGACCCTGGAACCGCTCGGCGAGGACTACTGGATGCGCCCGGGGGAGACCTTCATCGTCACCTCGTACGGCGACTACGGGCCCGGGCACCCCTTCGAGGTGCAGTACTGGCCGGACTCGGTGTCGGTCTGGTGCACCTCCTGGTTCGGCACCGTCTCGGACGACGAGGGCAACCAGCTCAGCAGCGGGTACCAGCGGCCGGACGGCGCCTACCCCCGCTAGGGACCCTTCGTCAAGCCGCGCCGGAGGCGATGACGGCGCGACAAGCCGACAGGCCCTCACCCGGGCGGGTGAGGGCCTGCGGTGCGGCTCGGCCGGTGTGCGTCAGCGCGACTGCTGGGCGGGCACGCCCAGGGTGTCGTCGGTCGGCAGCGAGGCGGCGGCCACGGCCGCGCCGGTCAGCGTCGCCAGCATCTCGCGGACGTTGGTCAGCTGGGCGTTGATGCTGTCGCGGCGGTTGGTGAGCGCCGCCAGCTCGCGCTCGGATTCGCTGCGGATGCGGTCGGCCTTGGCGTTGGCGTCGGCCACGATGTCCTCGGACTGGCGCTGGGCCGTCTCGACGGTCTGGCGGGCGCGGCGCTCGGCGTCGGTGCGCAGCTTCTCGGCCTCCAGGCGCAGCTGCTCGGCCCGGTGCTCGATCTCGGCCAGGCGCTTCTCGGCCTTGGCCTGACGGGCGGCCAGGTCGCGCTCGGACTGCTCGCGGCGCTTGGCCAGGTTGGTCTCGAACTCCAGCGCGGCCTGGGCGGCCTTGGTGCGGGTGTCCTCGAAGAGGGCGTCCGCCTCCTCGCGCTTGTTCTGGGCGTCCTTGTTGGCCTCGGCGCGCAGCTGGGCGGCGTCGCTCTTGGACTTGTCGACGATCCGCAGCCCCTCGTCCTCCGCCTTGGCCTTGCGGTCCTTGGCGTAGTTCTCGGCCTCGGTGCGGACCTGCTGGGCGGCGGCCTCGGCGAGCTCGCGGTGCTGCTCGGCGGCGCGGTGCGCCTCGTCGCGCAGGTCCTTGGCCTCCTCCTCGGCGAGTCGCAGGATCTTCTCGACCCGGGCGCCGAGACCGGCGTAGGAGGGCTCCGCCTCGGTGACCGCCGCCTGGGCGGACTGGGTCTCGAGGTGAAGCTCCTCGATGCGCTTCTCCAGCGCGCTGATCCGGGTCAGGGCACTGTCACGGTCGGCCACCAGCTTGGTGATCCGCTCGTCGACCTGGGCGCGCTCGTACCCACGGCGCACCAGGTCGAAGCCGTGAGGGGAGTGACTGTCGCTCATGGGGTTCTGGGCTTCCTGTCGTCAAACCGCTGAGGTGGTTGAGGGAATCCTGACACGGTACCGGAGTGTCGACGGCGTTATGCCGTTCTCTCACGGACAATGACCGCCAATGTCCGCTCAATCGGGTGGTGAGCTCTTGGAGCGATTGCCACCCGACCGGGGGGAGCCAACTCCGGCACCGGCCTTGGCGCCCCCGTCCTTCTTGGTGCTGCTTCCCCCGTTGGCCTGGGCGACCGGTGACGGCGCCTCGAACGCCTCCAGGGCGGACAGCACGTCCTGGACCCTGGAGATCTCGGTGTTGATGTCCTTGCGGCGGCGCACCAGTTCGTCCAGCTCGCGCCGGCCCTCGTCGGTGACCCGCTTCGCCTCGGCCTTCGCCTCGGCGAGCAGCCGCTCGGCCTCCGCCTTCGCCAGCTCGACCTGCTCGTCCGCGGACTCGTCGGCGTCCCGCAGCCGCTTCTCCGCCTCGGTGGAGGCCCGGTCCAGCCGCTCCTCGGCCTCCGCCTCGGACGACCGGAGCTTGGCCTCGGCCTTCCCGATGAGCGCCTCGGCGCGGTCGGTGGAGTTGGCGAGCTTGGTCTCCGCCTCCTTGAGCAGGCCCTCGGCCTTGCGGACGGCGGACAGCCGGACCTTGCTGGCCTCCGCGGAGGCCTCCGAGGTCAGCTCGGCCGCGCGGTCCTCGGCCGCCGCGACCAGGGCCGCCGCGCGGTCCTCGGCCTCGGCGACGGTGGCCACCGCCTGCTCCTCGGCCTCGGTCAGCTGCTCCTGGGCGGCCGTCACCAGCGCGTCCACCCGCTCGCCGGCCGACTTCATGGCCGCCGCGTTCTCCTTGCGGGCGCGCTCGTGCAGGGCCTCGACCTCGGCGTCGGTGCGCTCGCGCAGCTCCTCGGCGCGCTCGCGGATCGCGGTCGCGTCCCGGCGGGCCTCGGCGAGCAGGGTGTCCGCGTCGGAGCGGCCCTTCTCGACCTCGGCCTGACCGGCCGCCTCGCCGGCGGCGACCAGCCGGTCGGCCTCCTTGCGGGCGGCCGCGACCATGGCGTCCGCCTGCTCCTCGGCGGCGGCGGTGGTCGCCAGCGCGGTGGTCTGGGCGTCCTCGCCGAGCGCCTCGGCGTCCGCGAAGGCCTTCTCCAGGACGGACTTGGCGTGCTCGCGGGTGGCCTTGTCGAACTGCTCGGCGGCCTCCCGGGTCTCCGCGTCGTAGGCGTTGGCGCGGGAGTGGGTGGCGGAGTCGTAGTCGTCGGCCAGGGTGCGGGTGGCGAGGGCGTACTCGTCGGCCTCGGCGCGCAGGGCCGCGGACAGCTCCTCGGCGTCGGCGATGCTCCGGGCGCCCTGGGCCTCGGCCTCGGCCACCGTACGGGCGGCCTGCGCCTCCGCGTCGGCGCGCAGCTGCTCGGCGGCCTCCTGGGCGGCGCGCAGCTCGGCCTCGGCCTCCGCGCGCAGCTGCCCGTCGTAGGCCCGGGCCTCGGCGCGCTGCCGGCCGAGCTCGTCCTCGACGGCCTCCCGCTCGGCGGCCAGCTCCAGCTCGGTCTGCTCGCGCAGGGCGGTGGTCTCGGCCTCGGTGCGGGCCCGCAGGTCGGCGGTCTCGCGGTCGACGAGCTCGCGCTGCTCGGCGCTCTCCCGCTCGACCAGGCCGCGCAGCTCGGCGGCGTACGCGTCGGCGGACTCGCGCTGCTCGGTGCTCTCCCGCTCGGCCAGCTCCCGCTGCTCGGTGGTCTCGTACTCGGCGAGGGTGCGCAGCTCGGTGGCGTCCTGCTCGGCGGCCTCGCGGAGTTCGGTGACCTCCTGCTCGGCGGCGGCCCTGAGCGCGGCGATCTGCTCGGCGGCGGCCTCGTGCATGCCGGCCACCGACTGGCGGACCTCGGCGGCCTCGTCCTCGGCGGCGGCCACCAGCTCGGCGCCCTCGGCCTTGGCGGCGGCGATCAGCTCGGCGCGGTCGGCCCTGGCCTGCTCCAGCTCGGCGCCGGCCTCGGCGCGGATGCCGTCGGCGGTGGCGCGGGCCTCGGACAGCTCGCGGCCGGCCTCGGCCCGGACGGTCGAGGCCTGCTCGTTGGCCAGGGCCAGTTCGGCGGCGGCCTTCTCGCGGGTGGCCTTGGCGTCCTTGGCGGCCTCGGCGCGGCGCTGCTTGGCGGTGGCCTCGGCGCGCTCCAGCACCTCGTCGGCGGCGGCGCGCTGCTCGGCGGTGTGGGCGTCGGCCTGCTCGCGGACCTCGGCGGCGTAGGCGTCGGCGGCGGTCTGCTGCTCGCCGGCGTACGTGTCGGCGGCCTCGCGGACCTCGACGCTGTGCTTCTCGGCGGCTTCGCGGACCTCGACGCCGTACCGGTCGGCGGTCTCGCGGACCTCGGCGCCGTACCGGTCGGCCGCCTCGCGGACCTCGGCGGTCTCCGCCGCGGTGCGCTTGGTGAGGTCGGTGGCGTGCTGTTCGGCCTCGGTGCGGACCCGGTCGGCGTGGGCCTCGGCGGCCTCGCGCTGCTGGGTGGTCTCCTGCTGGGCCAGGGCCCGCAGCTCCCCGGCGGCCTGTTCGGCCTCGGCCCTGGTCTCCGCGGCGTAGGCGTCGGCCGCGGTGTGCTGCTCCGTGGCGTACGTGTCGGCGGCGGTGTGCTGCTCGGTGACGTACGTGTCGGCCGCGGTGCGCTGCTCGTCGGCGTACGTGTCGGCGGCTTCGCGGACCTCGACGCTGTGCCGGTCGGCCGCTTCGCGGACCTCGGCGCCGTACTGGTCGGCGGTCTCGCGGACCTCGGTCGTCTCCGCCGCGGTGCGTTCGGTGAGGTCGCCGGCGTGCTGTTCGGCCTCGGTGCGGACCCGGTCGGCGTAGGCCTCGGCGGCCTCGCGCTGCTGACTGGTCTCGCGCTGGGCGAGCGCCCGCAGCTCCCCGGCGGCCTGTTCGGCCTCGGCCCTGGTCTCCGCGGCGGCCTGTTCGGCCTGCTCGCGGGCGGCCTCGGCCGCGTCCAGGTGCTCGGAGGTCTCCTCGCGCTCGCGCCGCAGGCCGTCGGCGGCCTCCTCGCGTTCGCGCCGGCTCTCCTCGCGCAGCGCGTTCGCGGCCGCCTCGGCCTCGGCCCGGGCCCGGGCGGCCTCGGTGTCGGCCTCGGTGCGCACCCGCTCGGCGTCGGCCACCGCGGCGTCCCGGACGGCCTTCGCCTCGGCCTGTGCCTCGGTGGTCGTAGCCTCTGCCGCGGCGGTCGCCTCGGCACGCACCCGCTGGTCGAACTCGGTTGCGTCGCGCCGGAGTTCGGCGGTCTCGCGCTCGGCGGCGGACCGGTTCTCGGCGGCCGCGGCCTTGGCGGCGGCGAGCGCGTCCTGGCCCTGCTGCTCGGCGGCCTCGGTGATCTTCCCGGCCTCGGCCCGGGCCCGGGTCAGGGTCTGCTCGGCCCGGCCCTGGGTCTCGGCGGCCTGCTCCTGGGCCTGCTCGCGCAGCCGCTCGATCTCCCCGGCGGCACCCGCGCGCAGCTCGTCCGCGTCGGCCTTGGCCTTGGTGAGCAGCTCCTCGGCGTTCTTCGCCGACTCCTCGATCTGGACCACGGCCTGGCGGCGGGCCTCGCCGCGCACCCGGTCGGCCTCGGCGGCGGCCTGGGCGCGCAGCTCCTCGGCCTCGGCCCGCAGCCGGGCCGCCTCGTCCTGCATCTGCTCGATCCGCTCGCGGATCGCGGCGGCGTCGTCCAGGGCGGCGTTCTGGGCCTGCTCGACGGCGGCCTGGGCCTGCTCGCGCAGGCGCTGCGCCTCGGCGGCGGCCTCGGCGCGGATCCGCTCGGCCTCGGCGGCGGCCTCGCCGCGCACGGTCTCGGCGTCCTGGTCGGCCCGGCCGAGGACCTCCTCGGCGGTCTTGGCGGCCTTGGCGAGGTGGACGGTGGCGTCCTTGGCGCCGGCCGCCCGGCCCGCCTCCTCGGCCTCGCCGCGCAGTCGCTGGGCGTCGGCCTCGGCGTGCGCGCGCAGCTCGGCGACGTCCCGCTCGGCCAGGGCGCGGAGTTCGGCGATCGCCGCCTCGGCCTCGGCCTTCAGTTCGGAGGCCACCGACTCGGCGGTGGCCCGCAGCCGCTCGCTCTCCTCGGCGGCGGCGGCCCGGGCGGCGTCGGCCTCGGCCTGCTTGGTGGCGGCCTCGGTGCGGACGCCCTCGGCCTCGGCCCGGATCGCCGAGGCCTCCTTGGTGGCCTGGGCGACCATCCGGGCCACCTCGGCCCGGGCGGTCTGCGAGCGCTGCTCGTTGGCGGCCTCGCCGTCGGCGACCCTGCGCTCGGCGGCGGCCTCGGCGTCGGCCTGGAGCTGCTCGGCGGCCTGCTCGGCCTGGGCGCGCAGTTCGGTGGCCTCGTGGCGGGTGCGCTCCGCCTCGGCGATCGCCTCGGCGCGCAGCCGCTCTATCTCGGCCTTGGCGGCGGCGAGCTGCTGCTCGGCCCGGGCCTGCTCGTTGGCGGCCTGCGCCTTGAGCCGGCCGATCTCGGCCTGGGCGGCGACCAGCTGGCCCTCGGCGGCGGCGTGCGCGGCGGCCAGCTGCTGCTGGGCCTCGCCGCGGGCGGCGTCCACGTCGGCGGCGGCCTGGGCGCCGGCCTGCTGGGCCTGCTCGGAGGCGGCGCGCAGCAGGCGCTCGGCGTCGTTCTGGGCCCGCTGCAGGGCGGCCTCGGCGGCGGCCTGGGCCTCGCCGCGGGCGGCGTCCACGTCGGCGGCGGTCTGGGCGCGGGCGTGGTCGGAGAGGGCGACGGCCTCCGCACGGGCGGCGGCGACCATCCGCTCGGCCTCGGCGCGGGCGTCCTGGAGCAGCCGCTGGGCCTCCTGCTCGGAGCCGGCCCGGGTCTGCTCGGCCCAGCCGTTGACGTGCTGCTCGGCGGAGCGGCGCAGCTCGGCGAGCTCGTCCTCCAGCTGGCGGCGACGGGCGGCGAGGTCGGCTTCCAGCCGGGCGGTGCGCTCGGCGGCCTCGGCCATGATCCGCTGGGTGGCGGCCTGGGAGTCGCGCAGCTGGCGCTCGGCGTCGGCGCGCAGCTGCTGGGCCTGCATCTCGGCGGTGCGGAGCATCTGCTCGGCCTGGCCGGAGACGGCGTCGAAGGCGCGCGGCTGGGCCAGCATCCGGCGGGACTCGTGCAGTTTCGCCCGCAGGACCTCCACCTGGTAGGCGAGGTCTTCGGCATGCTCGACTGCCTTGTCGCGCTCCTTCCGAGTCCGACCCATCTCGGCCTCGAACTGGGAGAGGTGATCGTCAGCCTCGTAGCGGTCGTTGCCCCGCACTCCGCGGTCCCATCCATCTCCTGGTCGCGTCCTCGACCCGGCCGGTTCCGGGCTCCGGTATCCCGGGCGCCGGTCCGACTGGTCCTTGCATCCGCAGCCGGTGGACGGTCCCCCGCCATGCCGGGGCCGCCCGCCGCGGTCGTCGGAATCCGGGGCGCGGGAGCGCGGGGGTGCCGCGTTCCCCCGTCCGAGTGGACTCCTGGGCGAACTCTTGCCTTGTGGAGAATGGTGACAGATCCGTCTTGCGACTGTTCAGCCGTGCCCGCGTAATGGACTCCCCTTGCGACGGGCCGACCGCCGGAGGGCGGACAGGCCTGTCTTCGGCCGTGCCCGTCGCCTCCGTCCCCCGGAGCCTTCGCGCACCTGGGCATTGTAGTGGGAGCGCACTGCGGGGGAATGGCCGCAGGGGTGTTTTCCGGCTCTTCCCGCCAGGTTACTGACGGGTCATGACCGACGGACCGTCGGCTGCCCCCGGGACGCCGCGCGCCCGGGGGCGGGCCGGGAGGGGGTCAGTGCCCGTCGTGGCCCTGCTGCGCGGAGGTGACCAGCTCGGTCAGCACGCCGCCGCAGTCCTTGGGGTGCAGGAAGGTGATCCGCGAACCCATCGAGCCGATCCGCGGCTGGTCGTAGAGGACCCGGACGCCCTTGTCCCGGATGGCCTCGGAGTCGCCGTCCACGTCGGCGGTGCCGAAGGCGATGTGGTGCACGCCCTCGCCGTTCTTCTCCAGCCACTTGGCCACGGTGGAGTCGGGCCGGGTGGGCTCCAGCAGCTGGAGGTACGAGGCGCCGCCGTCGTCGGTGCCGTTGATCCGGAGCATGGCCTCGCGGACGCCCTGCTCCTCGTTGACCTCGGAGTGGAAGACCTCGAAACCGTAGGTGGCGCGGTAGAACTCGACCGTCTTGTCGAGGTCTCGGCAGGCGATGCCGATGTGGTCGATGCGGGTCAGCACGACGGCCTCCGGGAGGTGGGGAGAAGGTGGTGGGGCTAAAGGTGCACCCAGTGCAGCGCATGGCCCGCGACGGGCGCCAGTGCCGGGCGTGCGAGCCTGCTCACACGGCGGGCCGCCCGGCGGACGGCCCGCGGGCGGTTCACCCGGAGCGGGTCGGCACGGTGTTGACTGGATGGTGCCAGTGCGCTCGATCACACCGTCGCTCCGGTGACGGGCGGGTAGCAGGTCAGTACATTGAGCGCATCCTCACCTGGCCACGACGTGCGAAGGGGCCCGTCCCATGACCAACACCACCTCTGTGATCGTTGCCGGTGCGCGGACCCCGATGGGTCGCCTGCTGGGTTCCCTCAAGGGCTTCTCCGGCGCCGACCTCGGCGCCGTCGCGATCAAGGCGGCCCTGGAGCGGGCCGGGATCACCGGCGAGCAGGTCCAGTACGTGATCATGGGCCAGGTGCTCCAGGCCGGCGCCGGCCAGATCCCGGCCCGCCAGGCCGCCGTCAAGGCCGGCATCCCGATGAACGTCCCGGCGCTGACCGTCAACAAGGTCTGCCTCTCCGGCCTCGACGCCATCGCGCTCGCCGACCAGCTGATCCGGGCCGGCGAGTTCGACATCGTGGTGGCCGGCGGCCAGGAGTCGATGACCAACGCCCCGCACCTGCTGCCGAAGTCCCGCGAGGGCTTCAAGTACGGCGCGATCGCGATGCTCGACGCGATGGCCCACGACGGCCTCACCGACGCCTACGAGAACATCCCGATGGGCGAGTCCACCGAGAAGCACAACACCCGCCTGGGCATCCCGCGCGAGGCGCAGGACGAGATCGCCGCCGCCTCCCACCAGCGGGCCGCCAAGGCGCAGGCCGACGGGGTCTTCGACGCCGAGATCGTCCCGGTCGCCATCCCGCAGCGCAAGGGCGAGCCGGTGCTGTTCAGCCAGGACGAGGGCATCCGCGCGGACACCACCGTCGAGGGCCTGGCCAAGCTGCGCCCGGCCTTCACCAAGGACGGCACGATCACCGCCGGCACCTCCTCGCAGATCTCCGACGGCGCCGCCGCCGTGGTCGTGATGAGCAAGGCCAAGGCCGAGGAGCTGGGCCTGACCTGGATCGCCGAGATCGGCGCGCACGGCAACGTGGCCGGCCCGGACAACTCGCTCCAGTCGCAGCCGTCCAACGCGATCAGGCACGCGCTGGCCAAGGAGGGCCTGGAGGTCGCCGACCTCGACCTGATCGAGATCAACGAGGCCTTCGCGGCCGTCGCCCACCAGTCGATGAAGGATCTGGGCGTCACCTCCGACATCGTCAACGTCAACGGCGGCGCCATCGCGCTCGGCCACCCGATCGGGATGTCCGGCGCCCGCGTGGTGCTGACCCTGGCGCTGGAGCTGCAGCGCCGCGGCGGCGGGGTGGGCGCGGCCGCGCTGTGCGGTGGCGGCGGCCAGGGCGACGCGCTGATCGTGCGCGTCCCGAAGGCCTGACCGGCTCCGACCCGACTTCGGGGCGTGTCTGACAGTTCCCGCCGGGTGCGCGACGCCGGTGCACGCACCTCGCCGCGTTGTCGTCGGTCGCCGATGCTCCGCATGGACTCCCTCCTCCGCCTTGCGATGCACGCACCCCAACGCCGCGCCCTGATCCGACGCGAACTGTCAGACACGCCCCAGGGCTGCGGACCGCCGGTGGCGGTCCGCAGCCCCTTCGGCATCCGCGCAAGGAGCTCCTGATGATCGATGTCGCCACGCTGGTCGAGCAGGCCCGGGCGGGCCGGCCGCGGGCGGTCGCCCGGCTGATCACGCTGGTCGAGAACGCCGCGCCGCAGCTGCGGGAGGCGATGGCCGCGCTCGCGCCGTACACCGGGCGGGCGTACACGGTGGGCCTGACCGGCTCGCCCGGGGTCGGCAAGTCGACCTCCACCTCGGCGCTGGTCTCCGCCTACCGGCGGCTCGGCAAGCGGGTCGGGGTGCTGGCCGTCGACCCGTCCTCGCCGTTCTCCGGCGGCGCGCTGCTGGGCGACCGGGTCCGGATGCAGGACCACGCGACCGACCCCGAGGTGTTCATCCGCTCGATGGCCACCCGCGGCCACCTCGGCGGGCTCTCCTGGGCGGCGCCGCAGGCGCTGCGGGTGCTGGACGCGGCCGGCTGCGAGGTGATCCTGGTGGAGACCGTCGGGGTGGGCCAGTCCGAGGTCGAGGTCGCCGCCCAGGCCGACACCACCGTGGTGCTGCTGGCCCCCGGGATGGGCGACGGCATCCAGGCCGCCAAGGCCGGGATCCTGGAGATCGGCGACGTCTTCGTGGTCAACAAGGCCGACCGGGACGGCGCCGACGCCACCGCGCGGGAGCTCAACCACATGCTGGGCCTCGGCGAGGCGCGGGAGGCGGGGGACTGGCGTCCGCCGATCGTCAAGACCGTCGCGGCCCGCGGTGAGGGCGTGGACGAGGTGGTCGAGGCGCTGGAGAAGCACCGCGCCTGGCTGGAGGAGCACGGCGAGCTCGCCGCGCGGCGCCGCCGCCGGGCCGCCGAGGAGATCGAGGCGATCGCGCTGGCCGAGCTGCGCGCCCGGATCGGCGACCTGCGCGGGGACCGGCACCTGGCCGTCCTCGCCGAACGCGTCGCCGAGGGCGCCCTGGACCCGTACGGCGCCGCCGACGAGCTGGTCGCCGGCCTGACCCGCGGCTGACCCGGGCCGGGCGCGCGGGCCCGCGAACCGTTTCCGCCCCGCCGCGATCGGATCGCGGCGGGGCGGAGTGGTGCGTGGGGTGCTACGGCTTGCCGCGCAGGCCGCGGAGGTGTTCGGCGACGGGGGCGAGGGCCTGGTACATGTCGTCGAGCTGCTCCGGGGTGAAGCGGTCGATGAAGTGGGCCCGGACGCTGCGCACGTGGTCGGGGGCGACTCGCTGCATGGTCTCCCAGCCGTGTTCGGTGAGGTGGGCGTAGAGGCCGCGGCGGTCGCCGGGGCACTCCTGGCGCAGCACCAGGCCGGCGTTCTCCATCCGGGTGATCTGGTGGGAGAGGCGGCTCTTCGACTGGAGGGTGGCGGTCGCGAGGTCGGTCATCCGCATCCGGCGGTCCGGGGCCTCGGAGAGCACGACCAGGATCTCGTAGTCGTTGATCGCGAGGTTGTGCGGCTGGAGTTCGCGGCTGAGCTGGTAGTCCAGCAGCTTGGCGACCTCCAGATGGGCGCGCCACATCCGCTGCTCCCTGGCGGTCAGCCAGGGAGTCTCCTCCTCGGGCTGCGACGGAGGGGTGTCCGCGGTCTCGATCGTGTGCGTATCCATGCCCTCTAGCATAGCCGATTTAGTTCAATCTTGTACAAGTTTACAGACCGAAACGTCGTCCGAGGTCGCCCAGGTTACCGAGCCCGGGGATGTTGGGGTTGCCGCCGCCGTGCCCGGCCGTGCCCGGCTGGGACGGCACGCCGCCCACCGGGACGCCCGCCTCGGCGTCGACCGCTCCGACCGACCGCTCCGCCATCAGCTTCTCGCTCGACTGCAGCAGCACCTGGCCGGCGCCGATGAACTCGAACTGGTGCTCCTCGCCGGAGGCTCCGCCGATGCCGGTCAGCCGGCGCAGGCCGCCGATCAGCCCGTGCATGTAGTCGTGGTCGTAGTGGTGGCACGGCGCAGGGCAGTCCGCCCAGCCGACCAGCGCCTGCGGGTCCACCCGGAGCGGCGGCTCGACGAAGTGCACCGGGCCGTTGGAGGCGGCGACGAAGCGGCCGGTGCCGATCAGGGTCAGGAAGCCCGGGATGATCGACTGCTTGAGCCGCAGCGTCGGGTCGAAGGCCAGCAGGTTGCCGGAGCGGACGGTCAGGTTGCCCTCGTCCAGGTCGTACGAGTTGAGGTCGAACGCCCGGTCGGCCAGCAGCAGTTTGCCGCGGCCCTCGGCGACCACCCAGTCCGCCGCGTGCATCGGCGAGTTGAAGTGCTGGCCGAGCACCCGGTCGACCGCCCCGGCGCCGACGCCCTTGAAGGTGATGTCGCCGTAGTAGGCGACCATCTTGCCCTTCTGGAGGAAGTAGGAGCCGTTCAGGTCGACCGAGAAGGCGTACGGGTTGACGTTGTCGCCGGCCGGCAGGCTGTGGGCGTCCCACACCACCGGCCCGGTGCCGCCGTGGCCGGTCGGCAGCGGGGCCAGTGGGCCGCCGAACTGCTCCTGGGCGTACGGCTGTTGCTGGCCGTACGGCTGCTGGGGCGGCTGCTGGGGCGGCTGCTGGTACTGCTGCTGGGGCTGGTGGCCGGGCGGGGGCGGCGGGTAGCCCTGCGGCGGGGGCGGCGGGTACCCGCCGGGCTGCGGGTAGCCCGGCTGCGGGCCGTACCCCGGCGGGGGCGGCGGGGCCGCGAAGCCGGGCTGGGTCGGCTGGTTGTGCGGCGAACCGTACGGGGGCTGCGGCGGGTAGGACATCAGAGCTTCTCCTCGCTCGCCTGGACGTACACCGCGCCCTGCCCGGACAGTTCCAGCTGGAACGCCTCGCCCGAGCCGCGGCCGATCATGTCGCGCCAACCCAGCGCCGTGGAGAGCTTGTTGCGCACGTCGCCGCGGTGCGCCACGTACGCCTGGGGGTCGACGTGCACCGACTGGCCGGGGGTGATCGGCAGCTCGAAGACGCCGCCGTGGGCCATCACCGCGACCGAGCCCTGGCCCTCCAGCTTGGTGGTGAACAGGCCCTGCCCGGTGACCTGGCCGCGGACCATGCCCATCACCCCGCCCTGCGAGCCCATGAACATGGTGGACTGCCGCAGCGTGCCCTCGAAGGCGAGCAGCCGGTCCGCCTCGACGTACAGGGTGTCGCCGAACAGGTCGATCACGTGGACGTGGTGGCCGCCGTGGCCGAACATCACCCGGCCCTGGCCCTCGACGGTCATCAGCGGGGTGTCCTCGTTGGCCACCCGGCGGCCGATCATCGACATCACGCCGCCCTGCCCGCCGGTGATGTTCGGCGTGAAGCGGACGTCGCCGCTGTACGCGAGCATCGCGCCGCGCTGGCTGAACAGCCGCTGCCCGGGCACCACCTGGGCTTCGACCATCTTCCCGTTGATCTTCGTGAAGCCCATCAGACGTCGCCCCCGATGGTGGCCTTCTCGGAGGGCTGGACGTACACCAGGCCCTCGCCGGTGAACTCGATCTGGACGGCCTCGCCGCCGCCCTCGCCGATGATCGTGGTCCAGCCCGCGCCCGACTTCAGGCTGCGCTGCAGGGTGCCGGTGTGCGCCACGTACGCGCCCGGGTCCACCCGCAGCGGCATGCTCTTGTCGACCCGCAGGATGACGGCCGGGCCGTTGGAGGTGACGGCCGCCCAGCCGTGGCCCTCCACCTTGGTGGTGAACAGGCCGTTGCCCGAGGACATGCCGTTCAGCCCGGTGAAGCTGGTGCCGGTGTGCAGGGCGGACTCGGTGCAGAGGAGGTTGTCCGACTCGACGTACAGCGTCTCGCCGTTCAGCCGCACCAGGCTGATCTCGGTGGCCTTGTCGGCGAAGTAGCAGGTGCCCTGCCCCTTCACTTCCATGACCGTCATCTTCTCGCCGGTCAGCCGGCGGGTGACCATGCCGCGCAGGCCGTCCCCGCCGCCGGTCAACTTCTTGAAGGCCATCTGCCCGGTGTAGGCGACCATCGAGCCGTGTCGCGCCTTGACGGCGTCGCCGCCCAAGTCGACGGCGAGCACGCGCGATCCCTGGAGTCTGAACTGTGCCACGGCCGCAATCTAGCCGCTGCGGCCGTGGCGCGGGGAGGGTGCGTGGGCCGACTGGTACCGGTCTGGGACAAACGCGCCGGTCACGCCCGGCGCACGCGCCCCGGTCAGGCCCGGGCGTGCGCCCCCTGTCCGGGGCTCGGAACGGTGCCGGCCGCCTGCTCGACCTCCAGCAGCGAGGCCGAGTGGCGCTCCGCCTCGAAGGCCACCACGCCGCCGCGCAGCCCGAACAGGCGCTTGGAGAGCATGATCCAGAGCACCGCCGCGATGTTCAGCACCAGGGTGCAGATCTTCAGCGCGCTGACGTGGTGGCTCAGCTCGTAGCCCTCCAGCGGCAGGAAGGCCGCGGTGGCGACCACCGTCAGGTACTCGGCCCAGCGCTTGTTCAGCCAGAGGCCGACCGCCTCGACGATCTCGATCACCGCGTAGGCGATCAGCGCGCCCGCGACGATCAGCAGGGTGCTCTTCTTGAAGTCGAAGGTCTTGCGGATGGTCTCGACGATCGGGGCGTGTTCGAGGTCCCAGTGGAAGTGGTCGGTGACCGGCCTGAACACCGTGAGGTTCTCGTCGAAGACCCGGTGCACCGCGTCCTGGCTGTTGGAGAACTTCCACACGGCCCACGCGACCACGATGATCAGCAGTCCGCGCAGCACCCGCTCGACGGCCAGGAAGCGCAGGATGAACAGGTCCCGCAGCGCCTTGCCGCGCGGCACCAGCGGCGCTTCGTCGGCCGGGCCGGAGCCGTGCGGGGCGCCCAGCGCGAAGTCGCCGCAGCGCAGGCAGCGCCAGGCGTCGCCGAGGGCGGTCGACGCGTGCAGCCGGGAGGCCAGCTCCGGCTCCGTCGGCGCGTAGGTGGTGTG
This sequence comes from Kitasatospora sp. SC0581, assembly GCF_048159585.1. Classification (NCBI taxonomy): domain Bacteria; kingdom Bacillati; phylum Actinomycetota; class Actinomycetes; order Kitasatosporales; family Streptomycetaceae; genus Kitasatospora; species Kitasatospora sp. SC0581. The sequence goes on along the minus strand of NZ_JBLRWA010000008.1, from coordinate 130,819 downwards.
GCCGCGCTTGGCGCAGGTCCTGCGGTCCCAGTCGCGCTTGAACATGTGGTGAGTACCCCCCGTGTGCGATGCCTCGGCGCCCGGATCGGTGGGCGCGCGGGCAGCAGGATAGGGGTTCCCGGTGACGGGCGGTCGCGCTCGGTGGCGTTCCGGCACAGAGCTGTGACAGGGCGGGCGGGCGCCGGACGGGCTCCGGGGAGGCGCCGGGCCGGCCGCTGTGAGATGGGGCACGGTGGCCACCCCCGGCCGGGGTCCCGTCCGTGGGCTCGGCGATAATGGGCCGGAATGCTTGTGAGTCGCTTCACAAGCGAGCCCGCGCCGCCGACCCCCCATATCGAGGTATCCATCGTGAACAGCAGCGCCGTCCACCGCCTGCGCCTGGTCTCCGGCCCCGAAGGGGTCTCCTTCATCCTGCTGCTGATCTGCTCGGTGCTGAAGCGGACGACCTCGTTCGACGCCGTCCCGGTGATGGGCATGGTGCACGGCGTCCTGTTCATCCTGTACGTGGTCTTCTGGATCCAGGCCTGGCAGGCGCAGAAGTGGGACGCCAAGCGCGGCGTCCTGATGTTCGTGCTCGCGGTGCTGCCCACCGGCGGCTTCTTCGCCGAGCGGATGCTGGCCAAGGAGGAGCGGGGCGAGCTGAAGCCCGCCACCGCCTGAGCCGGCCGCCCGGGCCCCCGCTCGGGCTCCGGCCTCCTCGTGGACGGTCGACAGGCTGCCACGGCCTCCTCTCCCAAAGGGCCGCGGCAGCCTGTCGCCGTTTCTTACCGGGGGTGGCTCGATTTCCTACCGGTTGCTACCGGAGGTGGTGCGGGTCAGCTGACGTTGACGCCGCTCCAGGCCGCCGCGACCGCGTTGTACTCGGTGCTGGAGGCGCCGTACAGGTCGGTGGCGGCCTTCAGGGTCGCGGTGCGGGCGGCCTTGTAGTTGGTGGTGGAGGTCATGTAGACGGTCAGCGCGCGGTACCAGATCGCCGCCGCCTTGGTCCGGCCGATGCCGGTCACCGTCGAGCCGTTGGAGGTCGGGCTGTTGTAGCTGACCCCGTTGATGACCTTCGCCCCGCTGCCCTCGGCGAGCAGGTAGAAGAAGTGGTTGGCGACGCCCGAGGAGTAGTGGACGTCCTTGTTGCCGACCGTGGAGGACCAGTAGTCGGCCGAGGCGCCGTCCTTGGAGGGCTTGTCCATGTAGCGCAGCGGCGTGCCGTTGCCGTTGATGTTGAGCTTCTCGCCGATCAGGTAGTCGCCCGGGTCGACCGAGAGGTTGGCGGACCACTCGACCATGGTGCCGAAGATGTCCGAGGTGGCCTCGTTGAGGCCGCCGGACTCACCGGAGTAGTTGAGGTTCGCGGTGGCGGAGGTGACGCCGTGGCTCATCTCGTGGCCGGAGACGTCGATCGCGGTCAGCGGGTGGGTGTTGCCGGAGCCGTCGCCGTACGTCATGCAGAAGCAGGAGTCGTCCCAGAACGCGTTGACGTAGTTGGTGCTGTAGTGGACCCGGCTCGCCGCGCCGACGCCGTTGTTCTTGATGCCGTTGCGGCCGAAGGTGTTCTTGTAGTAGTCCCAGGTGGCCGCCGCGCCGAACTGGGCGTCCACGGCCGCGGATTCGCGGTTGGAGGCCAGGCCGTTGCCGAAGCTGTTGGTGGTGTTGGCGACGAGCGTGCCGCTGCCCGAGGTGCCGCCCTTGAGGTCGGTGGTGGACTGGTTGCCCCGGGAGGCGTCCTTCAGCTGGTAGGAGCTGCCGCTCTGGGTGGTGGTGAGCGAGACGCTGCCGACGTTGACGCCCTTGCCGGTGCCGGTGGCGGTCTTCACCTGCTCGTCGGTGGAGAGCACCTGGCCGGTGGCGGCGTCGGTGACGACCACCTGGCGGCTCGGGGTGCCGTCCGCGCGCTGGCCCTCGACCGTGGTGCGGTGGGCCAGTCGCGGGGTGCCGTCGGCGGCCCAGACGACCAGCTCGGGCGCGCCGGCGCCGTCGACCCGGCTGAGCGCGGCCTCCTCCTGGTCGGCGGCGCCGACCGTGGCCCGCACGGCGGCGGTGGCCTTCTCGGCCGCCTGGGGCGCGGCGAGGCCCGGGGTCAGGCTGGGCACGGACAGCTGTCCGGCGAAGGCCCGGTCGACGGACTTCACCGAGCCGTCGGCCTTCTGGTGGACGACCAGGTCGCCGCCGAGCACCGGCAGGCCCGCGTAGGTCCGGTCGTACCGCAGGTGGCGGGTGCCGTCCTTGTCCACCACCACGTCCTTGGGCACCAGCTTCTCCTGGCCGCCGAGGGCGAGGGCCTGGGCGACCGGGGCGCTCTGCCCGGAGGCCAGCGCGAGCAGCGCGGACTGCTGCTGGGCCGGGGAGGGGGCGGCGGCCTGGGCGGGGACGGCGGCGATCTGGATGACGCCGGCCAGCAGTGCGGTGGCGGAGAGTACGGCTCCGACAGTCAGCTTTCGCTTCACGTGCGGGGGTTCCTTCCACGAGACCCGCGGGTGCGTGCGGGTGCGCCGCGTACCGGGGCGCCGGGGTTGGCACCTTGGGGGCGGTAGGGCGCGGACGTGCCGGTCCCGTGCGGTACCTGACGATCCGCCGGAAACGGGTGGGGCGGCGGATGGTCGGACGGGACTTGGTCAGAAGCATGACAATCGTTGGCAGGGATGGACAGGGCGCCTACCGGGATTGGCCAAGAACCGCCAGTGCCGGTACGGATGGTTCGGTTGCCGCCCGTTGCCCGGTTTCGGCGGTTCGTCCCCCTGGCGGGACTCCGCCAGCCGGACGGCCTTGACAGCCCCGGGCGGCTCGGGCGGCCCCGGACGGTCTCGACGGTCCGGGGCCGCCCGGAACAGCGGACGCCCGGGACCTCCTGCCGGAGGCCCCGGGCGTCCGACGCGCCTGTGCGGTACGTCAGTTGACGTTGACGGCGGCCCAGGTCGCGGCGACGGCGCTGTACTCGGCGCTGGAGGCGCCGTACAGGTCGGCGGCGGCCTTCAGGGTGCCGGTGCGGGCGCCCGCGTAGTTGGTGGTGGAGGTGAAGTAGGTGGTCAGCGCGCGGTACCAGATCTGTGCGGCCTTGTCCCGGCCGATGCCCGCGAGCGTGGAGCCGTTGGAGGTCGGGCTGTTGTAGCTGACGCCGTTGATGGTCTTGGCGCCGCTGCCCTCGGCGAGCAGGTAGAAGAAGTGGTTGGCGACGCCGGAGGAGTAGTGGACGTCCTTGTTGCCGACGGTGGAGGACCAGTAGTCGGCCGAGGCGCCGTCCTTGGACGGCTTGTCCATGTAGCGCAGCGGGGTGCCGTCCCCGTTGATGTTGATCAACTCGCCGATCAGGTAGTCCGGCTTGTCGGAGGGCAGGTTGGCGTAGAACTCGACCATCGTGCCGAAGATGTCCGAGGTGGCCTCGTTCAGGCCGCCGGACTCGCCCGAGTAGTTGAGGTTGGCGGTGGCGGAGGTGACGCCGTGGCTCATCTCGTGGCCGGCCACGTCGAGTTCGGTGAGCGGGTGGGTGTTGCCGCTGCCGTCGCCGTACGTCATGCAGAAGCAGGAGTCGTCCCAGAACGCGTTCACGTAGTTGGAACCGTAGTGGACCCGGCTGGTGGCGCCGACGCCGTTGTTCTTGATGCCGTTGCGGCCGAAGGTGTTCTTGTAGAAGTCCCAGGTGACCGCCGCGCCGTACTGGGCGTCCACGGCGGCGGACTCGCTGTTGGAGGACAGGCCGTTGCCGAAGCTGTTGGTCGTGTTGGCGACCAGGGTGCCCGAGCCGGAGGTCTTGCCCTTCAGGGTGTACGTGGCCTGGCCGCCGCGGGTCGCGTCCTTGAGCTGGTAGCTCGAACCGCTCTGGGTGGTGGTCAGCGGGACGGAGCCGACGAAGACGCCCTTGCCGGTGCCGGCGGCGGTCCGCACCTGCTCGTGGCTGGAGAGCACCTCGCCGCTCGCCGCGTCGGTAACCAGCAGCTGGCGGCTCGGGGTGCCGTCGGCGCGCTCGCCCTCGACCGTGGTGCGGTACGCCAGGCGCGGGCTGCCGTCGGTGGCCCACACGACCAGCTCGGCCTTGCCGGTCTGGTGCACGGCGGTCAGCGGGGACTCGTCCTTGTCGGCGGCGATGCCCACGGTGGACTGCACGGCGCCGGTCGCCTGGTCGGCGGCCTTGTCGGCGGGGATCTGCGGGGTGAGGCTCGGCAGGGCGATGGTGGCGCCGGTGGCCTTGTCCACCGAGGTGGTCGAGCCGTCGGCCTTCTGGTGCACCACCAGGTCGCCGCCCAGGACGGGGAGGCCGGCGAAGGTGCGCTCGTAGCGCAGGTGGCGGGTGCCGTCGGCGTCCACCACGGCGTCCTTGGCCACCAGTTGCTCCTGGCCGCCCAGGGCCAGGGCGTGCGCGACCTTGCCGGCCTGGCCGTTGGCCAGGGCGATCAGGTCGGCGCGCTGCTTCGCGCCCTGGGACTGCGGGGCGGGGTCCGCGACGGCTGCGGTGCTCACCTGGACGACACCGGTGAGCAGGGCGGTGGCGGAGAGTACGGCGACTGCGGCGAGCTTTCGCTTCACGAACGAGTCCTTCCGGAAAACCGCGAGCGGGCGCGGTCGCGCGGCGTTCCGGGGGCCGGGGACGGCACCTGAGGGGCGGAACGGGCGCTGACGTGCGGGCCCCGTGCGGACTGAGCGGCTTCGCCACCGGTGGGTGGGGGTGGTGGCTGCCGAACGGGGTTGATCGAAAGCATGACAATCGAGCAAATCAAATGACAGGTCTTGCTCATGAATTGGCCAAGTCCCGCCACGGCGGAGGAATGTGAACGGATGGACAAAGGGGGCAAATCGTCCTGGTTTGCAGCGGGTTACCGTCCGAACCGAAGCCTGGTGGCGCGGCGCCGGGCCGCTCCGGGGCCAACCCCGGTGCGCCGGTGGCCCGTTGCCGCGCGTTCACACCGGCGCAATGTCCTGGTATGGACCTGGCCGTCCGATTGGCGGGTTCCCGCCACGTGTTGCGCTTGTCCACCATCAGGACGCCTGGTAGCACACGTCCCGTCCGCCGGTACGGTAAGGAGGTGGCCAAGCCCCTCGCTCTCGACTTCGACCCGATCGCCCGCGCCGACGAGCTGTGGACCCGCCGTTGGGGCGGGGTCCCCTCGATGGCGGCGATCACCTCGGTCATGCGCGCCCACCAGATCCTGCTCTCCCGGGTGGACGCGGTGCTCAAGCCGTACGGGCTGACCTTCGCCCGCTACGAGGCCCTGGTGCTGCTGACCTTCAGCCGGACCGGCGAGCTCTCGCTCTCCAAGATCGGCGAGCGGCTCATGGTCCACCCGACCAGCGTCACCAACACCGTCGACCGCCTGGAGCGGGCCGGCCTGGTCGCCCGCCGCCCCAACCCGCTGGACGGCCGCGGCGTGCTGGCCGCGATCACCGGGCGCGGTCGCGAGGTGGTCGAGGAGGCGACCCGGGAGCTGATGGCGATGGAGTTCGGGCTGGAGGAGTACGACGCCGAGCAGTGCCACCAGGTGTTCGAACTGCTCAGGCCGCTGCGGATCGCGGCCGGCGACTTCGCCGAGCCGTCCGAGGGGGCTGCGAAGGGCCGGGCGTGAAGGCGGCTACCCTCGTGTGAGCGGTGCGCGGATCCGGGCGTACCGGCGGACCGTGCCGAGCGAGGCGAGGAAGATCATGAAGGCGACCCCCCTGCTGGGCTGGTACCGGGCCCTGGCCATTGCGACCGGTACGGCGCTGCTGGTGTTCTGCGGCTTCATGGTCGCGAAGTACGGCTTCGACGCGGCCAAGGACGTGACCACGTACGTCGCGATGCTGCACGGCTACCTCTACATCGGGTACTTCGTGGTGACCTTCATGCTCGGGCAGAAGCTGAAGTGGCCGATGGGCCGACTGGTGCTCACCCTGGCGGCGGGCTGCATCCCGTTCCTCTCCTTCGTCTTCGAGCGCAAGGTGGCCCGCGAGGCCGCCGAGCAGCTCCCGGCGGGCGGCGGCGCCCGCCAGCCGGCCGGCGTCTGAGCAGCGGGCTCCGACTCCCGGGCTCCGACTCCCAGGTTTCGCGAGAGCGCCCCTTCCCCGACCGGGGGAGGGGCGCTCCGGCGTTCCCGGGCCCCGTTCGGGCGGTTCCCGGAGCCCCCGGGCCGGATCCCGGGTCCCTTTCGGGGGATCGCGGGCCGTGCGGGCGGGTTGTCCATCGACAAGTACTAGGACGTCCGAGTAAATTGTTAGGACGTCCTACTAGCTGTGCCGCCCCGTCGCCGCGGCGGCCGTACGGAGCGGAGTTCGGGATCATGGACGCCGAGGAGATCGAGCGGGGCCGGCAGCGCTGGCAGCAGCGGTACGACAAGGCCCGCAAGCGCGACGCGGACTTCACCACCCTCTCCGGCGACGAGGTCGAGCCGGTGTACGGCCCGCCCGCCGGGCAGGCCTACGAGGGCTTCGAGCGGATCGGCTGGCCGGGCGAGTACCCGTACACCCGCGGTCTGCACCCGACCGGCTACCGGGGCCGCACCTGGACCATCCGCCAGTTCGCCGGCTTCGGCAACGCCCAGCAGACCAACGAGCGCTACCGGATGATCCTGGACGCGGGCGGCGGCGGCCTCTCGGTCGCCTTCGACATGCCGACCCTGATGGGCTACGACTCGGACGACCCGAAGTCGCTCGGCGAGGTCGGCCACTGCGGTGTGGCCATCGACTCGGCCGCCGACATGGAGGTGCTGTTCGACGGCATCCCGCTCGGCGGGGTCACCACCTCGATGACGATCAGCGGCCCGGCCGTGCCGGTCTTCTGCATGTACCTGGTGGCCGCCGAGCGCCAGGGCGTGGACCCGGCGGTGCTCAACGGCACCCTCCAGACGGACATCTTCAAGGAGTACATCGCGCAGAAGGAGTGGCTCTTCGCCCCCGAGCCGCACCTGCGCCTGATCGGCGACCTGATGGCCTACTGCGCCGAGGGCATCCCCGCGTACAAGCCGCTGTCGGTCTCCGGGTACCACATCCGCGAGGCCGGGGCCACGGCCGCGCAGGAGCTGGCGTACACCCTCGCGGACGGCTTCGGCTACGTCGAGCTGGGCCTCTCCCGCGGCCTGGACGTGGACGTCTTCGCGCCCGGCCTGTCCTTCTTCTTCGACGCGCACCTGGACTTCTTCGAGGAGATCGCCAAGTTCCGCGCCGCGCGCCGGATCTGGGCCCGCTGGATGCGCGAGCGCTTCGGCGCCAAGACCGACAAGGCGCAGTGGCTGCGGTTCCACACCCAGACCGCCGGCGTCTCGCTGACCGCGCAGCAGCCGTACAACAACGTGGTCCGCACCGCCGTCGAGGCGCTGGCCGCGGTGCTCGGCGGCACCAACTCGCTGCACACCAACGCCCTGGACGAGACCCTGGCGCTGCCCTCCGAGCAGGCCGCCGAGATCGCCCTGCGCACCCAGCAGGTGCTGATGGAGGAGACCGGCGTCGCCAACGTCGCCGACCCGCTGGGCGGTTCCTGGTACGTCGAGGCGCTGACCGACCGGATCGAGCAGCAGGCCGAGGCGATCTTCCAGCGGATCCTGGACAAGGGCCGCGAGGACCACGAGATCGGCCCGATCACCTCCGGCATCCTGCGCGGCATCGAGGAGGGCTGGTTCACCGGGGAGATCGCCGAGGCGGCCTTCCAGTACCAGCAGTCGGTGGAGAAGGGCGACAAGCGCGTGGTCGGCGTCAACTGCCACCCGCGCAGCGTCACCCCGGAGCTGGAGATCCTGCGGGTCAGCCACGAGGTCGAACGCGAGCAGGTCCGGGTGCTGCGGGAGCGCAAGGCGGCCCGGGACGACGCGGCCGTCCGGGCCGGGCTGGACGCCATGCTGGCGGCGGCGCGCTCGGGCGAGTCGATGATCCCGCCGATGCTGGACGCGGTGCGCGCCGAGGCGACGCTGGGCGAGATCTGCAACGCGCTGCGCGAGGAGTGGGGCACGTACCAGGAGAACGCGATGTTCTGAGGCCGCGGCCGACGCGGAGCCGCCGTACGGGATCCCGTACGGCGGCTTTGCCGTGTCTCCGGCCGGGGTGCTCTCAGCCCGCGAGCATCGGTCCGAGCAGCAGGTCGGTGAAGCGGCGGGTCCACTCCGGGGTGATCGGCTCGCCGCTGACCAGGACGCGGTGTTCGACGGTGCCCGCGATGGTGTCGAAGATGATGTCGACCTCCTCGCGGGCCGAGGTGTCGTCGGTGTCTGCCTCCAGCTCGCCGCGGGCCTGGGCGGCCGCCCGGCCCTGGCGGACCAGCCGCTTCTGCGGGTCCACGATGGCCTCGCGGATCCGCCGCCGCAGCTGCCGGTCGCGGGTGCCCTCGGCGAACAGCGCGAGCAGCGCGGCCTGGGTCTCCGGGCGGGCCAGCAGGTCGGCGAACTGGGCCACCACGGCCTCGATGTCGGCCCGCAGGCTGCCGAGGTCGGGCATCACCAGCTCGTCGAAGAGGGTGGCGACGGCGTCCACCACGAGCTCGTTCTTGGACGGCCAGCGGCGGTAGAGGGTGGTCTTGGCGACCCCGGCCCGGCTCGCCACGTGGCCCATGGTCAGTCCGCCCCAGCCGAGTTCGGCCAGGGTCTCGCGGGTGGCGTCGAGGATGGCGCGGTCGGCGGCGGCGCTGCGCGGGCGGCCCTTGGCCCGGGCGGTGCCCGCGGGCGCCGGGCAGTCCTGGTGCGTGCCCTGCGGGCTCGCTGGGGGCTGGGCGGCCGGCACCGGGCCTCCTTGCGCTCTACTGGTAAGTAACTTGGGTGGGGCTGGTAACGGTAGCGACTGTTCGTCCGTTCGGGCAGCGGGGCACCCCGGGAAAGTGGGGCAGGTCACGTCCCCGAACCACCGGAGGGGCTTGCGGCCGGGCCACCGGCTCCAGTTACGCTACGACTCGTAGCGAAAGCAGTGACAACCAGGCGCCGCGTCCCGTGGGACGGGAGCGGCGCGGGCGCGGGTGGGGATCCGCGCCGAACGGTCCAGGCTACCGGGGGAGGGGCACGGCGCCCGGGAACCCGCACCGCGCGGTCCGCGCGGGGCGACTTTCCGGAGGTTGGTGCCCGCGAGCAGCGCGGACGGGGGAGGATGGTGCCATGCAGCCACGGAATTCGCGTCTCAACAGCTCCGCCCTGCGCGGTGCGGTCGACCTCGCCGCAGTGAAGGCGGCCGGCGAAGCCGCCCAGAAGGCCGAGCAGGCCCGGGCCGAGCGGGCTCGTCAGGCGTCCGCCGCCGATGCGGACGGAGCCGCCCCCGCCCAGACCGCCCACCAGCTCGTCATCGACGTCACCGAGGACACCTTCGAGACCGAGGTCGTCCAGCGCTCCACCGAGGTGCCGGTCGTCATCGACTTCTGGGCCGAGTGGTGCGGGCCCTGCAAGCAGCTGAGCCCGGTCCTGGAGGGCCTGGCCGAGGAGTACGCCGGCCGCTTCGTGCTCGCCAAGATCGACGTCGACGCCAACCCGCTGCTCTCCCAGCAGTTCGGCATCCAGGGCATCCCGGCCGTGATGGCCGTGGTGGCCGGCCAGCTGGTGCCGCTGTTCCAGGGCGCGGAGAGCGCGGCCAACATCCGTCAGATCCTGGACCAGCTGATCCTGGTCGCCGAGCAGCGCTTCGGCGTGGCCGGCCTGGCCGGTGGTGCGGCCGCCCCGGGCGAGGCCCCGGCCGCCGCCCCGCAGCGCCCCGAGGACCCGGCGCTGTCCGCCGCGCACGACGCGCTGGACGCCGGTGACCTGGGCGGTGCCATCCAGGCCTACCGGAACGTGCTGGCCGAGCAGCCGGGCAACACCGAGGCCAAGCTGGGCCTGGCCCAGGCCGAGCTGCTGAAGCGGATCGAGGGTCTGGACCTCCAGGCCGTCCGGTCGGCGGCCGCCGCCGACCCGAAGGACGTCGGGATCCAGCTCAAGGCGGCCGACCTGGACCTGGTCGGCGGTCACGTCGAGGACGCCTTCGGGCGCCTGGTGGCCACCGTCGGGCGGACGGCCGGCGAGGACCGGGACACCGCCCGGCTGCGCCTGCTGGAGCTGTTCGAGGTGATCGGCCCGGAGGACCCGCGGGTCGTCGCGGCCCGTACGGCGCTGGCGCGCGTGCTGTTCTGAGCCCGCTCCGGGCCGGCTCCCGGGCCGGTTCTGGGTCCGGATCAGGTCCGCTGCCTGGCACGGCGGATGACCTGCGGTGTCGCTGGTGATTTGGCGACAATCCGGTCAACTGAACAGAGGTTTACCAAATCTTGATTTCACCCGTGGGTGGTCACCTTGTGTGACCACCCACGGGTGTTTCGCTTGCGTTTCCGGCAGATTTCGCCGTCACGTTTCCTTCAAGACGTCACGCAGGGTGCGGCCCGGGTCGATTCCATGATCAACGCCACCTGATGTTGCATTACCCGTCAGTAAGGAACCTCTTGTGCTTCGCCCGGGATTCAAGCACGATCGGCCACGCCCGGTCCCGGGCTCCACACCCCGACCCCGGTCGGCCACGCGGAGCGCGGGATCCCCACCGGGCGGTCCGTCGGCCCCGGCCGGCGGGAGGGAGGGCAGGGGGGTATCCGCGGTCCCACGGCGGTTCCTGTCCTTCGACCGGCCGCGCGGCCCTGCGCGGTCGCTGGTTGTCGCTCGGGGGTGATCGCCGATGTCGTCGGTCCTGCCCGCCGCCCCGCAAGGACGGCCGGTGCTTGGACGGGAGGTCCGCTGCACGCGGGCCGCTCCCGCGTCCGACGACGCCCAAGGCGCTCTCCGCTACCGAGGACGTAGCTCTCTCCCATCCCAGGTCCCCACCGGTGCGGGACGCGCCGCCGGGGAGCCGGAGATGTACGTCCTAGAAGGAGGACTCGCATGTCCCAGACCTACGGCAAGACCCGCTGGAAGCGCTTCGCCCTGGTGATGGTGCCGAGCATCGCGGCCACCGCCGCGGTGGGCGTCTCGATCGCCAACAACGCGCTGGCGGCTTCGTTCAGCGTCTCCGGCCAGAGCTTCAAGGTCACCACGCCGGAGCTGCACGGCAGGAACTTCGCCCAGTTCGGCTCGATCGACGCGGAGTCGAACGGCACGCCGCACCCGGTCGCCGTCTCGGCCTTCGACGAGGCCACCATCAAGGGCCTCTGCCAGTCGGTGGTGACCGACCCCAACGTCATCCCCGGCCTGCCGTGGAAGCTGCCCAAGATCATCCTGCGTCTGGAGGCCGGCAACAGCGAAGACGTCAAGAAGCAGGTCTACGCCAAGAACCTGCTGATCGACCTCGACCAGCTGAACGCCGACGCCGAGTTCTCCAACATCAACATCGGCCAGGAGGCGTCGACCCTCAAGGGCGAGGCCACCCAGGGCTGGAAGTCCAAGCTCGGCGGCCTGCCGTCCGGGCAGACCGGCTTCGCCCAGGCCGCCGAGAAGGCCGACCTGTACAACGTGCAGCAGACCGCCTGGGCCACCTCGGCCGGCACCTTCAAGCTCCCGGGCCTGAAGCTCGCGCTGCACACCGACGGTTCCGGCGAGTGCTACTAGGCCGTTGACGGCGGCGGGCCGGGCCCGGCCCGCCCGCCCCGACGGCACCCGCGGGACCGGGGACGGTGCGTGCGCCGTCCCCGGATCCCGTGTCTCCTCCATCCCTCGTTCACACCATCGAGGAGCTGCACCGTGTCCAGCGCCCTTGCCTCCTACCGGCCCGCCGAGCACGAGAACCCCGCCCAGTGGCTGCGCCGGGTGTTCCGTACGTTCCGTCGGACGCGGCCGTACTACGGCGGTCTGCTGGCCATGATCGCCGGCGTCCCGATCATGTACTTCCCGTACGCCAAGCTCTCGTTGGGCGGCATGACGGTGGCCATGGCCACCACGGCGGGTGCCGGGTCACTGATCATCGGCGTGCTGCTGATCGTGCTCGGGCTGACCGCCTGGTTCCAGCCGGCCGTACGGGTCTTCGCCGGCATCGCCACCACGCTGCTGACGCTGGTCTCCCTCCCGGTCTCCAACCTGGGGGGCTTCGGACTGGCCCTGCTGCCGGGCCTGATCGGCGGTGGGCTGATGGTCTCCTGGGCGCCGCTGCCGGAGCCCAAGGCCGCGAAGGCGGCCGGGCGCGGACGCTGGGGCCGGGCCAAGGGCGGCGCCGGGGACGCGGCGGCCGGGAACGCCGTGGCGCGGAGCGTCGCCACCGAGCCGGCCACCGACGGCGCCGTCGAGGCGCCCACCGCCGAACTGCCCGCCCAGGGCGGGCCGCAGGCCGCCGAACCCGCGGCCGCCGTCCCGAAGCAGGCCGCCGCCGCGGACCGGAAGCGGGCCGGCGCCGTGGACCAGGAGGAGGCGCGGTGACCGGGCCGGCCGAGCAAGCCGACGGTACGACCGTTCCCGCGCAGCGCTCCGGCCGGCACGCGGCCCCGCGCACGCCCGTACGGGTCCGGCTGAGGGGCCGGGCACTGGCGCTGGCCGCGGTGCCGACCGCGCTGCTGATGGCCGCCGCCTACACGCCCAACCCGGCGGTCGCCGAGTCGGCGGCGGGCAAGCCCTGCGGCACCGCGCCGGCCGCCGTGCCGGACGTCGCGCCGGTCGAGACGCCGGTGCCCAAGAGCGAGCTGCCCGAGCCGCCGCCGGGCCCGTCCACGGCGCCGAGCACCGCGCCGAGCACCGCGCCGAGCACCGCGCCGGGCACCGCGCCCACCGCCGGCCCCTCGACGGACCCGGGCTCGGTGCCGACCCCCGCACCGACCACCGGCCCGGCCCAGCAGCCGACCTCGCCGGTCAAGCCGTCGGCCGCCGCGACGCCCACCACCACCGGCCCGGCGGCCCGGGCGGGGCTGATCGACGGCCTCGTCGACGGCGTCAACCGGCTGCTCACCCCGAACGGCTCGCCGAGCCCGACCCCGGGCGGCGCCCCGACCACCACCCCCGCGGCGCCCGCCGGCCCGGCCGCTCCGGCCGCCCCCGCCCCGCACACCGAGGCCCCGCACCCGGACGCCCCGGTGCAGGCCCCGGCCGCCGCCCCGCAGGCCGCGCCGCCCGCGACCCAGCCCGCCGCCGACGAGCCCTCGCCCACCGCCACGCCGAGCGGCAGGGCGAGCGGCAAGCCGAAGCCCTCCGCGACCCCGTCCGCGGACGCCTCGGCGACGCCCTCCGCGGGCGCCTCCGGCAGCCCGTCCGGCACGCCGACCGAGAACCCCGACTGCGATGTGGACGCCCGGGGCCTGACCGCCGGCGCGCCCGCCCCCGGGCACGTCGTCCCGGAGCAGAACTGGACCCTGAAGACCAGCCGGCTCGCCCTGCACGGCGCGGCCTTCCACGGCGTCTACGACGTGAAGACCGTGACCGGCAGCAAGCGCGTCCTGAAGTTCGTGGTCGACAGCGTGGACATCGACAACCTCGACATGTCGACCCTGGAGGGCAACGGCGTCACCTTCCACGTCCAGGGCGCCCCGGGTTCCACCTCGACGATGCGCAAGGGCCCGGTCACCATGTACGTGGAGCGGCTGTCCGGCCACCTCTCCAAGGTGCTCGGCCTGCCGATCCCGATCGACCTGGGCGAGATCACCCTCACCCCGGACACCCTGCCGCGCTGGCTGTACGACCTGATCGGCTCCATCCCGATCCCGCTGGACCTGGAGCTGACCGGCGTCACCGCCAAGCAGGCCGGCCAGTTCGGCGGCACCCTGCGCATCCCCGGGATGCGCCTGTTCAACGACGACGCCCCCTACAGCGACAAGTAGCGGACGCCACAAGGACCGTGGGGCGGCCCTCCGGAAGGAGGACCGCCCCACGGGCGTTCAGGCCTGACGGGTGCTCACTCGCCCCGGGTGCCCAGGTGGTGCACCTGCACCATGTTGGTGGTGCCGGGGACGCCGACCGGGACACCGGCGGTGACGATGACGGTGTCGCCCTCGCCGAGCCGGCCGAGCTTCAGCAGCTCCCGGTCGACCTGCGCGACCATCGCGTCGGTGGTGGCCACCTGCTCCGTGACGTACGCCTCGACGCCCCAGCTCAGCGAGAGCTGGTTGCGGGTGGCGCTGTCCGGGGTGAAGGCGATCACCGGGATCGGCGAGCGGTAGCGGGACAGCCGGCGGGCGGTGTCGCCGGACTTGGTGAAGGCGACCAGCGCCTTGCCGTCCAGGAAGTCGCCCAGCTCGCACGCGGCGCGGGCGACGGAGCCGCCCTGGGTGCGCGGCTTGCGGCCCGGGTTGAGCGGCTGGAGGCCCTGGGCGAGCAGCTCGCCCTCGGCCGTCTCGCAGATCCGGGCCATGGTGCGGACGGTCTCGACGGGGTACTTGCCGACGCTCGACTCGGCGGACAGCATGACCGCGTCGGCGCCGTCCAGGATGGCGTTGGCGACGTCGGAGACCTCGGCGCGGGTCGGGCGCGAGGCGTGGATCATCGACTCCATCATCTGGGTGGCGACGATGACCGGCTTGGCGTTGCGGCGGGCCAGGGTGATCAGCTGCTTCTGGACCAGCGGCACCCGCTCCAGCGGGTACTCGACGGCCAGGTCGCCGCGGGCGACCATGATGGCGTCGAAGGCGAGGACGATCTCCTCCATGGCCTCGACGGCCTGCGGCTTCTCGATCTTGGCGATGACCGGCACGCGGATGCCGACCTCGTCCATGACCTCGTGGACGTCCTTGATGTCGTCCGCGTTGCGGACGAAGGACAGGGCGATCATGTCGACGCCCAGGCGCAGCGCGAAGCGCAGGTCGTCCTTGTCCTTCTCGGACAGGGCGGGCACGTTCACGGCCGCGCCGGGCAGGTTGATGCCCTTGTTGTTCGAGAGCACGCCGCCCTCGATCACCACGGTCTTCACCCGCGGGCCGTCGACGCTGACGACCTCCAGGGCGATGACGCCGTCGTTGATCAGGATCGGGTCGCCGGCCTTCACGTCGCCGGGCAGGCCCTTGTAGGTGGTGCCGCAGATGTGCTGGTCACCGGGGACGTCCTCGGTGGTGATGGTGAACTCGTCGCCGTTGTCGACGGTCACCGGGCCGTTGGCGAAGGTCGCCAGACGGATCTTCGGACCCTGGAGGTCGGCCAGGACGCCGATGGCCTTGCCGGTGTCCTCCGAGACCTGGCGGACCTTGCGGTACCGCTCCTCGTGGTCCGCGTGGTTGCCGTGGCTCATGTTCAGTCGGGCGACGTTCATGCCCGCCTCGACGATGGCCTTCAGCTGTTCGTAGGAGTCCGTCGCCGGACCCAGGGTGCAGACAATTTTCGCTCGGCGCATATGGATCAGTCTATCCGTTCGTGTTATAGGTGCATTCGGCACGCACCGGGAGGAATCGCCGACGAAAGCTTCCGAGGAGTGAGACGGATCCGTGTCAGTCCTCGGACTCCCGGCGTTCCCGGTGCACCAGCGCGAAGGTCTGTCGGGCGATCTCCAGCTCCTCGTCGGTGGGCACCACGGCGACCGCCACCCGGGCGTACTCGGGCGAGACGATCCGGGCCTCGCCGGACCGCACCGAGTTCAGTTCCGGGTCGACGGCGATGCCCAGTTCCTCCAGTCCCGCGGTGGCCGCCGCGCGCACCGGCGCCGCGTTCTCCCCGACCCCGGCGGTGAACGCGATCGCGTCCACCCGGCCGAGCACCGCGTAGTAGCCGCCGATGTACTTGCGCAGCCGGTGGACGTACGAGTCGAACGCGAGCTTCGCGTCCGCGTCCCCCTCGTCGGCCCGGCGCATGATCTCGCGCATGTCGTTCTCGCCGCACAGCCCGCGCAGGCCGCTGCGGCGGTTGAGCAGGTCGTCGATCTCGTCCACGGACAGCCCGCCGACCCGGTGCAGGTGGAACACCACGCCGGCGTCGATGTCGCCCGACCGGGTGCCCATGACCAGGCCCTCCAGCGGGGTCAGGCCCATCGAGGTGTCCACGCAGCGGCCGCCGGCGACGGCCGAGGCGGAGGCGCCGTTGCCCAGGTGCAGCACGATCACGTTGACCTCGGCCGGGTCCTTGCCGAGCAGCCGGGCGGTGGCCCGCGAGACGTACTGGTGCGAGGTGCCGTGGAAGCCGTAGCGGCGCACCCGGTGCCGGTCGGCGACGTCCTTGTCGATCGCGTACCGGGCCGAGTACTCGGGCATCGAGGCGTGGAAGGCGGTGTCGAAGACGGCCACCTGGGGGAGGTCGGGGCGCAGGGCCCGGGCGACCTCGATGCCGGTGATGTTGGCCGGGTTGTGCAGCGGGGCGACCGGGATCAGCCGGCGGATCTCCTTGAGCACGTCGTCGGTGATCACGGTCGGCTCGGTGAACCGCAGGCCGCCGTGCACCACCCGGTGGCCGATCGCGGCCAGCTCGGGGGAGTCCAGCCCGACGCCGTCGGCGGACAGCTCCTCGGCGACGGCCTTGAGCGCGGCGGCGTGGTCCGGGAAGGCCTGGACGGTCTCGCGCGGCCCGCCGGTGCGCGGGGTGTGCACCAGCCGCCCGCCGGCCTCGCCGATCCGCTCGACCAGTCCGGCGGCCAGCCTGGCCCCGTCCAGCATGTCGATCAGCTGGTACTTCACCGACGAGGAGCCGGCGTTCAGGACGAGGACGCGGGTGCCCTTGCTCATGCGGGGAGCTCCTTGCTGTCCGACGCGAGGTCCTGGGAGGTGCGGTCCTGGGAGGCGTGGTCCTGGGAGGCGTCGTCCTGGGACTGGATGGCGGTGATCGCGACGGTGTTGACGATGTCCTGCACCAGCGCCCCGCGGGAGAGGTCGTTGACGGGCTTGCGCAGCCCCTGGAGCACCGGGCCGACCGCGACGGCCCCGGCCGAGCGCTGGACCGCCTTGTAGGTGTTGTTGCCGGTGTTGAGGTCCGGGAAGATCAGCACGGTGGCCCGCCCGGCCACCGGGGAGCCCGGCAGCTTGGTGGCCGCGACCCGGGCGTCCACCGCCGCGTCGTACTGGATCGGGCCCTCGACCAGGATGTCCGGCCGCAGCTCGCGGACCAGCTCGGTGGCCTTGCGGACCTTGTCGACGTCCGCGCCGGAGCCGGAGGTGCCGGTCGAGTACGAGAGCATCGCGACCCGCGGCTCCACCCCGAACTGGGCGGCGGTGGCGGCCGACTGGATGGCGATGTCGGCCAGCTGCTGGGCGTCCGGGTCGGGGTTGACCGCGCAGTCGCCGTACACCAGCACCCGGTCGGCCAGGCACATGAAGAAGACCGAGGAGACGATCGAGGCGCCCGGCGAGGTCTTGATCACCTCGAAGGCGGGCCGGATGGTGGCGGCGGTGGAGTGCGCCGCGCCGGAGACCATGCCGTCCGCGATGCCCTCCTGGACCATCAGGGTGCCGAAGTACGAGACATCGGTGACCACGTCCAGGGCCAGTTCGACGGTCATCCCCTTGTGGGCGCGCAGCTTCGCGTACAGCTCGGCGAACTGGCGGCGCAGCGGGCTGGTGGCCGGGTCGACGATCCGCACCTGGGCGCGGTCGGCGGCCGGGTCTTCTGCGGGGAGGTCGATGCTCAGGCTCGACGCCTTGCGGCGGACGGCGTCCGCCTCGCCGAGCAGGGTGAGGTCGCAGATGTTGCGGCGCAGCAGGATCTCGGCGGCGCGCAGCACCCGCTCCTCGGTGCCCTCCGGCAGGACGACGTGCCGGCGGGCGCCCCGGGCGCGCTCCAGCAGCTCGTGCTCGAACATCATCGGGGTGACCCGCTCGGACCGGCCGACCTCGATCAGGTTGGTCAACTCGGCGGTGTCGACGTGCAGTTCGAACAGGCCGAGGGCGATCTCGGCCTTCCGGGGGCTGGCCGAGGTGAGCTTGCCCTCCAGGTGGGTCAGGTGGGCGGCGGTGGGCCAGCTGCCCTCGGGGACGACCGCGACCGGGGTGCCGGGGGCGAGCCGGGCGGCCAGTGCCATCACGTTGGGGCCGGGGTGCTGGCCGAGCGTCAGCAGCACGCCGGCGATCGGCGGGGCGCCGGCGGCGTGCGCGGCCAGCGAGCCGATCACCAGGTCGGCGCGGTCCCCGGGGGTGACCACCAGGGCGCCCTCGGTCAGCGCGTCCAGGAAGGTGGGCAGCATGGCGCCGCCGAAGACGTAGCCGCGTACGTCCCGGGCGAGGCCGGCGGCGTCCCCGAGCAGCACCTCGGCGCCGGTCGCCTCGACCAGCTGGGCGACGGTGGGCGCGGCCAGGGCCGGCTCCTCCGGGATGACGTAGGCGGGGACGGGCAGCTTCTCGGTGAGGGTGCGCTGGATGCGCTGCTTGGCGCCGGGGGCGACCCGGTTGGCGATCATCGCCAGGGTCTGGCAGCCGAGGTCGGTGTAGGCGCGGTGGGCGCCCAGCAGCTCGGCGACCACCGTCTCGGGGTCCTCGCCGTGCCCGCCGACCACCGGCAGCACGGCGGCGCCGAACTCGTTGGCCAGGCGGGCGTTGAAGGCGAGTTCGTCCGGGATGCTGGTGTCGGCGAAGTCGGTGCCGAGCACCAGGACGGCCTGGCAGCGCCGCTCCAGCGCGTGGAAGCGGTCGACCAGGGCGGAGACCAGTTCGTCCTGCCCGTGGGCGGCCTGGAGGGCGGCGGCCTCCTCGTAGCCGAGGCCGTACAGCTCGCTGCTGGGCAGGTCGAGCCGGTAGCGGCCGCGCAGCAGCTCGACCACGTGGTCGGAGCCCGGCTGCCCGGGGGCGGCGTGCACCAGCGGGCGGAACACCCCGACCCGGTCCACCTGGCGGGTGAGCAGTTCCATGACCCCGAGTTCGACCGCCTGGCGGCCGTCCCCCCGGTCGATGCCGGTCACGTACACGCTGCGCGCCACGTGGTTGTCTCCGTCCCGTCGTCTCGGAAAGTGGTCATATCGACCATACCTTCGCACCCCGAACGGGTGTCCGCGAGCAGAGCGACGGGGTTCGGGCAAGGGGCGGAGGTCCCGCCCCGGGCGCCCGCCGACGGGGCGGGCACCCGGGGCGTCCGGGGCACCGGAGGCGCCCGGCGCTCAGCGCTCAGCGCGCGGGGCGGAGCCAGACGGTGGAGAGCGGGGGGAGGACCAGTTCGGCGGACCGGGGCTGGCCGTCCCACTCCACCGGCTCGGCCTTGACCGGGTGGGAGTTGCCGACGCCGCTGCCGCCGTACTCCTCGGCGTCGGTGTTCAGCGCCTCCTCCCACAGCTGGTCGCGGCCCGCCAGCCGGGGCAGGCCGACCCGGTGGCCGTGCCGGACGACCGGCGAGAAGTTGCAGACCGCGACCAGCGGCGAGCCGTCGGCCGCGTACCGGACGAAGGAGAGCAGGTTGTCCTCGGCGGCGCCGCCGTCGAGCCAGCGGAAGCCCTCCGGGACGGTGTCCAGCTCCCACAGCGCCGGGGTGTCGAGGTAGCGCCGGTTGAGGTCGCGGACCAGCCGGCGCACCCCGAGGTGCTCCTCGTGGGCCGGCCACCGCTCGTCGAGCACCCACCACTGCGGGCCCTGCTCGTGGTCCCACTCCGCGCCCTGGGCGAACTCCTGCCCCATGAACAGCAGCTGCTTGCCCGGGTGGGACCACATGAAGCCGAGGTAGGCGCGGTGGTTGGCGCGCTGCTGCCACCAGTCGCCGGGCATCTTGGAGACCAGCGCCCGCTTGCCGTGCACCACCTCGTCGTGCGAGATCGGCAGGACGTAGTTCTCGGAGTAGGCGTACACCATCGAGAAGGTGATCTCGTTGTGGTGGTACTTGCGGTGCACCGGCTCCTTGGACATGTAGACCAGCGAGTCGTGCATCCAGCCCATGTTCCACTTCAGCCCGAAGCCGAGGCCGCCGGCGTCGGTGGGGCGGGTGACCCCGTCCCAGGCGGTGGACTCCTCGGCGATGGTCACCGCGCCCGGGCAGCGCCGGTAGACGGTGGCGTTCATCTCCTGGAGGAAGGAGGCGGCGTCGAGGTTCTCCCGGCCGCCGAACCGGTTGGGGGTCCAGTCGCCGCCCTCGCGGGAGTAGTCGAGGTAGAGCATCGAGGCGACGGCGTCCACCCGCAGGCCGTCGACGTGGAACTCCTCGCACCAGTACACCGCGTTGGCGACGAGGAAGTTGCGCACCTCCTTGCGGCCGTAGTCGAACTCCAGCGTCCCCCAGTCGGGGTGCTCGGCGCGCAGCGGGTCGGCGGGCTCGTACAGCGGCTCGCCGTCGAAGCGGGCGAGCGCGAAGTCGTCCTTGGGGAAGTGCGCGGGCACCCAGTCGACGATCACGCCGATGCCGTGCCGGTGCAGGGTGTCCACCAGGTACCGGAAGTCGTCGGGGCCGCCGAGCCGGGCGGTGGGGGCGTAGTAGCCGGACACCTGGTAGCCCCAGGAGCCGCCGAAGGGGTGCTCCATCACCGGCATGAGCTCCACGTGGGTGAAGTTCAACTCCTGGAGGTAGCGCGGCAGTTCCTCGGCGATGGCGCGGTAGGTGGTGAGGTCCGGCCGCCAGGAGGGCAGGTGCAGCTCGTACACCGACATCGGGGCCCGGTGGTGCGCGGCGCGGGCCCGGCGGGCCATCCACTCGCCGTCCTGCCAGGCGTAGTCGGAGGAGGTGACCACCGAGGCGGTGCCGGGCGGGCACTGGGCGGCCCGGGCCAGCGGGTCGGCCTTGTCCAGCACCCAGCCCTGCCGGGTGTGCACCTCGTACTTGTAGGTGGCGCCCTCGGCCAGGCCGGGGACGAACAGCTCCCAGATCCCGGACGAGCCGAGCGAGCGCATCGGGTGCCCGGTGCCGTTCCAGTGGTTGAAGCCGCCGATCAGCCGGACCCCGACGGCGTTCGGCGCCCAGACCGCGAAGGCGGTGCCGGCCACCCCGTCGACGGTGCGCACGTGCGAGCCGAGCGCCCGCCACAGCTGCTCGTGCCGGCCCTCGGAGATCAGGTGCAGGTCGAGTTCGCCGAGGGTGGGCGGGGTGCGGTAGCCGTCGTGCTGGCGCAGCGGCTCGCCGTCGGGGTACGTCACCAGCAGGGTGTACTCCGGCGGTTCGCCGCCGGCCACCAGGCCGGTGAACAACCCGCTCTGCTGGTGGGTGAGTTCGGCCGGGCCGTGGGCGGTCTCGACGACCACCCGCTCGGCGAACGGGCGCAGCACCCGGATCGCCGTGCCGCCGTGCACCGGGTGCGCGCCGAGCAGCGCGTGCGGGTCGTGGTGCTGCCCGCCCACCAGCCGGTCGACCTCGGCCGGCGGCAGCGGCGCCTCGGGCAGCCGCAGCGCCCCGGTGGGGGCCGGGCGCTCGGCCCCCCGGGGCTGCGGGGCCGCGAGTGGGTCGGCCGGGGACGGGAGGGTGGCCGGGGGCTCCGAGCCGGTGCCGGCGCCCCCCTCCTCCTCGGCCGCCCGGTGCGCCCCGTGCTCGTGGCCGGTGTGGCCTTCGGCGGGGAGCGGTCCGGCCAGGAAGGTGGCCGGTACGGGGCGGGTGGGGCGGCCGGTCGGGTCGATCGGCGTCACGGCGGGGTCCTCCTGCGGCGGGGTGGGCGAACTCCTGCGGGCGGGACAGGAAACGGTCGGGACAGGAAACGGGTGGGACGGGAGACGCGTGGTGCGGAGACGGGCGGTGCGGGAATCGGGCGGCGCGGAAAAGGCGTGGGTACGGGAAGGGCCGGTCAGACGGACAGGGCGAGCCGGTTGATCGCGGCCAGCGGGATCGGCAGCCAGCTCGGCCGGTGCCGGGCCTCGTACACCACCTCGTAGACCGCCTTGTCGATCTCCAGCGCCCGCATCAGCTCCGGTGAGGCGGCCGGGTCGGCGCCGCCGCCGGCGGTGTAGCCGGCGCCGTAGGCGGTGCGGTTGCGCTGGGCCCAGGCGGCGGCCAGGTGGGCCAGTTCCGGGTCGACGGGGCCGCCGGCCAGCAGGTGGGCGGCCGCGTAGTCGAAGGAGCGCAGCATCGCGGCGACGTCGCGCAGGGCGGGCTGCGGTTCGCGGCGCTCGTTGACGGACTTGGCGGGCTCGCCCTCGAAGTCCAGCAGCACCCAGCCGTGCGGGGTGCGCATGGCCTGTCCGAGGTGGAGGTCGCCGTGGATGCGCTGGACCGGCAGGCCGTCCGGGTGGGCGTCGGCGAGCTGCTGGAAGGCGGTGCGCAGGGCGGCCCGGAAGCGCAGCAGGCCGGGGACGGCGGCGACGGCGCTGTCCAGCCGGTCGGCCATGGCGCCGGCCAGCCGTCCGGTCTGGGCGCGGTCGAGCCGGGCGACGGGCATCGAGCGGGCGAGGACCCGGTGCACCTCGGCGGTGGCCCGGCCGAGCCGGTGCGCCTCGATGGCGAAGTTGCCGGGGGAGCGGTCCCCCTTGAGCCGGCCGACCTGGTCGAGGGCGAGTTCCCAGCCGTCCTCGGCGTCCGGCAGGTAGCGCTGCAGCAGTCCGAGGGTGGCGGGTTCGGCGCGTTCCATCCGGCTCTCGAACCAGGCGGCGACCCGGGGGATGCGGGTGGAGCCGGCCCGGGAGAGCGCGAGCGACAGTTCGAGGTCGGGGTTGGTGCCGGGGTGGATGCGGCGGAACAGCTTGAGGATGTACGAGGTGCCGTAGATGACCGAGCTGTTGGACTGCTCGGCGGTGGAGGCGCGGCCGGGGAGGTTGGCGGGCAGTCCGGAGCCGGGGGTGCGGCGGAAGGAGAGCGCGCCGAAGCGGTCCCCGGTGGCCAGGTGTTCGAGCAGCCGTCCGGTGAGTTCGGGGTCGTGCACCGCGTCGTAGAGGGTCGCGCCGTCGTACGGGCCCTGGCTGAGTCGGCCGAGCACGGCGCCGGGCCCGATGTCCCCGAGCCCGCCGGAGCGGATGCCGAGCAGCAGCTGGTAGATGTCGCCGTGCGGGGCGCCGGCCGTGGTGGCGTGCTCGACCCGCAGCAGGAGGTGCAGCAGGGCCGGGTCGCCGACCTGCAGCGGGGTGCCGACGACCGGGGTGAGGCCGGTGATGGGCCTTCCCTTGCCGGCGTACCAGCGCTGGGTGGGCAGCCATGAGGCGATCAGTGGCAGGGCCGCCTGGACGAGTTCGCTGACGCCCAGGGCGGTTCTCCGGGCCCCGGCGCCCCGGGTGCCCGCGGGGGTGGCGGGACCGGTGGGGGCGTCGTCCTGGAGGTGGGCTTGAGAACGGGAGGTTTCGGACATGGCTCCCTTTCCCCGGAAGCACGCGGACTGCCCGACGGGTCGTGGCCGGGTCCGTCAGTCTTCCGGATTGCGGCGGCGCGGCGGTCGCGGCACGCGAGCACGGCTCGGGTGTCACGCCTTCGTGTGGGTGGCCGTTGGGCTGTTCTCCGTACGCGGTGGTGCAGAGAACTCCGGGGGCGCGGGGGTTCAACTCGCGCCCCCGGAGGGTCTGGTGGTGCTGTTCACGGCTGCTGTGCCACGTGCGGCGGATCGTTACTTCGATCGCCTGGTCCCGCTCAGGCGCGGGGGCTGCCGGAGCTGGAACCAGTAGAAGCCGTGCCCGGCCAGGGTGAGCAGGTAGGGCCACTCGCCGATCGACGGGAAGCGCACCCCGCCGATCAGCTCGACCGGGTACCGCCCGCCGTACTGCCGCAGGTCCAGCTCGGTCGGCTGCGCGAACCGCGAGAAGTTGTTCACGCACATGACCAGGTCCCCCTCGTACTCGCGCACGAAGGCCAGCACGGCGGGGTTGCTGGAGGGCAGTTCGGCGTAGCTGCCGAGGCCGAACGCCGGATTGAGCTTGCGGATCTCGATCATGCGACGCGTCCAGTGCAGCAGGGAGCTCGAACTGCTCTGCTGCGCCTCGACGTTGGTCACCTGATAGCCGTACACCGGGTCCATGATGGGCGGCAGACTGAGCCTGCCCGGGTCGGCGGAGGAGAAACCCGCGTTGCGGTCCGGGGTCCACTGCATCGGGGTGCGCACGCCGTCCCGGTCGCCGAGCCAGATGTTGTCGCCCATGCCGATCTCGTCCCCGTAGTAGAGGACCGGCGAGCCGGGCAGGGAGAGCAGCAGCGCGGTGAACAGCTCGATCTGGTTGCGGTCGTTCTCCAGCAGCGGGGCGAGCCGGCGGCGGATGCCCACGTTGGCGCGCATCCGCGGGTCCTTGGCGTACTCCGCGTACATGTAGTCGCGCTCCTCGTCGGTGACCATCTCCAGGGTCAGCTCGTCGTGGTTGCGCAGGAAGATGCCCCACTGGCAGCCGCCGGGGATCTGCGGGGTCTTGGCGAGGATCTCGGACACCGGGTAGCGGGACTCCCGGCGCACCGCCATGAAGATCCGGGGCATCACCGGGAAGTGGAACGCCATGTGGCACTCGTCGCCGCCGGAGGCGAAGTCGCCGAAGTAGTCGACGACGTCCTCCGGCCACTGGTTGGCCTCGGCGAGCAGCACGGTGTCCGGGTAGTTGGCGTCGATCTCCTTGCGGACCCGCTGGAGGAACTCGTGGGTCTCCGGGAGGTTCTCGCAGTTGGTGCCCTCGCGGGCGAACAGGTACGGCACCGCGTCCAGCCGGAAGCCGTCGATGCCGAGGTCGAGCCAGAACCGCAGCCCGGCGATCATCTCGTCCTGGACCCGGGGGTTGTCGTAGTTGAGGTCCGGCTGGTGCGAGAAGAAGCGGTGCCAGAAGTACTGCTTGCGGACCGGGTCGTAGGTCCAGTTGGAGGTCTCGGTGTCGACGAAGATGATCCGGGCGTCCGGGTACTGCTTGTCGTCGTCGGCCCACATGTAGAAGTCGCCGTAGGGCCCGTCCGGGTCGGAGCGGGAGGCCTGGAACCACGGGTGCTGGTCGCTGGTGTGGTTCATGACGAAGTCGATCACGATGCGCATGCCGCGGGCGTGCGCGGCGTCGACGAACTCCATGAAGTCGGCGAGGTCGCCGAACTCCGGCAGCACCGAGGTGTAGTCGGAGACGTCGTACCCGCCGTCGCGCAGCGGCGAGGCGAAGAACGGGGGGAGCCAGAGGCAGTCGATCCCGAGCCACTGGAGGTAGTCGAGCTTGGCCGTGAGCCCCTTGAGGTCCCCGACACCGTCGCCGTTGCTGTCCTGGAAGGACCGCACCAGCACCTCGTAGAAGACCGCACGCTTGAACCACTGCGGGTCGAGCTTCTTCTTCGAGGTCTCGGGGAAGGTGTCGGGGACGGGCTCGTTCACTGTCACGCTGGGTTCCTCCGAACCGTGAGGAGGTGAGCCGGCTCGGCTGAGGGATCGAGCCGGACGTAGTTGTGCCGGCCCCAGGTGTAGACGGCGCCGGTGAGCTCGTCGTGCACCGCGTACGGGCCGTCGCCGTCGAGCGTGACGGTGGCCTCCTGGACGTGGTGCGGGTCGAGGTTCACCACGGTGACGACCTGGTCGGTGAGCCCCTCGGGGGTGGTCGCGGTCTTGGAGTAGGCGAGCACCTGGTCGTTGTCGGTGGGGTGGAAGCGCAGGTCGCGCAGCTGCTGGAGGGCGGGGTGGCGGCGGCGCAGCCGGTTCAGCACGGTCAGCAGCGGGGCCAGGGTGTCGGTGCGGCTCCAGTCGCGCGGGCGCAGTTCGTACTTCTCCGAGTGGAGGTACTCCTCGGAGCCCGGGTGGGCCGGCTCGTTCTCGTACAGCTCGAAGCCGGCGTAGACGCCGTAGCTGGGGGAGAGGGTGGCGGCGAGCACCGCGCGGACCGCGAAGGCGGCCCGGCCGCCGTGCTGGAGGTACTCGTGCAGGATGTCCGGCGTGTTGGCGAAGAAGTTGGGCCGCATGTAGGCGGCGGCGTCACCGCTGAGTTCGGTGAGGTAGTCGGTGAGTTCCGGTTTGGTGGTGCGCCAGGTGAAGTACGTGTACGACTGGTGGAAACCGATCTTCGCCAGGGTGTGCATCATCGCGGGGCGGGTGAAGGCCTCCGCCAGGAACACCACGTCGGGGTCGGTCCGGGCGACGTCGGCGAGCACCTTCTCCCAGAACACCACCGGTTTGGTGTGCGGGTTGTCGACCCGGAAGATCCGGACGCCGTGCGACATCCAGAACCGGAGGATCCGGATGGTTTCCTTGACGATTCCGTCCATGTCCTGGTCGAAGTTGACCGGATAGATGTCCTGGTACTTCTTCGGCGGATTCTCGGCGTACGCGATGGTGCCGTCCGTGCGGTGGCTGAACCATTCCGGATGCTTGTTCACCCAGGGGTGGTCGGGGGAGCACTGGAGCGCGAAGTCCAGCGCCACCTCCAGGTGCAGCGCCTTGGCCTCGGCGACGAAGTGGTCGAAGTCCTCGATGGTGCCGAGGTCCGGGTGGACGGCGTCGTGGCCGCCCTCGGGGGAGCCGATCGCCCAGGGCGAGCCGACGTCGTGCGGGCCGGCCGTCAGGGTGTTGTCCGGGCCCTTGCGGAAGGCTCGGCCGATCGGGTGGACCGGCGGCAGGTAGACCACGTCGAAGCCCATCGCGGCGACGGCCGGCAGGCGTTCGGCGGCGCTGCGCAGGTTGCCCGGGCGCGGCGGCTCGACGCCGGCCGGGTCCACCACGGCGCCCTCCGACCGGGGGAAGAACTCGTACCAGGAGCCGAACAGCGCGCGCTCGCGGTCGACCTGGAGCGGCATCGGGCGGGAGGCGCTGAGCAGCTCGCGCAGCGGGTGGCGGCCCAGCGCGTCGAGCACCTCGGGGGCGAGCGCGGCGGCCAGCCGGGACAGCGGCGGCAGGGTCTGGTCGCGCAGCGCGTCGGCGGCGGCCAGCACGTCGGCGCGGCCCTCCTTCTTGGGCACCCCGGCCGCGGCCTGCTCCAGCAGCCGGGCGCCCTCCTCCAGGACCAGCGCGGTGTCGATCCCGGCGGGCAGCTTCACCGAGGCGGTCCGGCGCCAGGTGGCGACCGGGTCGCTCCACGCCTCCACCAGGTACGACCAGCGGCCGGGCGCGGTCGGGGTGACGTGCGCGCCCCAGCGGTCGGTGCCCTCGGCCAGTTCGCGCATCGGCGTCCACGGGCCGCTGCGGCCGCGCGGGTCGCGCAGCACCACGTTGGCGTTGACGGCGTCGTGGCCCTCGCGGAAGACGGTCGCGGTGACCAGGAAGGTCTCGCCGACGACGGCCTTGGCCGGGCGGCGGCCGGCGTCGACGAGGGGACTGACGTCCAGGACGGGGATGCGGCCGATCACGGTGTCGCTCTCTGTCGTCTTGCGGGCGGAGGGCTTGCGAGCGGGGGCCTTCCGGGCGGCTGCCCCGGCGGCCGGGGCCTTCGCGGAGGCGGACCCGGCGGCCTCCGCGGTGGCGGCCTTCGGAGCTGCGGTCTTCGGGGTGGTGGCGGTGGTGCGGCGCGTGGTGGTGGTGCGCCTGCGGGGTGCCGCCGCCCGGTCCTCCTCGGCCGCGGGGTGCCGGGCCGTCGAGGGGGCTTCGGATTCGGAGGATCCGGCACGGACCGCCCCGGAGGCCCTCGGCGCCGGCATCGCCGGATCTGTCCGAGTGTCAGAATCCATCCGTCCGGCGGATTCCGCGACCGCTGCGTCGAGGCCTTCGGCCACCGGTGTGGACTGGTCCCGCGTGTCGCCGTGCATG
This sequence comes from Kitasatospora sp. SC0581, assembly GCF_048159585.1. Lineage (NCBI taxonomy): Bacteria > Bacillati > Actinomycetota > Actinomycetes > Kitasatosporales > Streptomycetaceae > Kitasatospora > Kitasatospora sp. SC0581. Next base: position 103,621 of record NZ_JBLRWA010000008.1, on the reverse strand, counting down.
CCAAGCTCCTGCCCGAGATCGGCGGCAGCTCCCCGCGGGCCTGGGTATGGGCCGGGGGAGTACCGGAGGACTGCTGGGTGGGGAGGACGTGCGACCGGAAGCCTGCCCGCGCCGCTGTTCCCGGCAACCTGCCCGGCGCCCGCCGAGCCGGCGGTGGGACGCCCCGGAGCCCGTGTGCGTCCCGGCGCACGCCTCCGCCGGGCGCGCCCCGGCCGACCCGGTCCACCCGTGAACGAGCGGGCCGGCAGGGAGGACACGCGTCCGTGCGCGGTGAGCGCCGAATGGGCTAAGAAGGACGGGAACGGACAACACGAAAAGGATTCGGACGTGCTGCTTCGCGGGGGACGCCACCCGTCGTCGTACTCCCCACTGCATCAACGACCTTCGGTCATCCTCGCACCGGCGACAAGGTTTTTGCAGCGGTACGACAGTAGTTTCGGGCCTTCTCCCGGGTGGATGCGCCATCGGAAATGAAGCCGTACCGAAGAGTTCACGTATTGGTAGCGCGGGCCCCCGAAATGTGCGCCTCGCGCGCCCCCCGTGCAGTCCAATGCGCCGAATGCGATCTCATCAATAGCCCGAACGGATGCCCAATAGTCCACTTGACGCACTGTCCGGCCGACCGCCACGGCTACGCTTCACGCCGTGAAGGCAATCCGCAGATTCACCGTCCGCACCGTCCTGCCCGAACAACTCCAGCCGCTGCACGAGCTGGCCCTCAACCTGCGCTGGTCCTGGCACCCCGAGACCAGGGACCTCTTCCGGTCCGTGGACCCGGAGGTCTGGGCCGCGACCGGCGAGGACCCGGTGCGGCTGCTCGGGGAGGTCCCGGCCGCCCGGCTGGCCGCGCTCGCCGCCGACCGGCGCTTCCTGCGCAGACTCGGCGACCTCGCCGACGACCTGCGCGAGTACCTGACCGGCCCCCGCTGGTACCAGACCCGGCAGCAGTCCGACGCCGCCCCGCTGCCCGCCGCGATCGCCTACTTCTCGCCCGAGTACGGCATCGCCGCCGCGCTGCCCCAGTACTCCGGCGGGCTCGGCATCCTGGCCGGCGACCACCTCAAGGCCGCCAGCGACCTCGGCGTGCCGGTCGTCGGCGTCGGCCTGTTCTACCGGCACGGCTACTTCCGCCAGTCCCTGAGCCGGGACGGCTGGCAGCAGGAGCGCTATCCGCTGCTCGACCCGGACGAACTCGCGGTCAGCCTGCTGCGGGAGGCCGACGGCACCCCCGGCCGGGTCGACCTGGCCCTGCCCGGCGGCCGCACCCTGGCCGCCCACATCTGGAAGGCCCAGGTCGGGCGGGTCCCGCTGCTGCTGCTCGACTCCGACATCGAGGCCAACTCGCCCGCCGAGCGGGACGTCACCGACCGGCTGTACGGCGGCGGCAGCGAGCACCGGCTGCTCCAGGAGATGCTGCTGGGCATCGGCGGCGTCCGGGCGGTGCGCGCCTACTGCCGGCTCACCGGGCACCCCGCCCCCGACGTCTTCCACACCAACGAGGGCCACGCCGGCTTCCTCGGCGTGGAGCGCATCCGCGAACTGGTCGCCGACGACCGGACCGGCCTCGACTTCGCCGCCGCCCTGGAGGCCGTCCGGGCCGGCACCCTCTTCACCACCCACACGCCCGTCCCGGCCGGCATCGACCGCTTCGACCGCGAGCTGGTCGCCCGCCACTTCGGCGGCGACGCCGCGCTGCCCGGCGTGCCGGTCGAGCAGGTGCTCGCGCTCGGCGCCGAGAGCTGGCAGGACGGGGACCCGAAGCTCTTCAACATGGCCGCCATGGGCCTGCGGCTGGCCCAGCGCGCCAACGGGGTCTCCACCCTGCACGGCGAGGTCAGCCGCTCGATGTTCAACGGCCTGTGGCCCGGCTTCGACCCGGCCGAGGTGCCGATCACCTCGGTCACCAACGGCGTGCACGCCGCCACCTGGATCGACCCGGCGGTGGTCCGGCTCGGCGCCGCCGAGATCGGCGCCGAGCGCGCCGAGGAGGCGATGACCACCGGCGAGAGCAAGCGCTGGACGGGCCTGGAGCGGATCGGCAACACCGAGGTCTGGCAACTGCGGCGCGCCCTGCGGGCCCAGCTGGTGGAGGAGGCCCGCCGCCGGCTGCACGCCTCCTGGCGCCGGCGCGGGGCCGGCGAGGCCGAGCTCGGCTGGGTCTCCTCGGTGCTCGACCCCGACGTGCTCACCATCGGCTTCGCCCGCCGGGTGCCCTCGTACAAGCGGCTCACCCTGATGCTGCGCGACCAGGAGCGGCTGCGCGCGCTGCTGCTGCACCCCACCCGGCCGGTGCAGATCGTGGTCGCCGGCAAGGCCCACCCGGCGGACGACGGCGGCAAGCGGCTGATCCAGCAGATGGTCGCCTTCGCCGACGACCCGGCGGTGCGGCACCGGATCGTCTTCCTGCCGGACTACGACATGGCGATGGCCCAGCGCCTCTACCCGGGCTGCGACGTCTGGCTGAACAACCCGCTGCGCCCGCTGGAGGCCTGCGGCACCTCCGGGATGAAGGCGGCGCTCAACGGCTGCCTCAACCTGTCCGTCCTGGACGGCTGGTGGGACGAGTGGTTCGACGGCCGCAACGGCTGGGCGATCCCCACGGCCGACGAGAGCGGCGGGGCGCTCGACCCGGACAGCGGCGAGGCCGAGCGGCGCGACGACATCGAGGCGGCCGCGCTCTACGACCTGATCGAGAACCAGGTCGCCGCCCGGTTCTACGACCGGGACGCGGACGGGCTGCCGCAGCAGTGGATCGCCATGGTCCGGCACACCCTGGTCACCCTCGGGCCCAAGGTGCTGGCCGGGCGGATGGTCCGGGAGTACGTCGAGCGGCTGTACGCCCCGGCGGCGCAGGCCCAGCGGGAGCTGGCCGGGCAGCACGGCCACGGCGCGCGCGAGCTGGCGCTCTGGAAGGCGACGGTCCGGGAGGCCTGGCCGGCCGTCCGGGTCGAGCACGTCGAGGCGGACTGCCCGACCGAGGCGCAGGAGCTGGGCAGTTCGCTGGAGCTGCGGGTGCAGGTCGCGCTCGGGACGCTGCGGCCGGGCGACGTCGAGGTGCAGGCGGTCTCCGGCCGGGTGGACGAGCGGGACCGGATCTCGGACGCCTGCCTGCTCGCCCTCAAGCCGGTCGGCGGGCCCGATCTGGACGGCCGGATCCGCTACGAGGGCTCGCTGGAGCTCTGCCGGACCGGCCCGTTCGGCTACACCGTCCGGGTGCTGCCCGCGCACCCGCGGCTGGCCTCGCCGGCCGAGCTGGGGCTGGTCGCGCTGCCGGCCGAGTCGGCCGGGATGGACGCGGGGCTGCTGCGCTGAGGCCGCGGGCGGCCGTCCACCGGTGGTGAACCGGGTGGGCGGCCGCCCGCGTACCTCCGTGCGGGAAATGGGGAATGCCCGGCCGGGTGCGTGACGGCGCACCCGGACGGGCACATTCGTGGGGTCCGGGGCCGGGGCCCTAGACCAGGCTGTCCCGCCAGGCCCGGTGGAGGGCGGCGAAACGGCCGGAGCCGTCGATCAGCTCCTGTGGGGAGCCATCCTCCACGATCCGGCCCTGGTCCATCACCAGGACACGGTCGGCGATCTCCACGGTGGAGAGCCGGTGGGCGATGATCACGGCCGTCCGGCCGGCCAGCACGGTGCGCATGGCCCGCTGCACGGCCTGCTCCCCGGGGACGTCCAGCGAGCTGGTCGCCTCGTCCAGGATCAGCACCGCCGGGTCGGCCAGCAGCGCCCGGGCGAAGGCCACCAGCTGGCGCTGGCCGGCCGAGATCCGGCCGCCGCGCTTGCGCACGTCGGTGTCGAAGCCGTCCGGCAGGGCGGCGATGAACTCGTACGCGCCGATGTCCCGGGCGGCCTGCTCGACCTCCTCCCGGGTGGCGCCGGGGCGGCCGACCGCGATGTTCTCGGCGACGGTGCCGGAGAACAGGAAGGACTCCTGGGTCACCATCACGACGCCGCGCCGCAGTTCGGGGGTGGCCAGGTCGCGCAGGTCCACGCCGTCCAGCCGGATCCGGCCGTCGGTCGGGTCGTAGAAGCGGGCCAGCAGCTTGGCGACCGTGGACTTGCCCGCGCCCGTCGCGCCGACCACCGCGACCGTCTGCCCGGCGGGGATCAGCAGGTCGAAGGCCGGCAGCACCTCCTTGCCCGTCCGGTAGGCGAAGCGGGTGCCCTCGAAGGCGACCGCGCGGCCCTGGCCGGAGGCCTCCGGCAGCTCGGCGGGTTCGGCCGGCTCGGCGACGGTCGGCTCGTGGGCGAGCAGGCCGGCGATCTTCTCCAGGGCGGCGGCGGCCGACTGGTAGCTGTTCAGGAACATCGCCAGCTGGTCGACCGGGTCGAAGAGCCGGCGCAGGTAGAGCGCGAAGGCGGTGAGCACGCCCAGTTCCAGCGCGTCGTCGACGACCAGGTAGGCGCCGAGCAGCACCACGCCGGCGAACCACAGGTTGGCGGTGAGGCGGGAGAGGCCGACGTAGCGGGCGATCTCCAGCAGGCCGTCCGCGGTGGCGGTGGCGGACTGCCGGTTGACCACGGCGAAGGCGGCGTCGTTGGCCTTCTCCCGGCGGAAGGCCTGCACCGGGCGGATGCCGTTCATGGTCTCGGTGAAGCGGACGATCAGCGAGGCGGCCGAGGTACGCGAGCGCCGGTAGACCCGGCGCGAGCGGCGGCGGAAGGAGTGGGCGATCAGGGCCAGCGGCAGGAAGGACGCCAGCGAGACCAGGCCGAGCCGCCAGTCCAGCACCACCAGCAGCACCGAGATGTAGCAGACCGACAGCAGGACCGTCAGCAGCTCCTGGAGGCCCTCGGAGAGCAGCTCGCGCAGCGCGTCGATGTCGCTGGTGGCGCGGGAGATGATCCGGCCCGAGGTGTAGCGCTCGTGGAAGTCCAGGCTGAGCCGCTGGGCGTGCCGGAAGATCCGGCCGCGCAGCTCCAGCACGATGTCCTGGTTGACCCGGGCGCTGATCTTGATGAAGACCCACTGCAGCACCGGGCTGAGCAGCGCGCAGAACAGGTAGGCCGCGACCACGGCGACCAGCGGGCCGGAGTCGTGCTCGCGCAGGGCCGGGATGCCGCGGTCCATCGCCACCGCGACCAGCAGCGGGCCGGACTGGAGCGCGGCCTGCTGGACCAGGATCACCACCATCGCGACGGTGATCCGGGCCCGGTGGGTGCGCAGCAGCGAGCGCAGCAGCGCCCGGGGTGCGCCCGGCGGGACGGGGATGTCCTCCTCGTCGGCGGGCGGCGGGGGGAGCTCCTCCTCGGCCGGCGCGACGGGTTCGGCCCGTACGGGTTCGGCGGTGGTGGTCATGCGCGCGCTCCTTCCGGTGCGAGGGGGCCGTCGGGTATCAGGGCGGCCTCGCCCGACATCAGTTCCCGGTAGTGCGCGCAGTCGCGCAGCAGTTCCTGGTGGGTGCCGACGGCCGTGATCCGGCCGTCCGCCAGCACCGCGACCCGGTCGGCGAGCAGCACGGTGCTGGGGCGGTGGGCGACGACCAGGGCGGTGGTGGTGCCGAGGACCTCGCGCAGGGCCCGCTCGACCAGGGCCTCGGTGTGCACGTCCAGGGCGGAGAGCGGGTCGTCCAGGACGAGGAAGGCCGGGTCGCCGACCACCGCGCGGGCCAGCGCGAGGCGCTGGCGCTGGCCGCCGGACAGGCTCAGGCCCTGCTCGCCGACCTCGGTGTCCGGGCCGTTCGGGAGCTTCTCGACGAAGCCGGCCTGGGCGGTGTCGAGGGCGGTGCGCAGCTGTTCCTCGCCGGCGCCCGGGGCGCCCATCAGGACGTTCTCCCGGACGGTGGCGGAGAACAGGGTGGGCTCCTCGAAGGCGACCGAGACGAGTTCGCGCAGCCGCGGCCGGGGCAGTTCGCGGATGTCCCGGCCGTCCAGCGTGATGGTGCCGGCGGTGGCCTCGTACAGCCGGGGGAGCAGGGCGGTGAGGGTGGTCTTGCCGCTGCCGGTGGCGCCGACCAGGGCCATCGTCTCGCCGCTGCGGATGTGCAGGTCGACGCCGGCCAGCAGGTCGGGGCTGTCGTCGGGGGCGTCGGGGTAGCGGAAGCGGACGCCGGTGAAGCGGATGCCGTCCGGGGCGGTGGGCGCCGCGGCGGTGCCCGGGGCGGGGGTGTCCGCCTCGGGGGTGTCCGGCTCGTCCAGCACCTCGAAGAAGCGGTCGGTGGCGGTGGCGGCCTCGTTGGCGTAGGCGAGCAGCCAGCCGAGCGACTCGACCGGCCAGCGCAGCGCGAGCGCGGTGGAGAGGAAGGCGACCAGGGTGCCGGCGCTCAGGTCGTCGTGGGCCACCAGGTAGGCGCCGACGGCGAGGGCGCCGGCGAGCGCGATCTCCGGCAGGCCGACGATGACGGCCCAGAGGTTGGCGAGCAGGTGCGCCTTGCGCAGTTCGGTGCGGCGCAGTTCCTGGGCCTGGGCGCGGAAGCGCTCGGTCATCGACCGGTGCCGGCCGAAGGCCTTGAGGATGCGGATGCCGAGGACGGACTCCTCGACCAGGGTGGCGATGTCCCCGTTCTGGTCCTGGGCGAGCCGGGCGGCGCCGGAGAAGCCGGACTCGAACCGCCGGGTGAGCACGAACAGCGGGACGACGGGCACCAGGGCGATCAGCGCGAGCCGCCAGTCCTGGGTGAACATCACCACGGTGCCGGCCAGGAACATCACCGAGTTGACGATCAGGAAGACCAGCGGGAAGGCCAGGAACAGCCGCATGGTGTACATGTCGGCGGTGGCCCGGGAGAGCAGCTGGCCGGAGCCCCAGCGGTCGTGGAAGGAGACCGGCAGCCGCTGGAGCTTGGCGAAGAGGTCCCCGCGCATCGCCGTCTCCAGCCCGGCCAGCGGGCGGGCCAGCACCACCCGGCGGGTGTAGAACAGCGCGGACTCGACCGTGCCGAGGACCAGCAGCAGGCCGACCAGCGGCCAGAGGCCGGCCAGGTCGTGCTCGGCGAGCGGGCCGTCCACGATCAGGCCGAGGACCACCGGGACGGCGAGGGTGCTGAGCATGCCGAGGGTGGCGGCCGTCACCGAGACGGCCAGCCGGCCGCGGACGGCGCGCGCGTACGGCCACAGGCGCAGCAGGGAGCGGACCGTGGAGTGCCGCGGCCCGGGCCCGGCGGGGCCGGTTCCGTCGCTCTGGGGGCTTCCCGGGGTCGGGTTCTCGGGGTCTTGTCTGTTCTCGGCCATCGCGGTGAGGGTAGGCAGACGGGCCGTCATTTCTCATCCGGTTTTTCGCCCCTGTCGGTAGCGCCCGGCGAGAACCGGCCACTCGGACGGGCGGTGCGGGCGCGAATTAGGGGGCGTGCGCCGCCATTCGTGCAGGTAGGAGTGCGCCGTGCGCCTCTTGCGGGCGCCTGCCGATGAGCCGATGACACGTCCTGTACGGATGTCCAGTGGTGCGTGAGTGACAGGAGTGCACAGATGACGGTCGAAACCGAGCCCACCCCCGGCCCCGGCTCGGCAATCGTGCAGGTACGGGCCCAGCTCAGCCTCAGCACGACCGCGGCGAGGAACCTGGCGACGACGACCAAGTCGAAGCCGCAGATGCAGGAGATCACCTCCCGCTGGCTGCTGAAGATGCTGCCGTGGGTGCAGGTCAGCGCGGGTACCTACCGGGTCAACCGGCGGCTGAGCTACGCGCCCGGGCGCGGCCGGGTGAGCTTCGCCAAGACCGGCGCCGCGGTGACGGTGATCGCCCCCTCGCTGGCGGAGGTCCCGGCGCTGCGCGGCTTCGAGGACGAGGAGGTGCTGGCCGAGCTGGCCCGCCGGTTCGTGCAGCGGGACTTCGCGCAGGGCGAGGTGCTGGTGCAGGAGGGGGCGCCGATCGAGGAGGTGTTCCTGATCGCGCACGGCAAGGTGGACCGGATCGGCACCGGCAAGTACGGCGAGGTGACGGTGCTCGGCACGCTCGCCGACGGCGACCACGTCGGCGACGAGGCGATCACCGAGGGCGGCGGCAGCTGGCCGTACACCGTGAAGGCGAGCACCTCCGGGGTCGCGATGGCGCTGTCCTGGCCGGTGCTCCAGGAGCTGATCGGCCGTTCCGAGTCGCTGCGCGAGCAGCTGCTGGGCTTCGCCGCGGACGCGGCGCAGGCGCAGAACGAGCACGGCGAGGCGGAGATCGACCTCGCGGCCGGCCGGCAGGGCGAGTACGAGCTGCCCGGCGCCTTCGTGGACTACGAGCTGAGGCCGCGCGAGTACGAGCTGAGCGTCGCGCAGACCGTGCTCAAGGTGCACAGCCGGGTCGCGGACCTCTACAACCAGCCGATGAACCAGACCGAGGAGCAGCTGCGGCTGACCATCGAGGCCCTGCGGGAGCGGCAGGAGCACGAGATCATCAACAACCCGGAGTTCGGCCTGCTCGGCAACACCGACTTCGACCAGCGGATCCAGACCCGCGCCGGGGCGCCCACCCCGGACGACCTGGACGAGCTGCTGAGCATGCGCCGCGACACCGACTACCTGTTCGCCCACCCGCGCGCGATCGCGGCCTTCGAGCGGGAGTGCAACCGGGTCGGCGTCTACCCGTCCACCGTGGACGTCCTCGGCAAGCAGCGGCCGACCTGGCGCGGGGTGCCGATCTTCCCGTGCAACAAGATCCCGGTGTCCGACCAGCAGACCAGCGCGTTCATCGCGATGCGCGTCGGCGAGGACAACCAGGGCGTGGTCGGCCTGACCCAGATCGGCATCCCGGACGAGGTGGAGCCGGGTCTGAACGTCCGCTTCATGGGCATCGACGAGAAGGCGATCGCCTCCTACCTGGTGAGCACCTACTACTCGGCGGCGGTGCTGGTGCCGGACGCGATCGGCGTGCTGGAGAACGTCGAGCTCGGGCACGCCGGGAGCTGAGCCCCGGCTACGTGGCGGGGGCGGGCGCGCGCAGCAGCCGCAGCGAGCGCCCGCCCAGCACGACGGCGCCGGCCGGGGCCGGTTCGTCGGGGTGTGCGGCGGCGGTGTCGACCAGGGGCTCCCAGCCGGGGGCCGGCGCCGCCGCGGGCAGGGTGAACACCACCGCTTCGTGGCCCGCGTTGAGCAGCAGCAGGAAGCCGTCGTCGCCGATCGGCCGCCCGGCCTCGTCGCATTCGGGCAGCGCGGAGCCGGAGAGCAGCATGCCGAGGCAGGCGGTCGGCGCGAACCAGTCGGCCTCGGTCATCTCGGTGCCCCGCGGGGTGAACCAGGTGAGGTCGGGCCGGCCGCCGGGGGTGGTGGCCCGGCCGGAGAAGAACGCCCGCCGGTGGAGCACCGGGTGGTCCCGGCGCAGCCGGACCAGCCGGGCGGTGAGCGCGCACAGCTCCTGCCAGCCGGGCTGTTCCAGCAGCGACCAGTCCAGCCAACCGACCTCGTTGTCCTGGCAGTAGGCGTTGTTGTTGCCGCCCTGGGTGCGGCCCAGTTCGTCCCCGGCGGTGAGCATCGGGACGCCGGCGGAGAGCAGCAGGGTGGCCGTCAGGTTGCGCAGTTGGCGCAGGCGCAGCCGGTTGACCTGCTCGTCGGTGGTCTCGCCCTCGGCGCCGTGGTTCCAGGAGCGGTTGTCGTCGGTGCCGTCCCGGTTGTCCTCGCCGTTGGCCTCGTTGTGCTTGCGGTCGTAGGAGACCAGGTCGCGCAGGGTGAAACCGTCGTGCGCCGTCACGTAGTTGACCGAGGCGTACGGGCGGCGGCCGGCCCGCTGGTAGAGGTCGGAGGAGCCGGAGAGGCGGTAGCCGAGTTCGCGGACGTCCGGGCGGGCGCCGCGCCAGAAGTCCCGGACGGTGTCGCGGTACTTGTCGTTCCACTCGGCCCACAGCGGGGGGAAGCCGCCGACCTGGTAGCCGCCGGGGCCGACGTCCCAGGGCTCGGCGATCAGCTTCACCCGGTTCAGCACCGGGTCCTGGGCGACGGCGGCGAGGAAGGGGTGGTCGGTGTCGACGGCGTCGCCGCCGTTCGTGCCGCCGCGGGCCAGGGCGGCGGCCAGGTCGAAGCGGAAGCCGTCCACGCCCATCTCGGTGACCCAGTACCGCAGCGAGTCGGTGACCAGCCGGATCACCTGGGGGCGGCGGGTGTCCAGGGTGTTGCCGCAGCCGGTGTAGTCGGCGTAGCCGCGCGGGCGGTTCGGCGGGAGGCGGTAGTAGGCGGCGTTGTCGATGCCGCGGAGGCTGAGCGAGGGGCCGAGTTCGGCGCCCTCGGCGGTGTGGTTGAACACCACGTCCAGGATCACCTCGATCCCGGCGGCGTGCAGGGCGCGGACCATCCGTTTGAACTCGCCGACCTGGCCGCCGCGGGAGCCGGAGGCGGAGTAGCCGGCGTGCGGGGCGAAGTAGCCGATCGTGTTGTAGCCCCAGTAGTTGACCAGGCCGCGGGCCTGGAGGTGGTCCTCGCTGGCGTACTGGTGCACCGGCAGCAGCTCGACGGCCGTCACCCCGAGGCGGGTGAGGTGGGCGAGGGCGGCGGGGTGGGCGAGGCCGGCGTAGGTGCCGCGCAGCGGCGGGGGGACGTCGGGGTGGCGCATGGTGAAGCCGCGCACGTGCAGCTCGTAGAGGACGGTCTCGGCCCACGGGGTCTTCGGGCGGCGGTCGTCGGACCAGTCGTCCTCGTCGTGGACGACCACGGACCTGGGCACGTACGGCGCGGAGTCGCGGTTGTCCCGGACGGTGTCGGCGACGTCCGCCTCGGGCCAGTTGCGGACGGCCGCGCAGGCGGCGTCGTGGGAGGTGTAACAGCCGTCGACGGCGCGGGCGTACGGGTCGAGCAGCAGCTTGGCGGGGTTCCAGCGGGCGCCGGTCCACGGGTCCCAGCGGCCGTGCACGCGGTAGCCGTAGCGGGTGCCGGGGCGTACGCCGGGGAGGAAGCCGTGCCAGACCTGGACGTCCTGCTCGGTGAGGTGGTGGCGGGTCTCCTGGCCGTCCTCGTCGAACAGGCACAGTTCGACGGCTTCGGCGGCGGGGGCCCAGAGGGCGAAGTTGGTGCCTCGCCGGCCCGTGCGGTCGAGGTGGTAGCGGGCGCCGAGGGGTTGGCAGCTGCCGGGGTTCAGCTGCTGTTCTGACGCCATGGCGGGGGCCTCCCTGGGCGGGGTGTTCTGGGTCCATTCACCTTCTCTTTCCCGGAATGTGTTGGCCGGAAGCGGTCCGGGGTTTCGGGAGCGGGGGTTTCGGGGGCGGCGTGTCTTCGTTGGGAGGGTTCTCGTTGTTCCGGGCATCGGACTTGAACAGTGGGAGGGCCCCGGGATGCGGCGCCGTGGACGGGTGTGGGCGCGGGGCGTGGCGGCGGTGGCCTGCTGCGTGGCGGTCCTGGCGGGGTGCGGCGGGCCTCCGGGCGTGCCGGACGGGGACGCGGTGGGGCCGGGTGGGCGTACGGCCCCGGCGGCGCCCTCGCGGGCGGTGCTCTCGGTGCAGCCGGTGGACGGGGCGCAGGACGTGCGGCCGGAGGGGGCCGTCCGGGTGACGGTGGCGCAGGGGCGGCTGGTCTCGGTGCGGCTGGCGGACGGGAAGGGCACGGAGGTGCCGGGCACGATCGCGGCCGACGGCGGCGAGTGGGCGCCGGACGGGCCGCTGCCGCTTGGGACGGCCTTCACGGTGGACTCCGTGGCGGAGGACGACCAGGGGCAGCGGGCGGCGCAGCACTCGGCGTTCACGACCGTCACCCCGACGCACACCTTCGTGGCGTTCTTTACCCCGGAGGACGGTTCCACGGTGGGGGTCGGGATGCCGGTCTCGCTGCGGTTCAGCCGTCCGATCACCGACCGGGCGGCGGTGGAGAAGGCGGTGCAGGTCACCGCCGATCCGCCGGTGCCGGTGGCCGCGCACTGGTTCGACGGGCAGCGGCTGGACTTCCGCCCGCAGGCGTACTGGGCGGCCGGGACGAGGGTCACGGTGGCGCTGCGGCTGAAGGACGTGCAGGGCGCGCCGGGGGAGTACGGCACCCAGAGCCGGGAGCTGCACTTCACCGTCGGGCGGGCGCAGGTCTCCACCGTCGACCTGGACGCCCACACCCTGACCGTCCGGGCGGGGCAGGGCGGCAAGGTGGTCCGGGTGCTCAAGGTCTCCGGCGGCAGCCGGGACCACTCCACCTACCGGGGGGTGATGGTGGTGTCGGAGAAGTACAAGGTGACCAGGATGAACTCGCAGACCGTCGGCATGGGCGACGAGTACGACATCAAGGACGTCCCGCACGCGATGCGGCTGACCGCCTCCGGCACCTTCGTGCACGGCAACTACTGGGCGGACCCGGGGGTGTTCGGCTCGGCGAACACTAGTCACGGCTGCATCGGGCTGTCCGACGCCAAGGGCGGGGCGAGCAAGGACTCCCCGGCGGGCTGGCTGTTCGAGCACACCCTGGAGGGGGACGTGCTGGAGGTGAAGGCCTCGTCCGGGGACTTCGTGCCGCCGCAGAACGGGCTGAACGGCTGGAACGTGCCGTGGGAGCAGTGGGTGGCGGGGAGCGCGCTGGGGCGGGGGGCGGCCGCTTCGTCCGCCGCTCCGACAGCCACTTCGTCCGCTTCGGCGCTGCCGTAAGTCCCGTTCGCCCGTTACGTCCTGTCTTCACCACGGTTTCACGCCCGCGTCAACCGACTCCTCTCAGGATTCACTCGGACGGCTTAGCTATCCTGCTCCGGCGCGCCCGCAGCCCGGCCCGGAAAGATCCACGTCCGGTGCAACTCACGGGGGCACTCAACGCGTCAAGAGAGTGAATACCGGGAGGGGAGAAACCGTGAAGACGGGGAAGACGGCCGGCACCGCGATACGCACCACCAACCGCTACGGGCGGAAGAGTGCGATGGCGCTGGTCATGGGCGGGGTACTGCTGCTCACCGCGGCCTGTGGCGACGACAAGGGCAGTGGTTCGGGTGGTACGGGGGGTTCGGGCGGCGGCAGCGCGGCCTCGGCCGCGGCGGACGGGGGCGGGTCGGCCACGCCGAAGCCCTCGGCCGCGGTGCTGGCCGTGGAGCCGAAGGACGGTGCCCTGGACGTCCCGCCGAACGGGCTGCAGGTGTCCGTCTCGAACGGCAAGCTGACGACGGTCGAGGTGACCGACAAGGACGGCAAGCCGGTCGAGGGCGCGATCACCCCGGACGGCTCCGGCTGGAAGCCCGCGGGCGCGCTCGCGGTCGGCATGGCGTACAAGGTGAACGCCCAGGCGAAGGACGGCGAGGGCCTGGTGGCCGCGTCCACCACCTCGTTCACCACGCTGACGCCCGAGAAGAAGATCTCCACCAACGACAACATCAGCGACGGCGCCACCTACGGCGTCGGCATGATCGTCTCGGTGAACTTCAACAAGGACGTCAAGAACAAGGACGCCGTCGTCAAGGGCATCTCCATCGAGAGCAGCAACGGCACCGTGGTGAAGGGCCACTGGTTCGGCGACCGCCGGGTGGACTTCCGTCCGGAGGCGTACTGGGCGCCGGGCACCAAGGTGACCGTCAAGTACCGGCTGAAGAACGTCGAGGTCGCCCCCGGCATCTACGGCGACGTGGACAAGGACGAGCCGTTCACCATCGGCCGGTCGATGGTCTCCACCGCGGACGCCAAGGCGCACCAGATGACCGTCGAGCGGGACGGTAAGAGCACCACCCTGCCGGTCACCCTCGGCGCGGACGCCACGCCGTCCTGGGGCGGGACGATGGTGGTCATGTCCAAGGAGAAGGTCACCCGGATGAACTCGCAGACCGTCGGTCTCGGCGGCGAGTACGACATCCAGGACGTGCCGCACGCGATGCGGCTGACCACCTCCGGCACCTTCGTGCACGGCAACTACTGGGCCAGCCCGTTCGGCAAGACCAACGCCAGCCACGGCTGCGTGTCGATGCAGGACGTGAAGGGCGGCAGCGACTCCTCCGTCGCCGGCAAGTTCTTCAACGACTCGATGATCGGTGACCCGATCAAGGTCGTGAACACCAAGGAGAAGACCGTCGCGCCCTCCAACGGGCTCGGCGGCTGGAACGTCGACTGGGCCGCCTGGTAGGCCCCTTCGGCGTCCGTCGTCCGTCGTGCGGCCCGGTCCTCACTCGTTGGGGTCGGGCCGCCGCGGTTTCCGGGGCGAGCAGCCCCGCGCATGGCGCAACCTTTCCGGTGGCCGGTTGCGTATACCGGTCGGGTCCGTCGGGTCCACGGGGAGTTTCTCGGATCTTCTGAGGGAGGGAATCGACGATGAGGTCGATACGCAGAGTGGTGGCCGTCGGTCTGGTCGGCGGGGCGATGGCGCTGACGGCCGCCTGTGGTGGGGGCAGCGGGGCAAACGGGGGGAACGGGGGCGGGGGGAGCGCGGCCAAGGCCGATCTGGCGGCCGGCGCGGCGAGCGCCAAGCCCACGGAGGCGGCGCCCAGCAGCAAGACGCCGAAGGTCTCCACGGCCGCGGTGAGCATCGAGCCCAAGGCCGGCTCGGTGGACGTGGCGCCGAACGCGCTCAAGGTCGGCGCGACCGGGGGCAAGCTGACCACCGTCAAGGTGAGCGACAAGAGCGGCAAGGAGGTCCCCGGGACGATCTCCGCCGACGGCGCCTCCTGGACGCCCGCGGCGGGCCTGGAGGTGGGCACCGCCTACCGGGTCAGCGCGATGGCCGCGGACGCCGACGGCGCGGTCGCCACGGCGGACAGCGACTTCACCACGCTGACCCCGACGGCGCTCGCCAAGGCCTCGGACAACGTGGACGACAACGCCACGTACGGCGTCGGCATGATCGTCTCGGTGAACTTCAGCAAGGACGTGAAGAACCGGGACGAGGTCGCCCGCGGCATCAGCTTCGAGACCAGCAACGGCACCGTGGTCAAGGGCCACTGGTTCGGCGACCGCCGGCTGGACTTCCGCCCCGAGCAGTACTGGGCGCCGGACACCAAGGTGACCGTCAAGTACCGGCTGAAGAGCGTCGAGATCGCCCCCGGGGTGTACGGCGCGGACCGGGACGAGCCCTTCACGATCGGGCGGTCCCAGATTTCGACGGTTGACGCCGCTGCGCACAAGATGACGGTCGTACAGGGTGGTCAGTCGAGCGAGATCGACATCAGCGCCGGCGCACCCGAACACCCCACCTGGAACGGCACGATGGTGGTCATGTCCAAGGAGGGTGTGGTGCGGATGCAGTCCAGCAGCATGCCCGGCATGACCGGCGCGCCGTACGACCTCCAGGTCCCGCACTCGATGCGGCTCACCGACTCCGGCACGTACGTGCACGGCAACTACTGGAGCAGCAGCAGGACCTTCGGCGAGGACAACGTCAGCCACGGCTGCGTGGGCCTCAAGGACGTCGAGGGCGGCGGCTCCGGCACGTCGGCGGGCAAGTTCTACGACGGCTCGCTGATCGGTGACGTGATGATCGTGAAGAACTCGATCCGGAAGGAGACGCTCGACCCGTCGAACGGGCTGAGCGGCTGGAACGTCCCGTGGAGCGCCTGGTAAACCGCCGCTGAGGTGGGGGAGGGGTCAACCCGGGATTGACGGAAGTCGGCCCGGGGGGACCCCTTCTTGCATCCGGCATATGCCGACGCGGAGAGATCGTTTGCTCATTGTCCGTACGCGGCTGCTTGCGTTCCGCAATGATGGTCCGCATGGCGGGTTGGGGCGAAGCAGATCAGTCATTGGTTTCCGGGGCCGGCGTGGTCGCCGAAGTGTCCTGGATCGACGTCCAGGGCGGCGGGCTCTCGGCGTTGGAGCGGCTCACCTCCGCGGAGCTGGAGGAGATGTATTCCAGCAGACTGTGCGACCAGTCCGCGCCCAACGAGGTACGGCTGCCCTCCCGGCCGGAGTCGGGCCCGGTGGCCCGTCGGCTGGTGCTCTCGGTCCTGGAGTCCTGGGAGCTCCACCAGCACCTGGAGGCCGGGGAACTGCTCACCAGTGAGCTGGTGTCCAACGCGGTGCGGCACGCGGCCGGACGCACCATCGGACTGCACGTCAGCCGCAAGCCCGGCTGGCTCCGGATCGAGGTCCGGGACTCCTCCCGGGCGCTGCCCTGCATGATCCTCGCCGAGGCCCAGCCGGTGAACGAGCGCGGGCGGGGGCTGAGGGTCGTCGACGACCTCGCCGATCGCTGGGGCGCGGACCTGCTGCCGCGAGGCAAGGGCGTCTGGTTCGAGCTGAAGGTGCGCGAGCGGGGCTGAGGCGTCCGGCCGGTCGGCGCTTTTTTTGTGGGGAAACGCGCAGGGCCCCCGGATTCGCCGTGGTCCGGCGGGCGGGGGCCCTTGCAAGTCATCGCGCCGGCCAAGGGGGTGCGTGCCGCGCGATGGGCGTCGGCAGTGCCAGGTCGGGCCCGCCGAAGTCATCAACCCAGGGCGGCGTGCGGTGTCGCCCGCCGTTGGGCTGCTTCGACTATCGCATGGATCTCAGCATGCGGGCAAACCAGATGACTTCGAATGCAAGGCATGTTACGTAGTTCACCTTTGGATTTTGCATAGGTTAACGCTGCCGCCTGTGAATATTCATGATCACGGGCCTGCTTGCCTACTTCGTCGGCTGCCAGGGGTTGCGCAGCGAGAGCATCGGGGTGTCCACACCGAGCCTCGTCGCGGTGCTGTGCAGCGACTCCCGCAGGTACGGGTAGAGCACGGTGACCCCGATCTGCTCGATGAACTGCCGCTGGAGGTCTTCCGCCAGTTCGAACGGCTCGCCGACGGAGAACGCGGCCGTCGCATCGACGGCGAAGTCCGCCTGGGTGCCGGCCAGCTCAAGGCGGCACCTCACTTCCAGGACGGTTCCGCCGTCCCGCTCGCGGAGCCATGTGAGGAGTGTCGTCCGGCTCTCCGCCTCCTCGCGATCCTCCTGCTGGTCGAAGAGCCGACGGCCTGAGACCTCCAGGAACGTGACGTCCAGGAGTTCGGCGGCCTCGGTGATCTCGCCGACGGACGCGAATCGCCGAGTCGGCCTGTCGGTGGACCGACCCGCCATCACGCCGTCACCGGCCTCTGGCTGTCCGGCTCCCAGGCCGCGGGTCGTGGCCCGGGCCCCCGTTCACGGACGGCCACGTGGACCTCGACCTCCACGGGGGCCGGCTGCCAGGCCGGTGCGACGGCCGAGCAGGTGTGGTCGACCATGCTGTGGAGCCGGGCATCGACGGCCCGCGCGTAGCGCTGCAGGGTGGAGTAGCGGGCGTCGCCTCCGACGCGTTCGAACTCGGAGACGGTCGACTGGGATGTCCCCATGCGCTGTGCGACCTCGCGCTGGGTGAGGCCGCGCTTCTGGCGGGCCACGACGAGCGTCTCCACCAGTGCGGCGTAGGCCTCGGCGTCTTCCAGGCCCGCTGCGGTGTGGGGGTCGTCCGGGTCGATGCCGAGTAGATCATGCAGTGTGGGTGCCATGGTCTCCCTACCCTCCCGTTGATTCAACAGTATCGCCCAAAGCCGATACCGAGAACCGGGTGCTCAGTCTTTTGGGTTACGGTTCCGCCAATCCTTGAGGCGCTTCTCAGCTGTGCTGAGCTCGCTCGGCGGGGTCTTCTGGGTCTTCTTCTGGAAGAAGGACAGCGCGAGGAGCACGAGACCGTCGGCCTCCTCGGCGTAGAGGAGCCGGAAGATGCGGCGGTTGCCGGTGAGCCGAACCTCAAGGAGGTCGCTCCCGAGGCTCTTGACGTCGCCGGGCAGGGTCTGCCTCTCCTGGACCCGCCGCATCAGGACGGCGAGTTTGGTCTCCTCGTGGGACGCGAGACGGGCCTTCTCCAAGTCCTTGCGCACCGGCGTCGATCCGTCCGCGCCCTCGTAGAAGGCCCACTGTCGTTCGTCCAACGCTCACCCGCCATGCGTCTCGCCCAATCTGTTTATAGGAAGTCTAGGGCCCTGTCCGCTTCGGTCGACATGTCAACGGATGTGCACCGCTTGGCTGTTGTGATCGCGAAGGGTGTCGCGGATCCGGGCGGCGTGGCGGTGGACGGCGGCCGGGGAGAGGGCGCCCGGGCGGGGTGGTGCGGCCGGTGGGGCGCCAGGGGCGCTGCGGCAGGCGCGGCAGAGGCCGCCGAGGAGGGCGTGCGGGCGGCAGGGGGTGCGGCAGTCGGTGCATTCGGGAATGGGGACCGGCTGCGGGGGACGCGGGGACTGCGGGCGCTCGGGTGGCAGCTTGTCGATCAGGCGGCGCCGGGTGAAGCCCGCCGGGCTGTGGATGTCCGGCGGCAGGTTCGCGGTGAGCGCGGCGGTGAAGAGGGGGAGCGTGGTCCCCCGGTCCAGCCACTCGGCGGCCAGCGGTTCGAGCGCGGCGCAGTCGGCGGCGGAGAGGGCGAGGCGGGGGTCGACCAGGCCGAGGCCGGCGAGGGCGGCGTAGGCGGCCGAGGTGGGGGAGGTGCGGTTGAGCGTTCGCTCCCTGGGGGGATCGGGTGCGGCGGGCGTTGACGCCTCCCCAGTGGAGAGGAAGTGCGCCCACCAGCCGTCGGAGCGGGGCGTCCGGGAGAAGTAGGTGCGGAACACCCAGCGGCACTGGCGGGAGTCGAGGCGCTCACGGACGCGACGCAGGTGACCTGCGGTGGAGAGCTTGGTGAGGGCCGAGCGGCAGGCCATCTGCCCGTAGTGGGGCTGGAGGACGGCGAGGGTCTTCGCGTCCATGGCGGCGCCGTCGGGGAGATGGTCGATGAGCGAGGCGAGGTAGGCCTCGCGGGCCGGAAGGTGGGCGAAGTCGCGCGCGGAGCGGGGGAGTTGCTCCGGGGCGGACTGCTTGCCGTACCCAGGGGTGGCCATGGCGGTATCGTCGTGGGTAGCCACAGGATCGAACTTCGCTTTCGATCGTGCCGGTCAGACCCCCGTTCGGTGTTGGTAGCACCGGCGGGGGTTGTTTCGTTGGTGCGCACGCTACACGGGGGAACCGACTGTGGTGTAGTCGTGACGATAAGTCATATGTGCTGCGTGCGGCGGTGGTTGGGAGGTAGTTACCTCACCGTTCCATTAAGGGGTCACTCGGCTCGTGCTGCTTGAGCTTCGGAGGCGAAGGCGATGAAGGCGGACCAGGCCTCGGGGGAGAAGGTGAGGGTCGGGCCGGCCTTGTCCTTGGAGTCGCGGACGTGGATGGCGGAGGGGGAGGAGGCTACCTCGACACAGGCTCCGCCGTTGTCGTCGCTGTAGCTGGATTTGAACCAGCCGACTTCGGCACTCATAGCTCCTCCGAGACTTTCCTGATGAACTCTACGGACTCCTCGATACTGAGGGCTTGCGTGCGGATCATTCCATGCCGCTGCCTGAGGACGTTCACCTTGTCCGCATCGGTGTGCAGCACCCCGGTTCGGTGCCCTTCCACGTAGGCCAGCTGCTCATTGTTGGCCGTCTCCAGCAGGATGATGGGGCCGCCGAGGGCGGGGTATGCCGCACGATCTGCAGGAAGCACTTGGATCGCGACGTTCCGCAGGCTGCTCATGTCGATGATGTGCGCGAGTTGCCTCTTCATTAGCCCTGCGCTGCCGACCTTTGCCCGCAACGCAGCCTCGTAGATCACGAAACCGAACAGCACCGTCGGCGAGTTCGCCAGCTTCTCCTGGCGTTGCATTCGGCCCGCGACGCGCGCTTCGACGGTCTCGTCGTCCAGGGGCGGACAGGCGTGACTGATCAGCTCTCGGGCGTACTCCTCTGTCTGGAGCAGTCCCGGGATAAGCAGGGCTTCGTAGGTGTGGATCGCGATTGCGTCGGCTTCGGCATCCGTGTAGCCCTGTGAATAGGACGGAAACTTCTCGGGTGCCAGGAACGCAGCCGCTCCCAGCAGCATCCCCTTCGCATCACACAGATCATCTGCCGCCTGGAGCAACTTGAGCGTCGGCTTCCGCCGCCCCGCCTCCATCGACCGCACGCTCTCGACGTCGTAGGAGGCCGCCCTGCTCAGCTGCTCCCGGGTCACGCCCGCCGTCGCGCGCCACCGCTTGAGCTGATCACCGCAGTACTTCCACGCCATGGGGTTCTCTTTCGGCGCGCTCACGATCCCGCGCTCCTCCCTGCCCTGGTCACAGGGCGGTTCAAGCTCTCGTTGTACCTGCGGTGTAACTGCTGAGGCTATGCCCGGCTGCCGACGCTTGAAGGGTGAAAAGGCCGAACTCAGCTCTCCCGAGTGACGCCGTCCGTACACACCCCTCAAGGACCCTGATGCTCACTCAGCCCGTCGATGTCGTCGAGTGGATGTTCCCCCGACTCCCCCGCAGCGCCGGCCGTGCCCGTATCCGGTTCATCCGGCAGGTCTTCGAGTGGGAGGTGCCCATCGACTCCGCCGAGACCGGGCTGATCCTCCTCAGCGAACTCGTCACCAACGCCTGCCGCCACGCCCGTTCCCCGCGTGACCGGATGATCGGTGTCCGGATCCTCCTCCCCACCGACTCCCTGCTCCGGATCGAGGTCTCGGACGCGAACTCCACCCTCCCGACCCCGTGCGAGGCCACCCCGGACGACGAGTCCGGCCGGGGCCTCGAACTCGTCGCCGCCCTGGCCACGTCGTGGGGCGCCCACCTGCGCGGTGACGGCTACATCGGCAAGACGGTCTGGTGCGAACTCGCCCTCCCCACCCCGGCCAACCCGCACGGCTGAGCCCGCGACCTGCGGAGACGCGCAACTGGCGCTCCGCCGGAGCGCGTCCTGATCTTCGACGGCGTCGGCAACCGGCGCCCGAGAGGATCAGGAGACCTGTATGCGCCCGCTGCCCTGGCCGCCCGCCCCGATCAGGACCGAGCGGCTCGTACTCCGCGAGCCCGAGGCCCGGGACCGTGCGGCGTTCGTCGAGCTGCTGGCCTCGGCGGAGGTGAACACCTACCTCGGTGGCCCCAAGCCGCGGGACGAGGTCGAGCGCGAGATGCCCGGGGCGCCCAGCCGGAGCCCCGGGGTCTTCGCCGTCGATCTCGACGGGGAGACGATCGGCCAGGTCCTGCTCCGCAAGGAGGCGGGGCGCCTCGGCCGGGTCGGTGAGCAGGCCGAACTCGGCTACCTGTTCCTGCCGCAGGCCTGGGGGCGTGGCTACGCCGCCGAGGCGTGCGCGGCGGTCCTCGACTGGTTCACCGGCGTGCTGCCCGGCGAGCCGGTGGTGCTCGCCACCCAGACCGCCAACCTCCCCTCGATGCGCCTCGCCGCGAAGCTGGGCTTCACCGAGGTCGAGCGCTTCGAGGCCTTCGGCGCCGACCAGTGGCTCGGCCGGTGGTCCCCGGAGCCGCACCGGGACTGACCGGCCCCGCCGCTGGTCCTGTCGCCGGCCGCGCGAGAAGTCGGGCGGGCCGACTTCTCGCGCTCAACCGCTTTGGTGGAGGTCAGTTCCACGGCTCCCGGTCCGGGTCCTCGCCCAGCACCTGGGCGGCGGCCGCACAGAGGTCCCGGCCGTACAGCTGGTTGCTGCCGTACCCGGAGCCCCACAGGTCGGTGGCGGCCCGGGCCACGGCGCGCCAACTGAACTCCTCGTCGACCCGCCAGGTGCGAACCTGCACGGCCATCTCCGTGGTGACCGTCGACGGGTCCACAAGGTTGGGTTTCATCTCAGCGGCTCCAGGTCGTGTCCGACGATTCCGGCCGGACCGTCGATCAGTCCTTCTCCTCGACCTCGACGGCCGCCCGGATGTCCAGCGTGCGCCGGGCCAGTTCCCCGGGCTTGCCGGCGCCCGTTTCGTCGACGACGATGCCGACGGTGTTGCCGTCCGCCCAGGCACAGGTGGCCAGGGACGTGGCCGGGGATTCGATCACCGCGCAGTCCAGCGCGCCGCCGAGGGGGCCGGCCGGGTAGTCCTGGCGCCCGACCACCACCGGGTCGTCCGACGGGGCGCCCGCCGTCTGCGTCTCCGTGCCGAAGTACTTGTCCAGCTCCCGCCGGACGTCCGGGAAGCTGCCGGTCAGCCCGATCACGGTCAGCGTGGTTTCGGTCGACCCGGCGGCGCCGTAGCCGGCCACCGTCAGCTCCCGGTACGGCCGCAGGGCCGTCATCTGCCGCTCGTAGTCGGCGCGCAGGGTCAGGACGCTGTCGTCGTCCGGGAGCCGCACCTGGTCGCCGATCCGGTCCGCGAGCACGATCCGGTGCCGCGTCGGCGCGCCGAACCCGGTCACCGCCGCGACCGTCACCGCGGTGAACAGGACGACGACCACGGCCCCCGCGATCACGGCACTGCGGGGCACCCGCCGGTACCAGGGCAGCGGAGCCACCGGCTCCAGGGTGTTCGCCCAGATCGCCCGGAGGCCGCTGGGCTCCTCGGCCCCCTGGGCACTCTCGGACCCGGTCGTATCGTCACTCTGCACGGGCCCGGATCCTACGGCAGCGCCCGCAAGCCCCGCCGGGGTTTTCGCGGCGCCGACGCCACCGGTGGCACCCGCATCCCCGACCTCACGGGACGGAACACCCGGGGCCGTCGCGGGTGGCGCGGCCATCCGCCGGCCGCGCGAGAAGTCGGCCCGACCGACTTCTCGCGCCAGTCGGGGGCCTCGGCGAGTGAGGTCTGTTCACTTGCACAGAAAGGCCCCACAGCCCGCGAAGGGGGGATCACAGATGCCACCGCTCGATCATCGATGCCCTGGTGTACATGACCAGGATGGTCGTCAGCTCGCATCGCGACGCGGAGCCGGACGGGGGCGTGGCCCGTCAACCCTTCCGGCTCGAAGAGGCGGCGCGCGGGGAACCGTCCTGGTACGTGGTGGACCTGCTGATCGACGGGATCCGCTACACCTACGGGTTCAGCGTGGACGACGACCGGGTGGTCGACGAATGGCTGCACAGCTTCCCCCACGGCAGGAAGCGCAAGATCTTCGAGCGTTCGGTCGACGGGCTGGAGATCGGTGACTCGCGGCACCGGCGAGAGCTGGAGCTGGTCGAGAACATCACCGAGCCCGACGTCCTCTTCATGTCCCTCGCGGCCCGCTCCCGGCAGGACGACTTCCGCCCGGTGTACGACTGGTTCGCCCGAAGCCTCCAGTTCAGCCGACGAATGCAGGGCCCTGGCCGCATTGGTGCAGCGCGGATCCTCGAAAACCCGGACCGGCACCCTGAGTTCATCGCGCTCCTGCGTGCCGCAGACCTCGGGATCGCGGAATGCGGCACGGAGCGTGTGCTGCTCGACGAGGAAGAGCTGCGGAAGCGCTACGGTACGCGCATTCCGCCGTGGCGGCTGGAGGAACTCGAGGGGCACGGACCGCGTGAGGTCATGCGCCCCTGGATAGGCCATCGCGGGCGCGACGGGATCGTCAGGATGGACGTTTCCGAGGAGTCCGAGGGCACCCAGGCCCTCCTGCGGCAGGCACCTCTCTTCATGGGGGCGCTCCGTCGGGGTGGCACCTTCGTGGTGGACGAGATCGATTCGAGCCTCCACCCGATCCTGACAGCGCGCCTGATCGGGCTGTTCCAGGATTCCGCGACCAACCCGAACGGTGCTCAGCTGATCTTCACCTCGCACGATGCCAGCCTGCTCGGCCGAACCGACGGCGAGGACGTCCTGCGGCGGGACCAGGTCTGGTTCGTGGAGAAGAACGAGCACGGCGAGACGGAGCTGTTCGCCCTCGCCGACTTCAAGCCGCGCCAGGAGGAGAACCGCGAGCGGCGGTACCTCGGCGGGAGTTACGGCGGCGTGCCGTACATCGACGACGATTTTGCCAGCGCCATTGCGGCGCGGGGGGACGATGATGGCAAGGGCGGCGAAGCCGAGCGGACGCAAGCGTCCCAGTTTTGACACGTCACGGGCCTGATGCGCAGGAAGTCGGCCGGGTCGACTTCCTGCGCGCACGCGCCCCTGGCAGCTCCCGCACGCCTCTACCTCCTGGTGCGGTGCCGCGTCAGAGTGATTGCCGACCGTTGCACCCGATCGAAGGGGAAGCCACGATGGGTGAGCACGAGAAGCCGCCGCCGGACCCCGGGCAGGGAACGCCCCCGCCCGGCAACGCCGATGGCGAGGTCCCGCCCCAGCCGCCGTCCGACGGAAAGCACCGCAAGTAGTGGCCGCTGACGAGGACTTGGCCGGGTGCCGGACGCGCCTGGACTCGGCGATGGAGCGGGGCGGGGCGTGGCCGGTCGACTCGCCATGGCTACGCGACGCCTTCGCCGTGCTGCCGCGTGACCGGTTCGCGCCGGACCGGTTGTGGCGGTGGGACGGCCGGGCCTACGTGCCGGTCGACCGCGCGGTGGATCCGGCCGGTTGGGCGGACGAGCTGTACTCCGGGGTCTACTCGGCGGCCGTCACCCAGCTCGACGGCGGCCGGCCGTCCTCGTCGCTGTCCGCGCCCTCCGTGGCGGCGGACATGCTGGACAGCCTCCGCGTGGAACCGGGGCACCGGGTGTGGGACCTCGGCACCGGCCAGGGCTGGACGGCGGCACTGGCCGCCTGGCGGGCCGGGCCCGGCCTGGTGGTCGGCACCGAAGTCGACGAGCGCCTGGTCGCGTTCGCCCGCACCCGGCTCGCGGCCGCCGGGCTCGACGCCGAGGTGACGGCAGGCGACGGCACCGACGGCGGGGTGCCGGGGGGTGGCCAGGTCGACCGGCTGCACGCCACCTACGCCGTCGAGACCGTCCCCTGGTCCTGGGTGAAGGCGGTACGACCGGGCGGACGGATCGTCTACCCCTGGGGCCGGCTCGGACACATCGCCCTCACCGTCGCCGACGACGGACAGTCCGCCACCGGCTGGGTCCAGGGCCTGGCCCAGTTCATGGGCGACCGGCACGCTCCGGCCCAGCCGGACGGTGGGCCCGCCGCCTATGCGCAGGTGCGCGGTGACACCGAACCCGAGACCAGCAGGGCGTTGAACCGCGACCCGGTCGGCCTGGAGGACTGGCACCTCCGGTTCGCGCTGCGCGTCGCCGTCCCGGACGCCGTGCTGCTCACCGCCCGGGATGCCGACGGCACCAACGCCTGGATCCACGACGGCCACCGGTCATGGGCCACCCTCGTCGCACGGAGCGACGGTGAGCTGCCGCAGCTCCTCCAGGGCGGGCCGCGCCGCCTCGGCGACGAGGTGCTGGCCGCCTGGTCCCAGTGGGAGGCGTTGGGCCGCCCCGACCTGTACGACTACGGCATCACCGTCACCCCTGACTCCCAGTGGGCCTGGCAGGGTGCCCCGGACACCGGTCCGAGATGGCCCATCGTCGGCCTGCACCCGGCCGCGCGGTGACCGTGCGACCTGCCAAGGAGCCCCGGCGCTCACGCCCGGGGCGGCCGCCGCGTCGCGCTGGTCGGGCCGCCCCCTCGGGCAACGGAGCCGCGCTGAACGACGTTCTCCGGCGGTTCGGGCAGGACGAGGGCTTCGCGGCGGATGTGGCGTCCGCTCGCGCCGAGTTCGCCGTGCTCGCCGTGTTCGCCGACGACGCGGCCAGGGCCGCCGTCACCGCCGCTGACCCTCTCTCCACCTGAGGGGCCTGCGCGAGAAGTCGGACCCGCCGACTTCTCGCGCTTCGGGGCGCGTCGATGACGCCCACAGGAGATCGAGAAGCCCATCTGGTTGACCACCCGCGTCATCGGCACGTACAGCACCTGCGCGTAGCAGGTCGTCTGGTGCGCCGTCGATCCGGGCGGGCAGGCGACCTCCGAGCGGGCGGCGACGATGACGCCGCGGGCCTCCATGTCGCCGTTCGGGCCGGACGGGTTCGCCAGTGCGGGGCCGCCGCTGTCGCCCTTCGCGGCGACCGCCCGGCGGTCGCCGCCCTTCGACTCCGCGATGTCCACCGGCTTGATCTTCGTACCCTCGTCGTTCGTCGTCTCCACGTCGACCCGCTTGACCTGCACGTCGCACCTCCACCCCGACTGGGCGCCGCTCAGGCAGATCAGGTCCCCGACGTTGTTCCGCCCGGCGCCGTACGTGTGCCGGGACGAGCCGCCGTTGTCCGACCAGGAACCGTCGTAGAACCGGCCGCCGCCGTTCCCGTTGACCGCGATCATGCCGACGTCCAGGCCGTTGCCGACCGCGGCCAGG
This sequence comes from Kitasatospora sp. SC0581, assembly GCF_048159585.1. NCBI lineage: Bacteria > Bacillati > Actinomycetota > Actinomycetes > Kitasatosporales > Streptomycetaceae > Kitasatospora > Kitasatospora sp. SC0581. Next base: position 77,865 of record NZ_JBLRWA010000008.1, on the reverse strand, counting down.
TCGCCGATGTAGCTGCCGGTGCCGTTGTAGTACCGGCCGCCGCCGCAGTGCGCGGCGGTCAGCACCACCTTCGTCCCGCCCTTCCAGCCGCTGAACGCCGTCGAGCAGAACGACGCCTTTCCGGTGTTCACCTCGGCGCCCGCGTAGTACGGCGCGCTGTCGGAGTGCCGGTTGCCGGACAGCGCCACCGGTGTCTCCTCGACGCCGGCCGACACCGGCATCCCGGCGATCTCGGCGGCCCGCGAGGAGTACGCCTGCACGGTCGCGTCGCCGCCGGTCAGCTGCTTCGCCGGCGCCGGCGCGTACGTGATCGCGATGGCGGTGCCGTCCTCCTGCGGGCCGATCGACGTCCACGCGTCCCGCGCCACCGCGGCCGTGAACCGGTCGATCGCGGCGCGCATCTCCGCGCGGGAGTACGGGCTCGGATGGACGTCGACGGTGTAGCCGGGGCCGACGTCCGCGGCGTTCGCGTCCAGCAGGGAACGGACCTGGGCCGGGGTCTCGCCCTTCCAGTAGATGTCGGCGTGCTGGTTCGCCGCGTCGATCACCGTCCCGGCGTAGCCGGCCGCCGCCGGATCCCGGGACTCCACCCACTCCTGCACCGGGTCCGTCATGTGGTGGAGCAACTGCTGGGCCTTCGGATCGCGGAGCACCGGCAGGGTCACCGACAGGTAGGGCTCGTCCTTCACGACGTCGGCGGCCATCAGGGCGGAGGCGACCACGGTGGTCAGGGCCAGGGACAGCACGAGGCTGGAGCGGCGCACGAGCGGGTCCTTCCGGTGGGCCGATGGGGTCGACACTCAGCGTAGGGAGGAATGAACGGTCCGCTACGGTCCGGAAGTCGAGGGCGGGCCGCCGATGGTTGCACGGCCGAGGAGACGCGCCCCCAGGAGGGGCGTGACAGCCTCCCGGGGGCGCGTGGGGCGGGCGGTCAGGCGTTCTGCGCCCCGAACCCCGCGACTGCCGCGAGGGGACCGTTCCTGCGGGGTGAGGACGCGTCAACGGCCCTCGCCGCATGAGAAGTCGGACCGGCCGACTTCTCACGCCCGCCGGTCGGTACCATCGACGGGTGAACCTGTACTGGCACGTCGTGCTGCCACCGCTCAGCGCCTGATCGGGCGCGCGCTTCGGTGGCTTGACCCCCCACGACCCCGGCTCGGCCCGACAGCGGCCGCCGTGGGTCGGCGGCGTGCGCCCGTTCTCGGAAACCCGTTCCCCTGACGGTCTTCGACGACGGAAGTTCACGACTGTGCCGAATCGTTTGTCCTCACCTGCCCGCACCCTCCCCACGGCTCCCCGCCGCGCCCGCCGCACCCGCCCGCGTGGCGGCGTGGTGCCGATCCTGACCGCCGCCGTGCTCTGGGGCACCACCGGGACGGCCAGTTCGCTGGCACCCGGCGGCGCCCCGGCCGCGGGAATCGGAGCCGCCGGGCTGGTCCTCGGCGGGCTGCTCCTCTTCCTCACCGACCGCACCGCCCGCGTACTCCCCCGGAAGTGCGGGCCGCACGAGCGGTGGCTGCTCGCGGCCGGCGCCATCGCGGTCGCCGGATACCCGGTGACCTTCTACCCGGCGGTGAGCCGTACCGGCGTGGCCGTCGCCACCGTCATCGCGCTCGGCAGCGCGCCGGTGTTCACCGGACTGCTCGGCTGGCTCACCCGACAGGGACGGCCCGGCGGACGCTGGGCCGGGGCCACCGCGCTGGCCGTACTCGGCTGCGCCCTCTTGGTGCTCGGCCCCGAACTCGCGGGCGGCAGCGCGACGGTGGACCTGCCGGGCGTGCTCCTGGCCGCGCTCTCGGGACTCTCGTACGCCGTCTACTCGCTGATCGGCGGGCGGCTGATCGCCGGCGGACACCCCTCCGGCGGGGTGATGGGCGCGATGTTCGGCGGCGGAGCGCTGATCGTCCTCCCGGTGCTGCTGTGCGGCCCCACGGGCTGGCTGCTCACGCCGCGCGGGGCAGGCGTGGTGCTGCACCTCGCGGTGATCACCACCTTCCTCGCCTACTGGCTCTTCGGCCACGGCCTACGCCACACCACCGCCCAGACCGCCACCACCCTGACCCTCGCCGAACCCGCCGTCGCCGCAGTACTCGGCGTAGCCGCCCTCGACGAACGCCTGCCCACCGCCTCCTGGTACGGCCTCGCCATCCTCGCCGGAGGCCTGGCCTTCCTGGCCCTCCCAGCCCGCCGCTAGCGGCCCCGGGGGTGCTCGCACTGCAGGAACCCTGCCAAGGGGACAACCGCGCGATGTGGCCGGGCACTTTCCCCGGCTGCTGTCCCGGATCGCCTGTGGGGGCGCAGGTCTGTCGGTGAACTGACCGATGCCGTCCGCCCGCTGAGGTTCGCCGTCCGTGCCGCTCCTGCTCGACCTGCTCGGGGCGCCACACACGGTCCGCAAGGCCGAGTCGCCGTCGCGGGCTCGCCGTCCTGGCCGGAGGGCTGGCCTTCCTGATGCTCCCGGCTCGGCGGTAGGGGACTCGGCCCGCGCGAGAAGTCGGACCGGCCGACTTCTCGCGCGAGGGCCCCGGGTCACTTGCCGTGCAGGAACTCTGCCAAGGGGACAACCGCGCGATGCGACGGGGGCTCAGGCCAGCACGGCGTGAGCTGTCGGCCGCAGCCCGGCTTGCAGGCGGCCGCACGGGGGGCCGTCCACGCGGGCTGGTCGGTCGTGGGCTCGCCGTCCTGGCCTTCCTGGCGCTCCCGGCTCGGCGGAAGGAGCGTTGGTCTGCGTGAGAAGTCGGGCCGGCCGACTTCTCACGCGAGGACCCCGGTTCGCTCGCGGTGCGGGAACTCTGCTGAGGGCGGTTTCCGGGGTCAGCTGGGGAGAACCGCGTGATGCGAAGGGGGCTCCGGCCGACCGCGTTCCCCTGTTGCTGTCCCGGATCGCCTACCGGGACGAGGGCGCGGCCCGCAGGGCTGTCGGTGAACTGGCCTATGCCGTCTGCGCGCTGGGGTTCGTTGTCGGCGAGGCGATGGCTTCTAGGGTCCCGTTCCTGCTCGAACTGGTTGGGGCGCCCCACCTGGTCTGCGAGGGCGAGATTGCCGTCGCGGGCTCGCTGATCTGGCCGGGGGTTGGCCTTCTTGGTGCTTCCGGGGTGGCGGTAGGAGTGTTGGTCTGCGCGAGAAGTCGGACCGGCCGACTTCTCGTGCGAGGGCCTCGGGTTACTCGTGGTGCAGGAAGTCTGCTGAGGGTGGATTTCGGGGTCCGTTGGGGTTAGTCGCGAAGCGACCGGGGCTTCGGCTGGCCGCGTTTCCCCGCTGCTGTCCCGGACGGCTCATGGGGACGAGGGTGCGGCCCGCAGGGCTGATGGTGAACTGGCTGGTGCTGTCTACGTGTTGGGGTTTGTCGTCGACGAGGCGACGGCTCCCACGGTGCCGTTCCTGCTCGGACTGGTCGGGGTGCCGCATGTGGTCGGCAACGGCGAGTTGTCGGAGGCGGTCGCGAGGTGGGCTGGTCGGTTGCGGGCTCGCCGTCCTCGCCGGAGGGTCGGCTTTCCTGATGCTCCCGGGTTTCCGGTTGGTGCGTCGGCCCGCGTGAGAAGTCGGACCGGCCGACTTCTCACGCGCGGGTCCCGGGGCACTCGTGGTGCGGGAAGGCTGCTGGGGCGGTTTCCGGGGGCCGCCGGGGTGGGCTGTGGGATGCGAAGGGGGATCCGGGCGGCGAGCTGTCGGCCGTAGCCCGGCTTGGAGGCGGCCGTGAGGAGGGCCGTTCAGGTGGGCTGGTCGGTTGTGGGCTTGCCGTCCTGGTTGGAGGGTTGGCCTTCCTGGCACTTCCGAGGCGCCGGTGGGGCGTTGGTCTGCGCGAGAAGTCGGACCGGCCGACTTCTCGCGGTGGGGGAAGCCTGCTGAGGACGGTTCTCGGAGTTCGCTGGGGTGAGTTGCGTGATGTGGCGGGGGCTCCGGCCAGGCGCGTACCCCGGTTGCTGTCCAGGATTGCCTGCGGGGAGGAAGGCGGGGCCCGCAGGGCTGTTGGTGAACTGGCCGATGCCGTCGGCGAGGCGGCGGCTCCTATGGTGCCGTTCCCGCTTGGACTGGTCGGGGCGCCGCACGTGGTCCGCGAGGCCGAGTTGCCGGAGGCGCCCGCGCGGAGGGCCGGTCGGTTGCGGGCTCGCCGTCCTGGCTGGAGGGTGGGCCTTCCTGGTGCTTCCGGGGCGGCGGTAGGAGTGTTGGTCTGCGCGAGAAGTCGGACTGGCCGACTTCTCGCGTGATGGCCCCGGGTCGCTCGCGGTGGGGGAGGTTGCGGAGGGGTGGTTCTCGGGGTTCGTTGGGGTGAGTTGCGCGATGTGGCGGGGGCTTTGGCCGGGCGCGTTCTCCTGTTGCCGTCCCGGATCGCCTGTGGGGAGGAGGGCGCGGCCCGCAGGGCTGTTGGTGAACTGGCTGATGTCGTCTGCGATGCCGAGTTGCCGGAGGCGGCCGCGACGAGGGCCGTTCAGGTGGGCTGGTCGGTCGTGGGCTTGCCGTCCTGGTTGGAGGGTGGGCCTTCCTGGTGCTCCCGGCTCGCCGGTGGGGCGTCGGGCTGCGTGAGAAGTCGGGCTGGCCGACTTCTCGCGCGAGGGCCTCGGGGCACTCGTGGTGGGGGGAGGGAGGGATGCCCCGCCGTTTCCGGAGGCGTGACCGGGGAACCGGTGGTCGCGGGGTGGCCCTCAGGTGTCGAAGGTGATGGCGGGCGTCCCGGAGTTCCGGGTGAGGAAGTGCAGCAGCTCGGCGAAGCCGCGCGCGTCGTCGAGGGCCTTGTGGGTGTGCCGCACGCCGCCGAGCCAGTGCGGGGGCAGTGCCGGTGCCGGGAGGTCCGCGGGCGGTCGGCCGGTCAGTGCCGCCGTGTACGAGCGCAGGCACAGGGCCGGGCCGTGGAAGAGGAGATCCTGCTCGTAGGGGCCTTGGTGCAGTCCGAAGGAGGTGAACCGGCGCAGGTAGTAGTCGATCCAGGTTCCGTCGAACGACAGGGGTGCCGCGGCGAACGCCCGCCGGCCGGGCAGGGACCGGACCCACTCGACGTACCTGGTCATGACGTCGGTGACGGGCTCCGGGTTCGTCGTCGCGGCCTCCCAGGCGCCCGGCTCGGAGTCGAACCATTCCTTCGTGCGCGGGTTCGGGGCCGATCCGGGAAGCGGTTCGAGGACGGCTTCGAACTCGCCGAAGGTCCGGCCGTCCATGGTCGTGGCCACGGACGCGAAGGACCGCATCGAGTTCGGTCCCGGCCACGGGCCGTCCACCTCGATGTCGGTCACCACGTAGGTCCAGTCGCTGAGTTCGGTCATGCGGCCGACGCTACCGCCACGGCCTCCCCCGTCGGTGCGGGTTCACGCGAAGCGGTTGCCGCCGGTGGTCCCGTTTGATGGGCTGGTCGGATGGGACACGCGGGGCAGGAGAGCCGGACGGCGAGGTACGACCGGATCGGCGTCGGGTACCGGCAGGTCCGTCGGCCCGATCCGCGGCTGCACGCGTTGATCGGGTCGGCGCTGCGGGGAGCGCGCACGGTGGTCAACGTCGGTGCGGGGGCTGGATCGTACGAGCCGGAGGACGCCGAGGTCACGGCCGTCGACCCGTCGCAGGTCATGCTCGACCAGCATCCGGGGGAGCGGAAGGTCAAGGCCTCGGCCGAGCAACTGCCCTTCGAGTACGGGGCGTTCGACGCGGCGATGGCTGTCCTGACCGTCCACCACTGGTCGGACCCGCGGCGCGGGCTGGCCGAGCTGCGGCGGGTCGCGCGGCGGCAGGCGGTGTTCACCTGGGACCCGGCGCACCGGCCGCAGCTGTGGCTGCTGGAGGACTACCTGCCGGAGATCAGGGAGTTGGAGGACTCCCGCTTCACGCCGCTGGAGCAGGTGGTGGAGGCCCTGGACGCGCACACCGTGCTGCCCTTCCCCGTTCCCTGGGACTTCACCGACGGCTTCCAGATCGCCCACTGGCGGCGGCCCGAGCACTACCTGGACCCGGTGGTCCGGCAGGCCAGTTCGACCTTCGCGCAGCTGCCGCCGGAGGTGGTCGAGCCGGCCGTCGAGCGGCTGCGGGCCGACCTCGCCTCGGGGGCGTGGCACCGGCGGTACGCCGACCTGCTCGACCGGGACAGCATGGACTACGGCTACCGCCTGGTCCTCGCCGGCGAGCGGCCGGCCGGGTAGGCGTTGTCGGCGGCTGCCGCCGCACAGGAAGTCGGCCCGGCCGACTTCCTGTGCAGCGCGGCTGGTTGGCCGAGGGCCGTGAACGGAGCGCAGGACTCGCAGGTGCCGATCCCGGGGGTACGAGGACGGCCCCTCGGTGCCGGGCGAAGCCTGCTGGGGCGCGGCGGCCGTCAGGTCGTCGAGGGGGAGCCGACTTCCGGCGGCTAGGGTTGGGGCCATCGATCGATGCGCGGGGGCCAAGTCGATTGCCGTAGAGGGATCCTGGCGTCCCCGTCCGCTGCCGAAGGGGCCGCCGTCATGCCGGATTCCGCCACGCCCAGCCCGCCCAGCACACCCAGCCCGCTCGACCTGCTCGTCCGCTACCGGCGGGCGATGCTCGACCTGGACGCGGACGCGCTGGCAGAGCTGTACGCCGAGGGCGGGGTGCACGAGTTCCCGTTCCTGTTCCCCGGGATGCCGGAGCGGTACCGGGGGCGGGAGGAGATCCGGGCCGGCTACCGCGCCGCCTGGGGTGCGAGTGCGGCGCGGCCGCGGGAGATCCGGGAGGTGGCCGTCCACCCGGGTGCCGACCCGGAGGTGCTGACCGTCGAGCAGCAGGTGGTCGGGACGCTCGCCACCACCGGGGAGCCGTTCACCGTGCCTGGCCTGCTGGTGATGCGCGCCCGGGACGGCCTGCTGGTGCACGTGCGGGACTACATGGACGGCCTGGGCGTGGCCCACGCGATGGGCCGGCTGGGTGCCGTCGCCGCGCGCCTGGGGGCCGGGGCGGCCGGCAAGTAAGAGGGGGCGGAGTGGGAAGTCGGACCGGCCGACTTCCCACTCCATGAGCGGCTCGGTCAGAGGGCGAAGTGGGCGGCGATGCCGTCGAGGACGCAGTCGAGGCCGGTTTCGAACTGCCAGTCGGGGTCGTCCTTGCGGGTGGCCGCGTGGAGGTAGCGCTGGTAGTTGGGGTAGCGGCCGGTGCCCATCAGCCAGGTCATCCGGGGGGCGAGGCCGGCCCGGGTCTGGTCGCCGTCGGACCAGCCGCGCTCGCGGCGCAGGGTGTCAAGGGTGACCTCGGTGGTGACCGAGCCGTGGACGTAGCCGGTGACGGTGCGGAACACCGCCATGGTGGTGTCGGCGTCCAGGCCGTGTTCGGCCAGGGCGGCGAACGCGTGCTCGGGGACGGCGAGTTGGTTCGGGCTGAGGGAGAACGGGGTGGCCGCCCGGACGGTCCACGGGTGGGCGAGGTGCATGGCCCGCAGGTGGAGGGCGAGGGCGCGCATGGTCTCCCGCCAGTCCTCGGCGGGGGCGGCGTCCAGGGGGAGTCGGCCGTAGACGAAGTCGACCATCAGCTCGATGAGTTCGTCCTTGCCGGAGACGTACCGGTAGGCGGCCATCGGGGCGACGCCGAGTTCGGCGGCCAGTCGGCGCATGGTGACGGCGTCCAGGCCCTCGGCGTCGGCGACGGCGACGGCGGCCTCGGCGATTCGCTGCGGGGTCAGGGTGGTGCGCGGGGCGGGGGCCGGGCGGTCCAGGCGCTCCCAGAGTGACGCCGGGGGCCTGTCGTCGCCGGCGGGGGTGTCCCCGGTGGGGGCCTGCTGAGCGGGCATGGGGGCGGGCTCCTTCCGACTGGGGGTCGGTCCCACCGTAGCACCCTCCTGTGTACGGCGTATCGGCAGTGGACGCCGTACACGTCGATGTGTACGTTGTATTCGAGACGGATACGTCGTACACACCAGCCATCCCGAAGGGGGACTCCCATGTCCACGGAGCAGAGGTCCAGCGAGCGGACGTCCAACGAGCGGACGTCCAGCGAGCAGGCGTCCAACGAGCAGAACCTGAAGGTCGCCGTCCTCGTCGGCAGCACCCGCGACGGCCGCTTCGGCCCGGTGGTCGCCGACTGGCTGCTCGGCCACCTCGAGGCGCGCGGCGACCTGACCGCCGACCGGATCGACCTGGTGGAGACCCCGCTGCCCGTCACCTTCCCGTCCTTCGGCGGCGAACTCTCGCCGGACGACGCCGCGCTGCTGGCCGCCGTGTCGCCCCGGCTGGAGGCGGCCGACGCCTTCGTGATCGTCACGCCCGAGTACAACCACAGCTTCCCGGCCCCGCTGAAGAACGCCATCGACTGGCACAACCGGCAGTGGCACGGCAAGCCGGTCGGCTTCGTCTCGTACGGCGGCCTGTCCGGCGGCCTGCGGGCGGTCGAGCAGCTGCGGGTGGTGATGGCCGAGCTGAACGCCGCCACGATCCGCAACACGGTCAGTTTCCACGGCGCCTCGCAGTGCTTCGACGCCGAGGGCAAGGCGATCGACCCGGCCGCCGACAATGCCGCCAAGACCATGCTCGACCAGCTCACCTGGTGGGCGCAGGCGCTGCGGGACGCCCGCCGGGCCCGCCCGTTCTCGGCCTGAGCCGGGGAAGGGGGCGGACGGCATGGCCACGGAACAGAGCGGGGGCCAGAACAAGGAGCAGGCCGACGAGCGGCCCAAGCCGCCGCTGCTCGGCGTCGTCGGACTGATGCTCGGCATCTTCCTCTCGGCCCTCGACGGCCAGATCATCGGCACCGCGCTGCCGACCATCGTCGGCGACCTCGGCGGGCTGGAGCACCTCTCCTGGGCGGTCACCGCCTACCTGCTGACCTCCGCCGCCGCCACCCCGCTCTGGGGCCGGCTCGGCGACCTGTACGGGCGCAAGGGCGCCTACCAGTGGGCGGTGGTGGTGTTCCTGGCCGGCTCGGTGCTGGCCGGACTCGCCCAGGACATGGGGCAGTTGATCGCCTTCCGGGGCCTCCAGGGGATCGGCGCGGGCGGGCTGATGGTCGGCGCGCTCTCGGTGATCGGGGTGCTCGTCCCCGCCTCCGACCGGGCGCGGGTGCAGTCGGTGGTCGGCGTGCTGATGCCGATCGCCTTCGTCGGCGGACCGCTGCTCGGCGGCTTCCTCACCGAACGGCTGAGCTGGCGCTGGGCCTTCTACGTCAATCTGCCGGTCGGGCTGGTCGCGCTGCTCGCGGTCGGCGTCGGGGTACGGCTGCGGACGGAGCGGGTGCGCGCCCCGTTCGACTGGGCCGGGGTCGCCCTGCTGACCACCGGCATCCTCGCGCTCACCCTGGTGGGCAGTTGGGGCGGCACCGCCTACTCCTGGACCTCCCCGGTGCTCCTCGGCACGGCGCTGGTCGCGCTGGTCGCGCTGGGCTGGTTCGCCCGGACCGAACTGCGCGCCCCCGGGCCGCTGATCCCGCCCGCGCTGTTCCGCGACCGCAACTTCACGGTGGCGCAGATGCTCGGCTTCCTCACCGGCGCGGTGATGATCGCCCTGGTCGGCTACCTGCCGCTCTACCTGCAGCTGGCCCGGGGCGCCTCGCCCACCGCCGGCGGGCTGCTCCTGCTGCCGCTGATGCTCGGCATGATGGGCACCCAGCTGGTGACGGCGCGGCTGATGGGCCGGCCCGGCGGCGAGCGGCGCTACCCGCTGCTGGGCGGCGCGGTCACCCTGGCCGGCGGCGCGCTGCTGCTGCTCCTGCGCACCGACACCCCGATCGCCGTGGCCTCGGCCCTCACGGCCGTCGCCGGGATCGGCCTCGGCCTGGTGATGCAGAGCACCCTGCTGACCTCGATGGGGGCGGTCCGGCCGCAGGACATGGGCGCGGCGATGGGCGTGGTCACGCTGCTGCGGAGCATCGGCGGCTCGCTCGGCATGGCGGCGCTCGGCGCGGTCTACACGGCGCGGCTCACCGACTCCCTCACGGAGCGCCTCGGGGCCGCCGAGGCCGGCCGGCTCACCGGCGGAGGGCTGACCCCGGCCTCCCTCGACGGCCTCCCGGCCGAGGTTCGCGACGCCGTCGGGGCGGCGGTCACCGGCGGCCTGCACGGCACGGTCGTGGGCGGGGTGCTGCTGGCGGCCGCGGCGACGGCCCTCGCCTGCCTGGTCCGCCCGCGGCAGGGAGCGGCCAGGGAGATCAAGCCGGCCGACACCCCCGCGAAGGCGGCCACGGCCGGGTGATCCGGAGAACGCGCAGGCCCCCGGGCGGAACGGGGGACCGCCCGGGGGCCTGCGGAAAAGCCGGTCAGCTCAGCACTCGATGACGTTCACGGCGAGCCCGCCGCGCGAGGTCTCCTTGTACTTGATCTTCATGTCGGCCCCGGTCTCCTTCATCGTCTTGATCGCCTTGTCCAGCGAGACGTGGTGCCGTCCGTCGCCGCGCAGCGCCATCCGGGCCGCGGTGACGGCCTTGACGGAGGCCATGCCGTTGCGCTCGATGCAGGGGATCTGGACCAGGCCGCCGACCGGGTCGCAGGTGAGGCCGAGGTTGTGCTCGATGCCGATCTCGGCGGCGTTCTCGACCTGCTCGGGGGTGCCGCCGAGGACCTCGGCGAGGCCGCCCGCGGCCATCGAGCAGGCGGAGCCGACCTCGCCCTGGCAGCCGACCTCGGCGCCGGAGATGGAGGCGTTCTCCTTGAAGAGCATGCCGATGGCGCCGGCGGCGAGCAGGAAGCGGACGATGCCGTCGTCGTCGGCGCCCGGGATGAAGTTCAGGTAGTAGTGCAGGACGGCCGGGATGATCCCGGCGGCGCCGTTGGTCGGCGCGGTGACGACCCGGCGGCCGGAGGCGTTCTCCTCGTTCACGGCCATCGCGTAGAGGGTCACCCACTCCATCGCGTTGGCCGGCCCGATGCCCTCGGCGCGCAGCGCGCGGGCACCCGAGGCGGCCCGGCGGCGGACCTTCAGCCCGCCCGGCAGGATGCCCTCGCGGGACATGCCGGCCCGCACGCACTCCTGCATCACGGACCAGATCTCCAGCAGACCGGTCCGGATCTCCTCCTCGCTGCGCCAGGCCTTCTCGTTCTCCAGCATCAGGCCGGAGATCGACAGGCCGGTCTCCCGGCTGAGCCGCAGCAGCTCGTCACCGGTGCGGAAGGGGTACTTCAGCACGGTGTCGTCGGGCTTGACCCGGTCCGCGCCGATCGCGTCCTCGTCCACCACGAAGCCGCCGCCGACCGAGTAGTAGGTCTTCTCCAGCAGGGTCGAGCCGTCCGCCGCGTACGCCCACAGGGTCATCCCGTTGGCGTGGTACGGCAGCGAGCGGCGGCGGTGCAGGATCAGCTGGGTGTCGGGGTCGAAGTCGATCGGGTGCTCGCCGAGCAGGTTGATCCGCTTCTCGGCGAGGATCCGCTCGACGTCCTTGTCGGCCTGGTCGACGTCGACGGTGCGGGGCGAGGCGTTCTCCAGGCCGAGCAGGACGGCCTTCGGGGTGCCGTGGCCGTGGCCGGTGGCGCCGAGCGAGCCGTACAGCTCGGCCCGTACGCCCGTCACCCGGTCCAGCAGGTCCTCGGTGCGCAGTCGGCGGGCGAACATCCGGGCGGCGCGCATCGGGCCCACGGTGTGGGAGCTCGACGGGCCGATGCCGATGGAGAAGAGGTCGAAGACGCTGATGGCCACGGGGGACGTCCTTGTCTGGTCTCGTGGAAGGACTTGCGGGCAGGGAGGGGCCGACACGGGACGGGGCACCGCGCGCACTTCCAGTGTGCGCGGTGCCCCGGGGTGCCTGGTACGCCGGAGGGGTGAGGCCGGTCACCCCGCCCGAACGATCACCGGAGTGATCAGAGGTTCGGGTAGAGCGGGTACTTCGCGGCCAGGGCGGAGACCCGGGCCTTCAGCGCGTCGGCGACGGTCTCGTCGAAGGCGGGCTTGAGCGCCTCGGCGATGATGTCGGCGACCTCGCGGAAGTCCTCGGCCTGGAAGCCGCGGGTGGCCAGGGCCGGGGTGCCGATGCGCAGGCCCGAGGTGACCATCGGCGGGCGCGGGTCGTTCGGGATGGCGTTGCGGTTGACGGTGATGCCGACCTCGTGCAGCCGGTCCTCGGCCTGCTGGCCGTCGAGCTGGCTGTTGCGCAGGTCGACCAGGACCAGGTGGACGTCGGTGCCGCCGGAGAGCACGCTGGCGCCGGCCTCGGCCACGTCGGCCTGGAGCAGGCGCTCGGCGAGGATGCGGGCGCCGTCCAGGGTGCGCTGCTGGCGCTCCTTGAACTCCTCGGAGGCCGCGACCTTGAAGGCGACCGCCTTGCCGGCGATCACGTGCTCCAGCGGGCCGCCCTGCTGGCCGGGGAAGACCGCGGAGTTGATCTTCTTGGCGAACTCGGCCTTGGACAGGATGACGCCGCCGCGCGGGCCGCCCAGGGTCTTGTGGGTCGTGGTGGTGACCACGTCCGCGTAGGGCACCGGGTTCGGGTGCAGCCCGGCGGCCACCAGGCCGGCGAAGTGCGCCATGTCCACCATGAGCAGCGCGCCGACCTCGTCGGCGATCCGGCGGAACGCGGCGAAGTCGAGCTGGCGCGGGTAGGCGGACCAGCCGGCGATGATCAGCTTCGGCTGGTGCTCCTTGGCGAGGCGCTCGACCTCGGCCATGTCGACCTGGCCGGTCTTCTCGTCCACGTGGTACGCGGCCACGTTGTAGAGCTTGCCGGAGAAGTTGATCTTCATGCCGTGGGTCAGGTGACCGCCGTGGGCCAGGCTCAGGCCCAGGATGGTGTCGCCCGGCTGGATCAGCGCGAACATCGCGGCGGCGTTGGCCTGCGCGCCGGAGTGCGGCTGGACGTTGGCGTGCTCGGCCCCGAACAGGGCCTTGATGCGGTCGATCGCGATCTGCTCGACCACGTCGACGTGCTCGCAGCCACCGTAGTAGCGGCGGCCGGGGTAGCCCTCCGCGTACTTGTTGGTGAGCACCGAGCCCTGGGCCTCCATGACCGCCACCGGGGCGAAGTTCTCGGAGGCGATCATCTCCAGGGTGGTCTGCTGGCGGTGCAGCTCGGCGTCGACCGCGGCGGCGATCTCCGGGTCGAGGGCGTGCAGGGACTGGTTGAGAACAGTCATGGTGTGGTCTTCCCGGGAGGAGGAGGGAAAGGGGCCAGGGCGGGACGGACCGCGGTGCGGCGGCCCGTCCCGTCGGGGGCTCAGCCCTGGGGGTTGGTGAGCGCGTCGTACTCGTCGGCGCTGAGCAGCTCGTCGGTGGCCTCGACGCGCACCTTGAACAGCCAGCCGCCCTCGAAGGGGTCGCTGTTGACGAGGGCGTTGTTGTCCAGGACGTCCGGGTTGACCTCGGTGACCTCGCCGGTCACCGGGGAGAACAGGTCGCTGACCGACTTGGTGGACTCCAGCTCGCCACAGGTCTCGCCGGCGGTCACGGTCTCGCCGACCTCGGGCAGCTGCACGTAGACGATGTCACCGAGCGCGTCCGCGGCGTGCTTGGTGATACCGATCGTGGAGACACCGTCCACGGCGGCCGTCAGCCACTCGTGCTCCTTGGTGTACTGAAGGTGCTGGGGGTTGCTCATGGCGTCATTCTCCAGGATGGGAAGCGGGTACGACGAAGCGGGCCGCCGCGCGGACGGCTGCGACGTGCGCGTATGGGAAAACGGGGGGCGTGCGAGGGGTCAGCGGGCGCGCTTGTAGAACGGCAGCGCCACGACCCTGACGGGCTCGTGCTTGCCGCGCACGTCCACCGCGACGGTGGTGCCGGGGGCGGCGTGGGCGGCGTCGACGTAGGCCATCGCGATCGGCTGCCCCAGGGTCGGGGACGGCGCGCCGGAGGTGATCCGGCCGATCGGCTCGCCCTCGGTGGAGACCACGGTGTACTCGGCGCGCGGCACCCGCTTGCCGTCGGAGACCAGGCCGACCAGCACCTTCGGCGGGTTGGTCTCGGCCGCGGCGGCGGCCGCCTCCAGGGCCTTGCGGCCGACGAAGGCGCCCTCGTTGGTGGTCTTGTCGAAGCGGACGACCCGGCCCAGGCCGGCGTCGAACGGGGTCAGGTCGGTGGACAGCTCGTGCCCGTACAGCGGCATGCCGGCCTCCAGGCGCAGCGTGTCGCGGCAGGACAGGCCGCAGGGGACCAGGCCGCGGTCCGCGCCGGCGGCGGTCAGCGCCTGCCAGACCGGCTCGGCGTCGGCCGGGTGGCAGAAGATCTCGAAGCCGTCCTCGCCGGTGTAGCCGGTGCGGGCGAGCAGCACCTCGCGGTCGGCCACGAAGGCCGGGAGGATCGCGTAGTACTTCAGGCCGGGCAGGTCGGCGTCGGTGGTGTCGGCCAGGATGCCGGTGGCCTCCGGGCCCTGGACGGCGATCAGCGCGTAGGTGTCGCGGTCGTCGGTGACGACGGCGTCGAAGCCCTTGGCACGGGCGATCAGCTCGTCGAGGACCAGCTGGGCGTTGGAGGCGTTGGCGACGACCAGGAAGGCGTCCTCGCGCAGGCGGTAGACGATCAGGTCGTCCAGGATGCCGCCGTCCTCGGCGCAGATCATGGTGTAGCGGGCGCGCAGCTCGCCGAGCGCGGAGACGAAGCCGACCAGGGCGTGGTCCAGCATCTCGCCGGCCTGCGGGCCGGTGACGGTGATCTCGCCCATGTGCGAGAGGTCGAACAGGCCGGCCTTGGTGCGGACGGCGAGGTGCTCCTCGCGCTCGCTGCCGTAGCGCAGCGGCATGTCCCAGCCGGCGAAGTCGGTCATGGTCGCGCCGAGGGCGCGGTGCAGCGCGTCGAGCGCGGTCAGGCGGAGGGACGACATGGCCAGGAACTCCTCGGTCGGGGCACTCAGGGGTGCACGCACCGGACCGGACCCGCTGGGGGGCCGACCCTGCGCGCGGGCATGCGGCGGCGTGGGTCTCCCCATCTGTCGTCGAACCTGAGAGCTTCACCGCCCCGCCGCCCGCAGCCGTTTCCAGCTTGGGGGACAGCATGACGGCTTGCACCGTGGGTGGGCGCACGACAGGGCCGGGCGCCGCTTTCCAGATGTGCCTAACCCGTGCGGTAGGGGTGCCTGAGAGATTCCGGGGAGGACTTGCTCCTTCGGCGCCGGCTGTGCCTGAGCGGCACTCCGGGCTCTCCCGCGCGGGTTCGAGCGGCCGGTATGGAGTTGTGGGGGCCCGCGGCGCATGCCGTCGGACGGGCACATCATGGCACGTCCCGGACGACGAGGGGAGGGGGGACCCGGTCACACCGCGCGGGACCCGAACACGAGTCCTGACCGCACCCCCCGCACGCCTCTAGACTGCTGCGCGTCGGTGCGGCAGTGGGCGGCCGACGGCAGAGGGCGGAATCGGCGGCGCATGGGGTACCCGGTGGAGCAGCAGCAGGGGTGGGGCGGACCGGAGGAGGCGCCGGCGGGCGGCTCCTGGCCGGCCAACGAACTGGAGCAGGTGCTGACCGCGGCCCTGGGCGACCCGGGCGCGACCCCACGGGTGTTCGAGGTGCTGGCGCGCAGCCAGGTGTGGGTGCCGCTGCCGGCCGGGGCCGACCCGCAGGGCCAGGCGCTCGACCTGCCGACCATCGAGCTGGGCGGCGACCCGTACGTGCCGGTGTTCTCCTCGCAGGAGGTGTTCCTCCAGCAGGCGCCGGGGATGGCCTTCGCGATCGCGCCGGTGTGGGAGTTCGCCCGCGGGCTGCCGCTGGGCCTGGGCATCGCGGTGAACCCGGACGCGCCGGTGGGCCTCCCGGTGCCGCCGCAGGGGGTCGCCGAGCTGCGCCGCGGCCCGCGCGAGGACCGCTGGGAGCAGGCCGAGGGCGCCGCGGAGCCGACCGGCGGCCGGGTGGCGCTGCGCGAGCCGGTGCCGGGCGAGGACCCGGAGCACTTCCTGGCCGCCTGCCGGAGCGAACTGTCGGCGCTGCCCGGTGTGTTGACCGCCCGCAGGGCGCTGGCCAGCATCGAGGGCGAACCGACCGTGATGTTCGTGGGCGTCCAGTTGGACCCGGCGGCCCCGGCCGACCCGGCCGCGGTGAACGAGGCACTCGGGCGAGCGCTGGGAACCGCGCCGCTGCCCGGGGGCGTCCACCTCGTACTGCTCGACCTCGCCGACGACCCGGTGGTCGAGTGGCTGCTCACCCGGGTACTGCCTTTCCACACGCGGGCGTGAGCGGGTCCGGATCAGAGGCACGTCGCCGTGGCGGTGGCCGGTGCCGCGCCATAGGGTGCGTGCAGACGGCCGACGGGTCGGCGGGTTGAGGGAAAGAGGCGCGGCGAGGTGGGCGCATGAGTGCGGGAACGGGAGCGGGCGGTGTGCCGGGGCCCTGGGGCCAGGCACCGGCCGGGCGCCCGGGAGCTGATCCCGGCGCGTTGGAGCGCGCCCTGCGCGACGTCGCGCCGGAGCGCTACGACGCGTACGAGCGGCTGCTGCACGCGCTGGCGGACGGCCGGGTCTGGATGCTGCTGTGGCACGGCACGCCGGGCAGCCCGGACGCGCAGTACGGGAACATGGAGATCAGCGGCCACGGCTACGCGCCGGCCGTCACCTCGCCCGAGCAGCTGACCGCCTCCGGCTGGGCGCGGGCCCACGAGGTCGTCTCCGGCCGGGAGATCGCGGCCTCGCTGTACCGCACCCGCTGGGGCCTGTGGCTCAACCCGCACGCCCCCGGCGGCGGCGTCGGCGTGCCCTGGGCGGACCTGCGCCGGGTCGCCGCAGGCCTGGACCGGCTGCCGGCCGGGCCGTTGAAGCTCAGCGAGCCGCAGTTGAACGCCCAGCCGTTCTTCGCGCTGCTGGAGCGGCAGGCCGCCGAGGTGCGCGCGGTCCGGGCACTGCGCCGGGCCTGGGTGCAGCCCGCGGTGGGGGAGCCGTACCTGGCCATCGGCCTTGACCTCTACGAGAGTTCGCCGCCGGCGGTGGAGGCGGTGCGGGCGCTGATGCAGCGCGCGATCGCGGTGGCCCCGGAGGGGCTCGCGGTGTCCACGGTGGCGATGTCGGACGAGTACGACCCGGTGGCGCTGTGGATGCGCGCCAACGCGCGGCCGTTCTTCGACCGGGAGGCGGGCCGCCCGCCGACCGGCCCGTACCCGCCGGTGCCCCCGCCGCCGTACCCCGGGCAGTCGATGCCGGGCTACGCGTACGGCACCCAGCCGCCGGCGCAGGGCTGGCAGCAGCAGCCGCAGCGGCCGTGGCCCGGCTACCCCGGGCGCTGAATCCCAAAACCCATTCTCCGAAGCCGACTTGATTGTCCGTCAAGTCGGCTTCGATGCTTTCCGGACGAATTTCCGGATGTGCGGCCCGGTCATCTTGACATGGCAGTTACAGCCATGTGAAGAGGTATATGCCGAAGATCGGGGAGGTGCATGCACGCAGATCACAGTTGGGCATCTGTCGGTTGTCGGGGCTGGCGCAAGCCAGTTCGGATGGCAGAGAGTTCTGCGCAACGCACCGCGCGTGCTGGAACCCCACAAAGGTGAGCGCGCACGCCGACAAGCCCGTCCACGCGACGCCCATCCCGCGTGGTGGCAGTGCCTGTGCACGACGCACTGCCGTCAACACCCGCTCCTCCTAAGCACCTCCGCACGTCCGCAGCCGCACCGCCGAAGACGGCGACCGGCACCCGTGGGCCGGCCACCGTCGGCGAGGGGACCAACTGACCATGACATCCGTGACCACCGCCGGGAACGAGCCGGAGGCAGCAGCCGCCGCCGGACCGGCCAAGAAGATCGAGGGCCGCTCCCTCGGCCAGATCGCCTGGACCCGCTTCAAGCGGGACAAGGCCGCCGTCGCCGGCGGCGTCGTGGTGATCCTGCTGATCATGCTCGCCGTGCTGGCCAAGCCGATCGAGTCGATGTTCGGGCTCGACCCGGACGCCCTCCACCAGGACCTGCTGGACGCCGACCTCGGCGGTCTGCCGTTCGGCGACTGGGGCGGCATGAGCCTCGAACACCCGCTCGGCATCGACCCGCTGCAGGGCCGTGACCTGCTCACCCGCGTCATCGAGGGCTCCTGGGTCTCCCTGCTGGTCGCCTTCGGCGCGACCCTGCTGTCCAACACCATCGGCACCGTGCTCGGCATCATGGCCGGCTACTACGGCGGCTGGGTGGACACCGTGATCAGCCGGGTGATGGACGTCTTCCTGGCCTTCCCGCTGCTGCTCTTCGCCATCGCGATCTCGACCTCGCTCCAGGGCGGAGCCTTCGGCCTGCACGGCCTGCCGCTGCACATGCTGGTGCTGATCTTCGTGATCGGCTTCTTCAACTGGCCCTACATGGGCCGGATCGTGCGCGGCCAGACGCTCTCGCTGCGCGAGCGGGAGTTCGTCCACGCGGCCCGCAGCCTCGGCGCCCGCGGCCCGTTCATCCTGTTCAAGGAGCTGCTGCCCAACCTGGTCGGTCCGATCCTGGTCTACTCGACCCTGCTGATCCCGACCAACATCCTCTTCGAGGCGGGGCTGAGCTTCCTCGGCGTCGGCATCCAGCCGCCGCAGGCCTCCTGGGGCGGGATGCTCCAGGACGCGATCCGGTACTACCAGGTGGACCCCCAGTACATGGTGGTCCCCGGTCTGGCGATCTTCGTCACCGTGCTCGCCTTCAACCTGCTCGGCGACGGTCTTCGCGACGCCCTCGATCCCAAGAGCAACTGATTCCGCCGCACATGACCACGCATCATGTGATGCGCCGTCAAGGCTCTCCTTCACCGCCTCCCATCCCCAAGGGGTTGATCTCACCCATGCGTAGGTCCCGTACCGTCGCCCTGACCGCGGCCGCAGCCGCCGCCGTCCTGGTCGTGACCGGTTGCACCAGCTCGTCGAAGGACACCGGTTCCGCCTCGTCCTCCGGCACCGGAGGCGGCTCCGGCGCCAACGCCGCCACCAAGGGCATCGTCAACGCCTCGGACAAGAAGGGCGGGACGGTCACCTACGAGATGAAGGGCACCCCGGACTCGCTCGACCCGGGCAACACGTACTACGCGTACATCTACAACTTCTCGCGCCTGTACGCCCGCTCGCTGACCACCTTCAACCCGGCGCCGGGCGACGAGGGCAACAAGCTCGTCCCCGACCTCGCCGAGTCGATGGGCCAGGTCAGCGCGGACGGCCTGACCTGGACGTACAAGCTGCGCAAGGGCCTGAAGTACGACGACGGCACCCCGATCTCCTCGAAGGACGTCAAGTACGCCGTCGAGCGCTCGAACTACGCGCTGGACGTGAACTCCAACGGCCCGGTCTACTTCCGCGAGCACCTGGTGGACAACGCCACGCCGTACGCCGGCCCGTACAAGGACAAGGAGGGCGGCCTCGACTCGATCGAGACGCCCGACGACACCACGATCGTCTTCCACCTGAAGCAGCCCTTCGCCGACTTCGACTACCTGGTCAGCGCCCCGCAGACCGCGCCGGTCCCGCAGGCCAAGGACACCGGCTCGGAGTACGTGAAGAAGATCGTCTCCTCGGGCTCCTACAAGTTCGAGTCCTACGAGGACGGCAAGCAGGCCGTCCTGGTCCCGAACACCAACTGGGACGCGAGCACCGACCCGATCCGCAAGCAGCTCGCGGACAAGATCGTGCTCCGGATGAACATCGACCAGTCCACCATCGACAAGGACCTGCTGGCCGGCAACGCCCAGGTCGACCTGGTGGGCGGCGGCGTCGACCCGCAGACCCAGGCGCAGATCCTCCAGAACCAGAAGCTGAAGGCCAGCACCGACAACGCCTACGGCGGCCGCCTGGTCTACATGGCGATCAACTCCAAGCTCGCGCCGTTCGACAACATCGAGTGCCGCAAGGCCGTGCAGTACGCGGTCGACAAGGTCTCGGTGCAGACCGCTCTCGGCGGCCCGATCCGCGGCCAGATCGCCAACACGGTGCTCCCGCCGGACATCCCCGGCCACCAGGACTTCAACACGTACGAGACCAAGGACAACAAGGGCGACGAGGCCAAGGCCAAGGAGGCCCTGAAGGCCTGCGGCAAGGAGGGCGGCATCAACACCGTCCTCTCCGCCCGCACCGAGCGCGCCACCGAGGTCGCCGCGGCCACCTCGATCCAGGCCGCGCTGAAGAAGGTCGGCATCAACGCCGAGATCCAGCAGTACCCGCAGGGCAAGTACCTCCAGGACAGCGCCGGCTCCCCGCAGTTCGCGGCCGAGCACAACATCGGCCTGATGATGATGCAGTGGGGCGCCGACTGGCCGACCGGCTACGGCTTCCTCCAGCAGATCGTCGACGGCCGCACCATCAAGCCGTCCGGCAACAACAACCTGGCCCAGCTGGACAACCCCGCGGTCAACAAGCTGCTCGACGACGCCGCGATCAACCCCGACAAGACGGCCCGCGAGAAGATCTACGGCGACGTCGACAAGAAGGTCATGGACCAGGCGGTCTACGTCCCGCTGACCTACTTCAAGGTCTTCCTGTACCGCCCGGACAACGCCACCAACGTGGTCTCCACCTCGGCGTTCTCGGGCGAGTACGACTACCTGAACATCGGCGTCAAGTAAGAGCCTGGCTCCGCATCCCTGAAGGCAGGTGAAGGCAGCGGCGCCCGCCGCCGTCCGGAAGATCCCGGACGGCGGCGGCCGCCGGAGCCGCCCAACTGTGTTTGCCTACATCATCCGCAGGATCTTCGCGGCGGCGATTTTGCTGCTGGTCGTCAGCGCGGTCACCTTCGCGATCTTCTTCCTGCTCCCGCGCCTCGCGGGCGAGACGGCCGACCAACTGGCCGCCCAGTACATCGGGAAGAACCCGTCGCCGGACGCGATCGCGGCGGTCAAGCAGAACCTCGGCCTCGACCAGCCGCTGTACACCCAGTACTGGAACTTCCTGAAGGGGCTGGTCAGCGGCGCCGAGTACCACTTCGGACCGGAACCGGCCACCTGTCACGTGCCCTGCTTCGGCTACTCCTTCAAGAACCACCTGGAGGTCTGGCCCGAGCTGACCAAGCGGATCCCGATCACCATCTCGCTCGCCGCCGGTGCGGCCGTGCTCTGGCTGGTCTCCGGCGTCGCCACCGGCGTCGTCTCCGCCCTGAAGCCGCGGTCGATCTTCGACCGGCTCTCCATGGGCGTCGCGCTCGCCGGCGTCTCGCTGCCGGTCTTCTTCACCGGCGCGCTGCTGCTCACGCTGTTCAGCTACGAGTGGCCGATCCTGGACAACCTGCACTACGTCGACTTCACCGACGACCCGCTGATGTGGGCCCGCAACCTGATCCTGCCGTGGATCTCGCTGGCCTTCCTCTACTCCGCGCTCTACGCCCGGCTCACCCGCGCCGGGATGCTGGAGACCATGAGCGAGGACTACATCCGCACCGCCCGGGCCAAGGGCCTGGTCGAGCGCAAGGTCGTCGCCCGGCACGGGCTGCGCGCCGCGCTCACCCCGATCGTCACGATCTTCGGCATGGACCTCGGGCTGCTGCTCGGCGGCGCGCTGATCACCGAGCAGGTCTTCTCGCTCCAGGGCGTCGGCCAGTTCGCCGTCCAGGCGATCTCCGACAACGACCTGCCCAAGATCCTCGGCGTCACCCTGCTCGCCGCCTTCTTCATCGTCGCCTGCAACCTCGTGGTCGACCTCCTGTACGCCCTCGTCGACCCCCGGGTGAGGCTCTCGTGACCGACCTCCAGAAGGACCCGGCGGCCGCTCCCGCCTCGGCCGGCGACCCCTTCCTCTCCGTGCGCGACCTGCGGATCCACTTCGACACCGACGACGGCCTGGTCCGCTCGGTGGACGGGGTCAGCTTCGACCTGCACAAGGGGCGCACCCTCGGCATCGTCGGCGAGTCCGGCTCCGGCAAGTCCGTCACCTCGCTCGGCATCATGGGCCTGCACCGCTCCAAGCGGGCCCGGATCAGCGGCGAGATCCGGCTGAACGGCGAGGACCTGATCGCGGCCGGCCCGGACCGGGTGCGCCAACTGCGCGGCCGCGAACTGGCGATGATCTTCCAGGACCCGCTGACCGCGATGCACCCCTACTACACGGTGGGGCAGCAGATCGTCGAGGCCTACCGGGTGCACCACCCCCAGGCCACCAAGAAGCAGGCCCGGACCCGCGCGGTCGAGATGCTCGACCGGGTCGGCATCCCGCAGCCGGACCGCCGGGTGGACGACTACCCGCACCAGTTCTCCGGCGGCATGCGCCAGCGCGCCATGATCGCCATGGCGCTGGTCAACGACCCCTCGCTGCTGATCGCCGACGAGCCCACCACCGCCCTGGACGTCACCGTCCAGGCGCAGATCCTGGACCTCATCCGCGACCTCCAGGAGGAGTTCGGCTCCGCGGTCATCATCATCACCCACGACCTCGGGGTGGTCGCCGAACTGGCCGACGACATCCTGGTCATGTACGGCGGCAAGTGCGTCGAGCGCGGCCCGGCCGAAACCCTCTTCGACGCGCCCGAACACCCGTACACCTGGGGCCTGCTGGGCTCGATGCCGCGACTGGACCGGGAACTCCAGGACCGGCTGGTGCCGGTCAAGGGCACCCCGCCCAGCCTGATCAACGTGCCGTCCGGCTGCGCCTTCCACCCGCGCTGCCCGTACGCCGCCCTGACCGACGGGCGCTCCACGAGCGAGGTCCCGGCACTGGCCGAGGCCGTGCCCGGGCACTTCGCGGCCTGCCACCTGGCGGCCGGCGAGCGGCACCGCATCTTCGCCGAAGAGATCGCGCCCCGGCTGTGAGCCCGGCCTCGTACCACCTTTCTGGAGAGAACCGATGACGGACACTCAGGCGGCTCCGACCCCGCGGTCGGCACCCGCCCCCGGCCGTGAGCCGCTGCTGAAGGTGGCCGGCCTGACCCGGCACTTCCCGATCCGCGGCGGGCTGCTGCGGCGCCAGACCGGCGCGGTGCGGGCCGTCGACGGCATCGACTTCACCGTCAACGCCGGCGAGACGCTGGGCGTCGTGGGCGAGTCCGGCTGCGGCAAGTCGACCATGGGCCGACTGGTCACCCGGCTCGACGAACCGACCGGCGGGACCATCGAGTTCGAGGGCACCGACATCAGCCACCTGAGCGTCGGGGCGATGCGGCCGCTGCGTCGCGACATCCAGATGATCTTCCAGGACCCGTACTCCTCGCTGAACCCCCGGCACACCGTCGGCACCATCGTCGGCGCGCCGTTCCGGCTCCAGAACGCGGTGCCCGAGGGCGGCCTCAAGAAGGCCGTCCAGGAGCTGCTGGAGCTGTGCGGGCTCAGCCCCGAGCACTACAACCGCTACCCGCACGAGTTCTCCGGCGGCCAGCGCCAGCGCATCGGCATCGCCCGGGCGCTCGCGCTGAAGCCGAAGATGATCATCGCGGACGAGCCGGTCTCCGCCCTGGACGTGTCGATCCAGGCGCAGGTGGTCAACCTGCTGGACGACCTCCAGCAGGAGCTCGGGCTGACCTACCTGATCATCGCGCACGACCTCTCGGTGGTCCGGCACGTCTCGGACCGGGTCGCGGTGATGTACCTCGGCAAGATCGTGGAGATCGCCGACCGGGACTCGCTCTACCGCAGCCCGATGCACCCGTACACCAACGCGCTGATGTCCGCCGTGCCCGTCCCGGACCCGCGCCGCCGCCAGCGCGCCGGCCGCGACCGGATCCTGCTCAAGGGCGACGTCCCCTCGCCGATCAACCCGCCCAGCGGCTGCCGCTTCCGCACCCGGTGCTGGAAGGCGCAGGACGTGTGCGCGAGCCAGGAGCCGCCGCTGGCGGTGCTCGAGACCGGGCACCAGGTGGCGTGCCACTTCCCCGAGAACGCTCCGGGGAACGCTCCGGCCGACGCCAGGGCCTGAGGTCCCCGCACGGACGCGAGAGGCCGCCCGCCCCCGGACTTCCGGGGGCGGGCGGCCTCTTCGGCGTCCGGGCCTCAGACGCCCGCGGCCGGCACCGCTTCGGGCCTCGGCGCCGGTTCGCGCGGGCCCGGGGCGGGGGCCGGGAAGCGGCGGTCCAGCGCCCGGACCACCCGGCGGCCGAGGCGCTGGAACGGGATCTCGACCAGCCGGTACGACAGGTAGGAGAGCACCACGAGCGCCCCCAGGTAGCCGAGGGTGAGCGCGGCCTGCCCCGTCGGCCCGACGATCGGCGGGTAGCCCTGGAGCCTCCAGCCGACGAAGTACATCAGCGGCCCGTGCAGCAGGTAGACCGAGAAGCTGATCGTGCCGAGCCCGCTCAGCCAGCGCGGGAAGCGGCGGCGGCGCAGCAGCATGGCCGCCGCGAACAGGGCCCAGGCGGCCAGGTAGGCGAGCGAGAAGGACTGCCACGAAGGGGTCCAGGTGTGCCAGAGCGCGGTGTCCCGGTTGTACAGGTAGCCGACCGTGACGCCGGCGACGACCACGAAGGCGCAGCAGAGCAGGGCCGGGAGCCGGTCGAGCAGGCCGTGCTCCAGCCGGTACAGCACGGTGCCGGCGAACATCGTCGCGAAGATCAGCATGGTCTCGAAGCCGGTGCTCCGGTTGTTCACCGTGATCAGGACCAGGCCCAGGCCGCCGAGCAGCAGCGCGCCCCAACGGGTCAGGTCCGGACGGGCGGTGGCGATGCACGCCATCGCCATCAGCACCACGATCCCGGCCACCGCCACCAGGTGCCTGGTGGCCGGCAGGTCCACCGAGATCCCGCCGATCGGCAGCCAGGTGCCGAGCACCAGGGCGACGGACGCGAAGCCGACCGCGATCGGCGCGCTGTTCCGGTGCCACCCCCGGACGAACAGCGCGCACACGAAGTAGTAGAAGACCATCTCGTAGGTGAGCGACCACATCACGCCGATGGCGCTGGGCACCCCCACCAGGTCCTGGAGCAGCAGGCCGTTGGCGGCGAGCGACAGCACCGGGTGGTCGAAGGGGAAGCTCTGGACGATCTGGCCGCCGCGGGGCAGCACCAGCAGGCTCGCCACGATCGTGACGGCCACCGCGGGGTAGATGCGGAAGAGCCGTCCGGTCCAGAACGCCCGGACGTCGCCGCGCCGTTCCAGCGACGCCGGGATGATGTACCCGCTGACCAGGAAGAACAGCATCACGCCGAAGAAGCCGAGGTCCAGTTGGCGCGGCACCCGGTCCGCGTGGGGGATCTTGCCGAGCAGTCCGAAGTGGTGCATGGCGACGGCGAGGGCGGCGACGCCGCGCAGCGCGTCGAGCCAGCCGAGCCTGGCGGAGGCGGGCGGTTCCGGCGGCGACTTCGACGGCTCCGGCGGTGACGCCGGGGCCGACCTGGGCTTCACGAGCTTCACAGGCGGAGGCTAGCCGAGCCGCTCCGGCCGGACGGCGCGCAAGCCGTCCGGCACCCTTCCGGCGGTGCGTTCGCATCCGGAGAACGGACGTTCACCGGCACATCCGTGCACATCGGGTACACATGGACGGTGACATCCCAGCTCTTCCCGACCGACGTCCAGCAGTCGCTGGACCTCGTCGGCATCTTCGTCTTCGCCCTCTCCGGGGGCCTGCTCGCCGTCCGCAAGAACATGGACATCTTCGGCATCTGTGTGCTGGCGGAGGTCACCGCCCTCGGCGGCGGCGTGATGCGCGACCTGGTGATCGGCGCGACCCCGGTCGCCGCGTTCACCAACCTCGGCTACTTCGTGACCCCGCTGGGCGCCGCCCTGGTGGTGTTCTTCCTGCACCCGGAGGTCGAGCGGATCAACCGGGCGGTGCAGACCCTGGACGCCCTCGGGCTCGGGCTGTTCTGCGTGACCGGCACCGCCAAGGCCCACGACTTCGGACTCGGCGCCGTCGCCGCGATCGCGCTCGGCATGGTGACCGCGGCCGGCGGCGGCGTGATCCGCGACATACTCGCCGGGGAGATCCCCTCGCTGCTGCGCTGGGACCGGGAGATCTACGCCGTCCCCGCCCTGGTCGGCGCCACCGTCGTCGCCCTGCTGATCGCCACCGACCGGCTCACCGGCGTGACCGGCACCGCCGCCGCGCTTACCGCCTTCGGACTGCGGATGCTCGCCCTGAAGTACGGCTGGCGTGCCCCGCGGGCCTGGCACCGCAACGGTTCTCGCACCAGCGAGGAGTAGGCGAGCCGCCGTACGCGAGCGAGATCGCCTCGGCCGTGCAGAGCAGTTCCGGCACCATCCTGGCCAGTTCGGCCGGCGGAACCTCGCTCGCCGGGGCGCTCAGCGCGCAGGCCGCGACCGTCCGCCCGCCGCTGCCCGCGACCGGCGCGGCCACGCAGGTCACCGGCTCCCGGTGCTCGCGCGACTCGGCCGCCCAGCCCCGGCGGCGCACCGCCGCCAGCTCGGGCTCCGCGCGGGCGTCGTCCGCGGACAGCCCGGCGAGCAGCACCCGGCCGACCGCCGTCCCGTCGACCGGGGCCCGGCGCCCGATCCGGGACGGCTCCGCGCCCGGCGGCCCGGCCACCTCGTCCAGGTAGAGCACCTCGCCGTCGTGCAGCACGGCGAGCCGGACGGTGTAGCCGCAGCGGGCGTTGAGCGCGGCCAGGTACGGCGCGGCGACCTGCCGGACGTCGAAGTCCTCCAGCGCGCGGTGGGCCAGCGAGAGCACCCGGCCGCCGATCCGGTAGCGCAGGTCCGGCTGGCGGCGGGCGAAGCCGTGCTCCTCCAGGGTGCGCAGCAGCCGCAGGGCGGTGGACTTGTGCACCCCGAGGCTGCTGGCGGCCTGCTCCAGCGAGAGCGGTGCGTCGCCGAGCGCGTCGAGCAGGGTCAGCGCGCGGTCGACCGACTGCGACATGGCGTTCCCCGTGGATCCGGCTGACTGGTGGCGTCAGGCTAACCGCTGGGTGGCTCAGTGGTACAAACCAGTACCGGACGCGGCCGTCCGGCCGTGGTGCGTCCGGCCCGTGCGGGCGGTGGCTGGATCGGTGCCCCGGGCCGGAACCCCGCCCCCTGCGGCGCTCTACAATCGGATGGTTATGCCATACCTGGACCATGCGGCGACCACGCCGATGCTGCCCGAGGCGATCGCCGCGATGACGGCGCACCTGGGGGTGGTCGGCAACGCCTCGGCCCTGCACGCGGCCGGCCGCCGGGCCCGCCGGGTGGTCGAGGAGTCCCGGGAGTCGCTGGCCGAGTCCCTGGGCGCCCGCCCCAGCGAGATCGTGCTCACCGGCGGCGGCACCGAGTCCGACAACCTCGCGGTCAAGGGCCTGTACTGGGCCCGCCGGGACGCCGACCCGGCCCGCACCCGGGTGCTGTGCAGCCCGGTCGAGCACCACGCGGTGCTGGACGCGGTGCACTGGCTCTCCGAGCACGAGGGCGCCGCCGTCGAGTACCTGCCGGTCGACGAGCACGGCCGGGTGCACCCCGAGGCGCTGCGGTCCGCGATCGAACGCGACCCGGCGTCGGTGGCGCTGGTCACCGTGATGTGGGCCAACAACGAGGTCGGCACCGTCCAGCCGGTCCGCGAACTGACCGCCGTGGCGGCCGAGTACGGCATCCCCGTGCACGCCGACGCGGTGCAGGCGCTCGGTCAGGTCCCGGTTTCCTTCGCCGAATCCGGCCTCACCGCGCTCACCGTCACCGGACACAAGATCGGCGGCCCGTTCGGCATCGGCGCGCTGCTGCTCTCCCGGGGCGCCGCGCCCGTACCGCTGCTGCACGGCGGCGGGCAGGAGCGCGACGTGCGCTCCGGCACCCTGGACGCCCCCGGCGCGGCCGGCTTCGCGGCCGCCGCCGCGATCGCCGTCGAACGGCGGGCCGAGCACACCGTCACGCTGGGCGCGCTGCGGGACGAACTGGTGGCCTCGGTGCTGGACGCCGTCCCCGACGCGATCCTCAACGGCGACCCGTCCGCGGCCGGGCGGCTGCCCGCCAACGCGCACTTCTCCTTCCCCGGCTGCGAGGGCGACGCCCTGCTGATGCTGCTGGACGCCCAGGGCATCGAGTGCTCGACCGGCTCCGCCTGCTCCGCCGGGGTGCCGCAACCCAGCCACGTGCTGCTCGCGATGGGCGTCGACCCGCTGCTGGCGCGCGCGTCGCTGCGGTTCTCGCTCGGCCACACCTCGGTGCGGGAGGACGTGACGGCGCTGGCGGCGGCCATCGGGCCGGCGGTGCTGCGGGCGCGCAACGCCGGGCTGGCCTCCGTCCGGCGCTGAGCCCGGCCGTGCGGCGCCGTTCCCGGCCGTCCGGCGCTGAGCCCGGCCGTGCGGCGCCGTTCCCGGCCGTCCGGCGCTGATCCCGGCCGTGCGGCGCCGTTCCCGGCCGTCCGGCGCTGATCCCGTCTTCCGGGAACAGCCGGGCCACCCCGTACCCTTGTTGCCATCATGACTGACTTCCCGGGTGCCCCGACCACTCCGTCCACCGGCCGTCTGCGCGTGCTCGCGGCGATGTCCGGCGGAGTCGACTCCGCCGTCGCCGCCGCCCGCGCCGTCGAAGCCGGACACGAGGTGACCGGCGTCCACCTGGCGCTGTCCAGCAACCCGCAGTCCTTCCGGACCGGCGCGCGCGGCTGCTGCACCATCGAGGACTCCCGGGACGCCTGGCGGGCGGCCGACGTGATCGGCATCCCCTTCTACGTCTGGGACCTCGCCGAGCGCTTCCGCGAGGACGTCATCGACGACTTCGTCGCCGAGTACGCGGCCGGGCGCACGCCCAACCCGTGCCTGCGCTGCAACGAGAAGATCAAGTTCGCGGCGCTGCTGGACAAGGCCGTCGCCCTCGGCTTCGACGCCGTCTGCACCGGCCACTACGCCCGGATCGTCGACCTGCCCTCCGGTGCCCGCGAACTGCACCGGGCCGTCGACTCCGCCAAGGACCAGTCCTACGTCCTCGGCGTCCTCGACGCCGACCAGCTCGCCCACTCGCTCTTCCCGCTCGGTGACACCACCAAGGAGGAGATCCGGGCCGAGGCCGAGCGCCGCGGCCTGGCCGTCGCCAAGAAGCCCGACAGCCACGACATCTGCTTCATCGCCGACGGCGACACCCAGGGCTTCCTCGCCAAGCACCTCGGCACCGCGCCCGGCGACATCCTCGACGCCGACGGCACCAAGCTCGGCGAGCACGACGGCGCGTACGGCTTCACCATCGGCCAGCGCAAGGGCCTGCGGATCGGCCGCCCGGCCGCCGACGGCAAGCCGCGCTACGTCCTGGACATCTCCCCGGTGAACAACACCGTGACGGTCGGCCCGGTCGAGGGCCTCGACGTCACCGGGCTGACCGCCATCCGCCCCCGCTGGTGCGGCACCGAGCCCCTCGCCGACGGGCGCTACACCGCCCAGCTCCGCGCCCACGGCGAGGAGGTGCCGGTGAGCGCCTCGGTCGTCGACGGCGAACTGCGGGTGCGGCTGGACACCCCGGTGCGCGGCATCGCCCCCGGCCAGGCCGTGGTCCTCTACGACGGCACCCGCGTCGTCGGCTCCGCCACCATCGCCACCACCGAGCGCCCGGCCGTCACCGCCTGAGCGGCAGCGGCCGGCGGCCGGGCCTCCTGTCCACGCAGAGGCCCGGCTGGATCCCGGTGTCGGCAGGCCGACCGGCAGCGGGTGAGATGTCGGCCCGGTCGGCCATAGTGGACGGCATGACCTTCTACGAGCAGCACCGCGAGTTCATCGAGGAGCTGGAGCGGATCACCCCGGAAGGCGTCCGGATCGAATGGTCCGGAGACACGCTGATCATGCAGGCGTCGCCGTCCAACATCCATCAGCTCAACGTGGCCCAGGTGCGCAGGCAGTTCGAGCAGCACGCTCCTGACGGCTACCTTCCCAGCGAGCGGAGCGAGATCGTCAGCCCGGACGTCTCCAAGGGGCGTGAGCCGGACCTGACCTACCTCCCCCTCGACGTCCTCTCCCAGCCGGGTAACAAAGCCCCTGCCGCCGAAGCCCTGATCGCCGTGGAGATCGTCTCGCCGTCCAACCCGGGCAACGACTGGATGGACAAGCTGCACGACTACGCTGTGATGCGCATCCCGCTGTACCTGATCGTGGACCCGCGCCAGCAGACGGTGACGCTGTTCTCCGAGCCGAACCACGACCGCTACCACACCCGCAGCGACCGGAAGTTCGGCGACGCGATCACCATCCCGGAGCCCTTCGGCTTCAGCCTGAGCCTGTCGAAGCTCGTGCCGTACACCGAGTAATGGCGGTGAGCGGTGGGCAGGGGGCGTGATAGACCAGACGACACTATGAACATTTCTGTCTTCTGCTCCGCGTACTCGCTCGACGACCGCTACTCCGCCCCCGCCGCCGAGTTCGCCCGGCTCCTGGGGGAGGGCGGGCACACCCTGGTGTGGGGCGGCTCGAACGCCGGGCTGATGGGGCTGCTCGCCGACGAGGTGAAGGCGGCCGGCGGCCGACTGGTCGGCGTGATGGTCGAGATGCTGCGGCACAAGGCGTACGTCGGCGCCGACGAGCTGGTGTGGACCGCCGACCTCCCCGAGCGGAAGGCGGAGCTGGCGGCCCGGGCCGACGCGATCGTCGTCCTGGTGGGCGGGCTGGGCACCCTGGACGAGGTGACCGAGGTGCTGGAGCTCAAGAAGCACGGGATGTTCGACAAGCCGGTGGTCGTGCTGGACACCGAGGGCTTCTACTCCGGCCTGCGCACCCAGATGGAGCGGATGGACGCCGAGGGCTTCCTGCCGCGCCCGCTCGCCGAGCTGATCACCTTCGCGGACACCCCCGCCGAGGTCTTCGCCCAGCTCAAGGCCTGAGAGGATCGGGTCCATGGCTGCACATCTGATCACCGGCGCCGGCTCCGGCATCGGCGCCGTCCTCGCCGAGCGACTCGCCGAGCGCGGGGACGAGCTCTGGCTGCTCGCCCGCGACGCCCGCCGGGCCGCCGAGCTGCGCGAGCGCTTCCCCGGGGCCCGCACCCTCGTCGGGGACCTCGGCGACCCGGGCAAGCTCTCCTGGGCCTTCGGCCACCAGCAGCTGCCCGTCGAGCTCGACTCCCTCCTGCACGTCGCGGGCGTCGTCGAGCTCGGCCCGGTCGGCGACCTGACCCCCAAGGCCTGGCAGGAGACGCTCAACGTCAACCTCGTCGCCCCCGCCGAGCTGACCCGCCTCCTGCTGCCGTCGATCCGGCTGGTCAAGGGCCACGTGCTCTTCGTGAACTCCGGCGCCGGCCTGAACGCCCACGCCGAGTGGTCGGCGTACGCGGCCAGCAAGCACGGCCTCAAGGCGCTCGCCGACGCGCTGCGCCACGAGGAGCACGCCAACGGCGTCCGGGTCACCTCCGTCTACCCCGGCCGCACCGCCACCGCGATGCAGGTCAAGGTGCACCAGCAGGAGGGCAAGGAGTACGACGCCGACCGCTGGATCGAGCCGGAGTCCGTCGCCAAGGCGGTCCTCGCCGCCCTCGACGCCTCCCGCGACGCGGAGATCACCGACATCACCGTCCGCCCGGGGCGCTGACGCGCCGCGCGGGACACCGGCGACGGCCGACGCCCCGCGCGCCCACCGGAGTTCGACACCACGTCCGCGTGCCCGACGGCCCCGGCACCGAGCCCTCCGCTCGGTGCCGGGGCCGTTCGCGCGGGGTGCGGCGGCCTGCGGATTTGTCGTTGGCGCGCCCCCACCGGTTGTGGAATGATCCGCTCCGCCCTCCAGTCGATCAAGGACGGACCAACGGAGGGTAAAGGCGTCATTCGCGCTTCAAAGTGCCCAGGGGGGTTCCCATTTCCAGATTCCGTACGGCCCTCGCCGCCGGTGTGACGCTGCTCGGGGCGGTCGGTCTGCCGGCCGTCTCCGCGGGCGGCGCGGCCGCGGCCGGCAGCACGCTCTACGTCAACAACGCCGCGGGGGCGCACTGCACCGACGCCGGCGGCGGCGCCCAGTCGGCGCCGTTCTGCACCATCGGCGCGGCCGCGGCCGTCGTCCAGCCGGGGCAGACGGTGGACATCGCCGACGGGGCGTACCCCGAGGACCTGACCGTCACGAAGTCGGGCACGGCCGAGGCGCCGATCACCTTCCGGGCGACGAAGAACGAGAACAGCCCGGGCGGCGGTGCCCGCATCGGCGGGTGGAACCAGCAGACCAACGGCTTCTTCGTCACGGGCGCCCAGCACGTCCGCTTCGAGAACCTGACGTTCGACGCGGGCTACCTGAAGCCGTCGATCGTGGTGAGCGGCGCCCGGGACGTGGTGTTCGACAACACCTCCGTCCTCGGCGGCACCGGTGTCCGGATCACCGGCGCGTCCGACAAGGTGGTGTTCGGACGCGGCAGCATCGGCTCGGCGGGGCCGGGGATCACCGTCGACGGCGGTTCCACCGGAACCGTGCTGACCACCAACGTGGTGCAGCCCAACTCCGGCTACAACTCGACCGGCATCGTGGTGCAGGACTCGCCGGACACCGTCGTGGTGAGCAACTCGCTGAACACGAACTGCTTCGGCGGGATCGTGCTGGACGGCACCTCGACCGGTGCGGTGGTCGAGAACAACGTGGTGAACACGGCGGCCAACCTCGAGAAGTCCTGCGGGGCCAAGGCCACCGGCGCCACCGGGATCACCGTCGCGGTGAACTCCGTCCCGGGCCTCAAGGCCGACTACAACGTGGTCGACTCGCGCAGCGACGCCGCGGCCTACCACTGGGGCGGCGTCCCGTACGCCGTCCAGCAGGCGTTCACCGCCGCCACCGGCCAGGGCGCGCACGACTTCTTCGCCCCGTCGTGGGTCCAGAAGGGGCCGAACGCGCCGCTGGACGTCACCGTCGACTCGGCGGACGAGAACGCCCCGGGCATGCTGCCGACCGACCGCGGCGGCTGGGCCCCGGTGGACGACGTGACGGTCCCCAACACCGGTACGGGCAGCGGCTTCCGCGACCGCGGTGCCTACGAGATGCTCGACATCGGCAGCGCCTTCACCCCGGCCGGTCCGACCCGGCTGCTGGACACCCGGGCACCGATCGGCGTCCCGTCGGCGCAGCCCGTCCCGGCCTGGGGCACCGTCGACCTCCCGGTGACCGGTGTCGCGGGCGTTCCGGCGGAGGGCGTGACGGCCGTGACGCTGAACGTGACGGTGACCGAGCCGGGCGCCGACGGCCACCTGACCGTCTACCCGCACGGTGACGCCGCGCCGAACTCGTCGAACCTGAACTGGGTCGTCGGGCGGACGATTCCGAACCTGGTGACCGTTCCGGTGACGGACGGGAAGGTGTCGTTCTACAACGCCTCCGGCGGCACGGTGCACCTGATCGCGGACCTCGCCGGCTACTACGGCACCAAGGGTTCGCTGTTCCACGCCGAGGGCCCGACGCGGCTGCTGGACACCCGGGCGCCGATCGGCGTCCCGTCGGCCCAGGCGGTCCCGGCCTGGGGCACCGTGGACCTGCCGGTCACCGCCGTCGCGGGCGTCCCGGCAGCCGGTGTCACCGCCGTCACGATGAACGTGACGGTCACCGACCCGGAGCAGGACGGGCACCTGACCGTCTACCCGCACGGCGGCAAGGCGCCGGACGCCTCCAACCTCAACTGGACGGCCGGGCGCACGATCCCGAACCTGGTGACGGTGCCGGTGAAGGACGGCAAGGTCTCGTTCTACAACGCCTCCGGCGGCACCGTGCACCTGATCGCCGACCTCGCGGGCTACTACAGCGCCGAGGGCAAGGTCAGCTACCGCCCGGCCGGCCCGTACCGGCTCCTCGACACCCGCCAGGACGCCAACTGGGACTCGGAGGCCCGCCCCGCGGGCACCGTCCCGGCCTGGGGCACGGTGGAGATCCCGGTCGGCGAGATCCCGAACGTCACCGCGCTGACCCTGAACGTGACGGTCACCGAGCCGGGCACCGACGGGCACCTGACCGTCTACCCGCACGGTGACGCGGCGCCGAACGCCTCGAACCTGAACTTCCTGCCCGGCGAGACCATCCCCAACCAGGTGGTCGTCCCGGTCAAGGACGGCAGGGTCTCGTTCTACAACGCGAGCGGTGCTCCGCTGCACCTGATCGTCGACCTGTTCGGCTACCAGGCGTACTGACCCGTACGCGCACCCGCGCCCGCCCCGACGGCCCCGGAGCCGAGCCCCCGCGCTCGACTCCGGGGCCGTTCGCGTGCGGTGCGGTGGCCTGCGGATTTGTCGTTGGCGCGGCCCCTTCCGCTATGGAATGATCCGCTCCGCCCTCCAGCCGATCAGTTCAGGACACAGGGGGGCCGGAAAGCGTCATCAGCGCTGCACAATGCCCAGGGGGATCCCATTTCCAGACTCCGTACGGCCCTCGCCGCCGGTGTGACGCTGCTCGGGGCGGTCGGTCTGCCGGCCGTCTCCGCGGGCGGCGCGGCCGCGGCGGGCGGCACGCTCTACGTCAGCAACGCCGCGGGTGCGAACTGCACCGACAGCGGCGGCGGCGCCCAGTCGGCGCCGTTCTGCCACGTCGCGGCCGCCGCGGCGGTCGTCCAGCCGGGGCAGACCGTCGAGATCGCGGCCGGGTCCTACGTCGACACCGCGGTGACCGTGACCCGCTCCGGCACCGCCGACGCCCCGATCACCTTCCGCAGCCAGGCCCAGCAGTACTCGTCGGGCGGCGTCGCCTCGCTCAGCGGCGGGGCGCCGAACCACCCGGACAGCGCCATCGTGGTCAAGGGCGCCGACCACCTGCGCTTCGAGAACCTGACGGTGCTGAGCAACCAGCGTCCGGCCGTCGTGGTCGACGGCGGGCACGACGTCTCCTTCACGAACATCGCGGCCTCGGGCGGTGGCGTCCGGATCACCGACGCCTCCGACAAGGTCACCTGGGCCCGCGGCAACTTCAGCTACGCGCCCGGTCCGCTGCTCCAGGTCGACGGCGGCTCCACCGGGACCGTCCTGACCACCAACGTGGTCCAGGCCAACTACGTGTCCGACATGACCGGGATCCTGGTCAAGGACGCGCCGAACACCGTCGTGGTGGCCAACACCGTCACCTCGTCCTGCTTCGCCGGGATCGTGCTGGACGGCGGCTCGACCGGCGCGGTGGTCGAGAACAACGTGGTGAACACCGCGAAGAACCAGAACGCGGCCTGCGCCACCCCGGCCGCCGCCACCGGGATCACCGTCGGGGCGAACGCCACCGCGGGCACCAAGGTCGACTACAACCTGATCGACCCGCGCAGCGGCGGCGCGCCCTACAGCTGGGCCGGCGCCGCCTTCGGCACCCAGGACCAGCTCACCGCGAACACCGGCCAGGGCGTGCACGACTTCGTCGCCCTGACCTACGTGCCGAAGGGCCCGGACGCCCCGGTCGACCACCGGATCGACTCGGCGGACGAGACCGCCCCGGGCATGCTGCCGACCGACCGCGGCGGCCAGGCCCCGGTGGACGACCCGACGGTCGCCAACACCGGTACGGGCAGCGGCTTCCGCGACCGCGGTGCCTACGAGATGCTCGACATCGGCAGCGCGTTCACCCCGGCCGGTCCGACCCGGCTGCTGGACACCCGTCAGCCGATCGGCGTGCCGACGGCGCAGCCCGTCCCGGCCTGGGGCACCGTCGACCTCCAGGTGGCCGGCGTGGCCGGGGTCCCGGCGACCGGTGTCACCGCCGTGACGATGAACGTGACGGTCACCGACCCGCAGGAGGCCGGGCACCTCACCGTGTACCCGCACGGGGACGCGGCGCCCAACTCGTCGAACCTGAACTGGCCCGCCGGGCGGACGATCCCGAACCTGGTCACGGTTCCGGTGACGGACGGCAAGGTGTCGTTCTACAACGCCTCCGGCGGCACGGTGCAGCTGATCGCCGACCTGGCGGGCTACTACAGCCCCAAGGGTTCGCTGTTCCACGCCCAGGGTCCGACCCGGCTGCTGGACACCCGGGCGCCGATCGGCGTCCCGTCGGCGCAGGCGGTTCCGGCCGGGGGCACCGTCGACCTCCCGGTGGCCGGTGTCGCGGGCGTGCCGGCGACCGGCGTCACCGCCGTGACGATGAACGTGACGGTGACCGAGCCGCAGGCCGACGGTCACCTCACCGTCTTCCCGCACGGTGACAAGGCGCCGAACGCGTCGAACCTCAACTGGACGGCCGGGCGGACGATTCCGAACCTGGTGACGGTGCCGGTGAAGGACGGCAAGGTGTCCTTCCAGAACGTCTCCGGCGGCACCGTGCACCTGATCGCCGACCTCGCGGGCTACTACGCCACCGAGGGCAAGGTCAGCTACCGCCCGGCCGGCCCGATCCGGGTCCTCGACACCCGCCAGGACACCTACTGGGAGTCGGGCGTCCGCCCGGCGGCCACCGTCCCGGCCTGGGGCACGGTGGACGTCCCGGTCGGCGAGATCCCGAACGCCGCGGCGGTGACCCTGAACGTGACGGTCACCGAGCCGGGCACCGACGGGCACCTGACCGTCTACCCGCACGGTGACGCGGCGCCGAACGCCTCGAACCTGAACTTCCTGCCGGGCGAGACGATCCCCAACCAGGTGGTCGTCCCGGTCAAGGACGGCAAGGTGTCGTTCTACAACGCGAGCGGTGCTCCGCTGCACCTGATCGTCGACCTGTTCGGCTACCAGGCGTACTGACCCGTACGCGCACCCGCGCCCGCCCCGACGGCCCCGGCGCCGAGCACCCCGCTCGGCGCCGGGGCCGTTCGCGTGTTTCCGCGAGCTGTGAAATCCGTCTTGGCACGGGCCCCGGGCCGTGGCAGGATCCGCTCCGCCTTCCAGCCGACCGGCTCCGGACGGCGGGGGGTCGAAAGCGTCATCCACGCTTCAATTCGCCCACGGGGGGCTCCTGTGTCCAGATTCCGTACAGCGCTGGTCGTCGGCGTGACGCTGCTCGGGGCGGTCGGTCTGCCGGCCGTCTCCGCGGGCAGTGCGGTCGCGGCGGGCGGCACGCTCCACGTCGACAACGCCGCGGGTGCGAACTGCACCGACAGCGGCAGCGGCACCCAGTCGGCGCCGTACTGCACCATCGGCGCGGCGGCGGCCGCCGTCCAGCCGGGCCAGACCGTCGACATCGCGGACGGTACGTACATCGAGGACGTGACCGTCACCCGGTCGGGCACGGCCGAGGCGCCGATCACCTTCCGCGCCAGCAGGACGCCCGACGAGAACAACGGCGGCGGCCTCACCAAGATCGGCACGGGGGACAGGCCCGTCAACGGGTTCGTCGTCCGGGGCGCCGAGCACGTCCGGTTCGAGAACCTGACCGTCGCGGCGGTCTCCCAGAAGGCGGCCGTGCTGGTGGACGGCGCCCGTGACGTCTCCTTCGACAACGCCTACCTCACCGGTGGAACCGGCATCCACGTCACCAACGGCTCCGAGCGGGTGCTCCTCGGACACGGCGACGTCGGAAGGGTGCAGGGCCCGGCGGTCACCGTGGACGGCGGCTCCACCGGGACGGTCGTCACCACCAACGCGCTCATGCCCTACGCCGGGCCCGACATGACCGGGGTCCTGGTCAAGGACGCGCCGAACACCGTCGTGGTGGCCAACAACGTCACCTCGTCCTGCTTCGCCGGGATCGTGCTGGACGGCGGCTCGACCGGCGCGGTGGTCGAGAACAACCTGGTGAACACCGCCCTGTACGGCATGAACCCGTGCCGCGACCAGACCGCCCGCGCGACCGGGATCACCGTCGGCCCGAACGCCGTCGCGGGCACCAAGGTCGACTACAACGTGGTCGACCCGCGCAGCGGCGGCGCGGCCTACAGCTGGGCCGGGACGGCGTACGGCGACCAGCCGTCCTTCACCGCGGCCACCGGCCAGGGCGCGCACGACTTCGTCGCGCCGTCGTCGATCCAGAAGGGTCCGGACGCGCCGCCGGACCACGTGACCGACTCGGCGGACGAGAACGCCCCGGGCATGCTGCCGACCGCCATCGGCGGCGTCGCCGCGGTGGACGACCCCAAGGTCCCCAACACCGGTACGGGCAGCGGCTTCCGCGACCGCGGCGCCTACGAGAACGCGGATGTCGGCAGCGCCTTCACCCCGGCGGGCCCGACCCGGCTGCTCGACACCCGCCAGCCGATCGGCGTGCCGGCGGCGCAGCCCGTCCCCGCCGGGGGGACCGTGGACCTGCCCGTCACCGGGGTGGCCGGGGTCCCGGCGTCCGGGGTGACGGCGGTGACGATGAACGTGACGGTGACCGAGCCGCAGGCCGACGGGCACCTCACCGTCTATCCGCACGGGGACGCGACGCCGACCGCCTCCAACCTCAACTGGTCTGCCGGGCGGACGATTCCGAACCTGGTGACGGTGCCGGTCAAGGACGGCAAGGTGTCGTTCCAGAACGCCTCGGGCGGCACCGTGCACCTGATC
Source organism: Kitasatospora sp. SC0581 (assembly GCF_048159585.1). Classification (NCBI taxonomy): domain Bacteria; kingdom Bacillati; phylum Actinomycetota; class Actinomycetes; order Kitasatosporales; family Streptomycetaceae; genus Kitasatospora; species Kitasatospora sp. SC0581. Next base: position 39,943 of record NZ_JBLRWA010000008.1, on the reverse strand, counting down.
GCCGACCTGGCGGGCTACTACAGCCCGAAGGGTTCGCTGTTCCACGCCCAGGGCCCGACCCGGCTGCTGGACACCCGGGCACCGATCGGCGTCCCGGCGGCGCAGGCCGTTCCGGCGTACGGCACCGTCGACCTCGCGGTGGCGGGCGTGGCCGGGGTCCCGGCGTCCGGGGTGACGGCGGTGACGATGAACGTGACGGTGACCGAGCCGCAGGCCGACGGGCACCTGACCGTCTATCCGCACGGGGACGCGACGCCGACCGCCTCCAACCTCAACTGGCCTGCCGGGAGGACGATTCCGAACCTGGTCACGGTGCCGGTCAAGGACGGCAAGGTGTCCTTCCAGAACGCCTCGGGCGGCACCGTGCACCTGATCGCCGACCTCGCCGGCTACTACACCGCCGAAGGCAGGGTCAGCTACCACCCCGACGGCCCCCAGCGCTGGATGGACACCCGCGACCCGGGCTTCCGGACACCGGCCGTCCCGGCCTGGGGCACCCTCGACCTGCCGATCCCGTACGGTCCGGCCGTCGCGGCGGTGACCCTGAACGTGACGGTCACCGAGCCGGGCACCGACGGGCACCTGACCGTCTACCCGCACGGTGACGCGGCGCCGAACGCCTCGAACCTGAACTTCCTGCCCGGCGAGACGATCCCCAACCAGGTGGTCGTCCCGGTCAAGGACGGCAAGGTGTCGTTCTACAACGCGAGCGGTGCTCCGCTGCACCTCGTGGTCGACGAGTTCGGCTACCAGGCGTACTGACCCCGGCCCGTAGGAAAACGGCCCCCGGAACCGAGCCCCGCGCTCGGTTCCGGGGGCCGTTCGCGTACGGCGGCGGCCCGTGCGACGTACTGACACGACCGTTCGACTGTGGAATGATCCGCTCCGCCCTCAAGTCGATCAAGGACGGATCAAGCGAGGGCAAAAGCGTCACCAAAGCTCAACAGCGCCCAGGGGGGCTCCTCTTGTCCAGAATCCGCACGGCTCTCGTCGTCGGTGCGACGCTGCTCGGGACGGTCGGCCTGCCGGCCGTCTCCGCGAGCGGCGCGGCCGCGGCGGGCACCACCCTCCACGTCCACCGCACGACCGGCTGCACCAACAGCGGCACCGGCACCGAGTCGGCGCCGTACTGCACCATCGGTCCGGCGCTGGCCGCCGTCCAGCCCGGCCAGACGGTCGAGATCGGCGAGGGCACGTACCCCGAGGACCTGACCTTCACCCGGTCGGGCACCGCCGGGGCGCCGATCACCGTCCGCGGCGTCACCGGCCCAGGGGGCTCGGGCCCGATGATCGGCGACCAGAAGACTCCCGTCAACGGGTTCGTCGTCCGGGGCGCCGACCACCTGCGCTTCGAGAACCTCTACCTCACCGCGGCCCCGAAGAGCACCCTCCTGGTGGACGGGGCCCGCGACGTCTCCTTCGACCAGGTGACCATCGCCGAGGGCGCCACCCTGCACGTCACCAACGGCTCCGCCGACGTGCGCTTCGCGCGTGGCAGGATCGGCTCCTACCAGGACCCGGCGGTCACCGTGGACGGCGGCTCCACCGGCACGGTCGTGACCACCAACCAGGTGTACAAGCCCGGGTCCGGACCCGGGACCGTGCCCGGCATCGTGGTGAAGGACGCCCCGAACACCGTGGTGGTGGCCAACACCGTCAACGCGCCCTGCTCCCGGAGCATCGTGCTGGACGGCGGCTCGGCCGGCGCGGTGGTCGAGAACAACGTGGTGAACAGCGCGAACGGCCCGCGGGCCTGCGGCGCCAGGTCCGCCGAGGCCATCGGCATCACCGTCGGGCCGGACGCCACCGCCGGCAGCAAGGTCGACTACAACGTGGTCGACCCGCGCAGCGGCGGCCCGGCCTACAGCTGGGCCGGCGGCCCGTACACCTCGCAGGAGGCCTTCACCGCGGCCACCGGCCAGGGGGAGCACGACATCGTGGCGCCCAGCCTGGTGGACCGGGGCCCGGACGCGCCGGCGGACCCCAAGGTCGACTCGGCGGACGAGAACGCCCCGGGCATGCTCCCGACCGACTCCGAGGGCAGGGCGCCCGTCGACGACCCGACGGTGCCCAACACCGGTACGGGCAGCGGCACCCGCGACCGCGGCGCGACCGAACGCTCCTTCGTCGGCAGCGCGTTCACCCCGGCCGGCCCGACCCGGCTGCTGGACACCCGGGCGCCGATCGGCGTGCCCTCGGCGGCGGCCGTGCCCGCCTGGGGCACCGTCGACCTCCCGGTCGCGGGCCTCGCGGGCGTCCCGGCCGAGGGCGTCACCGCCGTGACGATGAACGTCACGGTCACCGAGCCGGGCGTCGACGGCCACCTGCGGGTCTACCCGCACGGCAGCCGCCCGTGGGACACCTCCGCCCTGAACTGGACGGCCGGGCGCACCGTCGCCAACCTGGTGACGGTGCCGGTGAAGGACGGCACGGTGTCGTTCTACAACTCCTCCGGCGGCACCGTGCACCTGATCGCCGACCTCGCCGGCTACTACAGCCCCAAGGGCTCGCTGTTCCACCCGCAGGGCCCGACCCGGCTGCTGGACACCCGGGCGCCGATCGGCGTGCCGTCGGCGGCGGCCGTGCCCGCCTGGGGCACCGTCGACCTCCCGGTCGCGGGCCTCGCGGGCGTCCCGGCCGAGGGCGTCACCGCCGTGACGATGAACGTCACGGTCACCGAGCCGCAGGCCGACGGCCACCTCACCGTCCACCCGCACGGCGACCAGCGCCCGAACGCCTCCAACCTCAACTGGACGGCCGGCCGGACCACCCCGAACCTGGTGACCGTCCCGGTGAAGGACGGCAGGGTGTCCTTCTACAACTCCTCCGGCGGCACCGTGCACCTGATCGCCGACCTGGCCGGCTACCACACCGCCGAGGGCAGGATCAGCTACCACCCCGATGGCCCCGAGCGGCTCCTGGACACCCGCGTCCAGCCGGGCGGCAGCGCACCCGTCCCCGCCTGGGGCACCCTCACCCTCGACCTCGTGAACTACCCCTACCTCGCCGGAATGACCCTGAACGTCACGGCCGTCGAGCCCGGCGCCGAGGGCCACCTCACCGTCTACCCCCAGGGCGACACGGTGCCCAACGCCTCCAACCTCAACTTCCTGCCCGGGGAGACCGTCGCCAACCAGGTGGTCGTCCCGGTCAGCAAGGGCAAGGTCTCCTTCCACAACGCCAGCGGCGCCCCGCTGCACCTCGTGGTCGACAGGTTCGGCTACCAGGCGTACTGACCCAGCTCCGTACGAACGGCCCCCGGAACCAGGCCCCGTGCCCGGTCCCGGGGGCCGTCGCCGTCCGGTCCGGAGGTTCGCGGAAACCTCCTTGGCGCCGGTTCCCGCGCCGTGGAATGATCCGGACGCTCTCCGGACGATCTATTCCCGACGCCGGGGGGTCGAAATGCGTCACAAGTGTTTCAAAGTGCCCTGGGGGGTTCCCATTTCCAGATTCCGTACAGCTCTCGCCGCCGGCGTGACGCTGCTCGGGGCGGTCGGCCTGCCGGCCGTCTCCGCGAGCGGCGCGGCCGCGGCCGGCAGCTCGCTCTACGTCAACAACGCCGCGGGCGCGAACTGCACCGACAGCGGCAGCGGCGCCCAGTCGGCCCCGTACTGCACCATCGGCGCGGCGGCGGCCGCCGTCCAGCCGGGCCAGACCGTCGAGATCGTCGACGGCACCTACGGCGAGAACCTGACCATCACACGATCGGGAACGGCTGAGGCGCCGATCACCTTCCGTGCCCATTCCAGCTGGACCTCGTACGGGACGATCGGGGGGAACGGCAAGCCAGTCGACGGGTTCGTCGTCAAGGGTGCCGACCACCTGCGCTTCGAGGGCCTCGGAATCAGCGCGGCAGCGGGGACCCCCACCGTAACGGTGGACGGAGCCCACGACGTTTCCTTTGACAAGGTCGACCTCGACGGCGGCAGCGGGATCCACATCACCAACGGCTCCGTCGGGGTGCGCATCGGACGCAGCACGGTTAACTCTCCCGCAGGATCGGTGGTCGTCGTGGACGGCGGCTCCACCGGTACGGTCGTGACCACCAATCTGCTCCAGAACATCCGGACGTCCGGTACCGAGGGAGTTCTGGTCAAGGACGCCCCGAACACCGTGGTGGTGGCCAACACTGTCAGTGCGCCCTGCTCCCGGGGCATCGTGCTGGACGGCGGCTCGGCAGGCGCGGTGGTCGAGAACAACGTGGTGAACACGGCGAAGGGGGGGAACGCGGCCTGCGCCACCCCGGCCGCCGCCACGGGAATCACCGTCGGGGCGAGTGCGGCCTCGGGCACCAAGGTCGACTACAACCTGATCGACCGTCGCAGCGCTGGCGCGGGCTATGACTGGGCCGGTACGACCTACGCCACCCAGCAGGCGTTCACCGCGGCCACCGGCCAGGGCGCGCACGACTGGGTGCACCTGACCGACGTGCCGAAGGGGCCGACCGCCCCGGCCGACCACCGGATCGACTCGGCCGACGAGAACGCCCCGGGCATGCTGCCGACCGACATCAACGGCCGTGCGGCCGCCGATGACCCGACCGTTCCCAATTCGGGTACGGGCAGCGGATTCCGCGACCGTGGTGCGTTCGAGACCTTCAACGTCGGCAGTGCCTTCACCCCGGCGGGTCCGGCCCGGCTGCTGGACACCCGTGCGGCCGTCGGTGTCCCGGCGGCGCAGGCGGTTCCGGCGTACGGCACGATCGATCTGCCGGTGGCCGGTGTGGCCGGGATTCCGGCATCCGGTGTGACAGCGGTGACGATGAACGTGACGGTGACCGACCCGCAGGAGGCCGGGCACCTCACGGTGTACCCGCACGGTGACGCGGTACCGACCGCCTCCGTCCTCAACTGGCCGGCCGGTCGCACGATCGCCAACCAGGTGACGGTGCGGGTGAAGGACGGCAAGGTGTCGTTCTACAACGCCTCCGGCGGCACGGTGCACCTGATCGCCGATCTGGCCGGCTACTACGGCCCGAAGGGTTCGCTGTTCCACCCCCAGGGTCCGGACCGGCTGCTGGACACCCGGGCGCCGGTCGGTGTCCCGGCGGCGCAGGCGGTTCCGGCGTACGGCACGGTGGACCTGCCGGTGGCGGGGGTGGCCGGGGTTCCGGCGTCCGGTGTGACGGCGGTGACGATGAACGTGACGGTGACCGACCCGCAGGCCGACGGGCACCTGACCGTCTACCCGCACGGGGACAAGGCGCCGGACGCCTCCAACCTCAACTGGACGGCGGGGCGGACGATCCCGAACCTGGTGACGGTGCCGGTGAAGGACGGCAAGGTGTCGTTCTACAACGCCTCCGGCGGCACCGTGCACCTGATCGCGGACCTCGCGGGCTACTACAGTGCCGAGGGCAAGGTCAGCTACTGGCCCGAAGACCCGGAGCGGCGGCTCGACACCCGTATCGTGTGGGGGGCCGGCAGCCGGGCCGTTCCGGCCTGGGGCACCGTAACCATCGACACCAGGGGTTCCAACGTCACGGCGATGACCCTGAACGTGACGGTCACCGAGCCGGGCGCCGACGGCCACCTCACCGTGTACCCGCACGGTGACGCGGTGCCGACCGTCTCGAACCTGAACTTCCTGCCCGGGGAGACCATCTCCAACCAGGTCGTGGTCCCGGTCAAGGACGGCAAGGTGTCGTTCTACAACGCCAGCGGCGCCCCGCTGCACCTCGTGGTCGACGAGTTCGGTGTCGAGAGCTACTGACCCCCGCCCCACCCCGACGGCCCCGGTGCCGAGCCCCGTGCTCGGCGCCGGGGCCGTCCGGCTGAGTAGGCTCGGGCGGGTGAGCACCCCACATCCCTTCCCCGACCTGCGTGGCGCCGCCACCGGTGTCGGTTCGCTGCCCGGTACCGACGCCCGGGAGGCCGCCAAGACCTCCACCGGGGCACTGGAGCACCTGCCGTTCCTGCCCGAGCTGCCCACGCGCGGGCCGGGCGCGGACATGATCGGCCGCGGCGCCGGCCTGCTGGTCGAGCTGTTCGCGCAGACCGAGCCGAGCGGCTGGCGGTTCACCGACCGTCCGGGCCGGGACACCCGGCGCGCCCATTCCTGGCTCGGCGAGGACCTGGACGCGCTGGAGGAGTTCACCCAGGGCTACCAGGGGGCGGTCAAGGTCCAGGCCGTCGGCCCCTGGACGCTGGCGGCGAGCATCGAGCTCAAGCACGGGGAGAAGGCGCTCTCCGACCCCGGTGCCTGCCGGGACATCGCCGGCTCGCTGACCGAGGGCCTGCGCCGCCACCTCGCGGACGTCCGCAGGCGGGTGCCCGGGGCCGAGGTGGTCCTCCAGCTCGACGAGCCCTCGCTGCCGGCCGTGCTGTCGGGGTCGGTGAAGACCGCGAGCGGTTTCCAGCGGCTGCGCTCGGTCGACCGGCAGGTCGCCGAGGAGGTGCTGCGCGAGGTGGTCGGGAGCCTGGACGCGCCGGTCGTCGTGCACTCCTGCGCGCCGGACGTCCCGGTCCCGCTGCTGCGCCGGGCCGGGGTCGCCGGGATCTCGCTGGACTTCTCGCTCCTCACCGAGCGCCAGGACGACGATCTCGGCGAGGCGGTGGAGGGCGGCACGATGATCCTCGCTGGTGTCGTCCCCGCCACTGACCAGGCAGTGTCCGACCCTGCCGGTAGTGTCCAGGGTGTCAGGACCTTGTGGCGCAGGCTCGGGTTCGCCCCGGAGCTGCTGGGCCGTCGCGTGCTGGTGACGCCGACCTGCGGGTTGGCCGGGGCCTCCCCGGCGTACGCGCGCAGGGCGCTGTCGTCCGCGGCGCGGGCGGCACAGAGCCTGGTGGACAACCCGGAATGAGAACGTAGGAGGGCTTGCGGTGACGGCTGTCGAGGGCTGGGAGGACGTCCCGGCGGAGGTGCGCAGGCGGCACGCCGAGCTGGCGGCGGAGATCACCGACCACCGGGCCCGGTACTACGAGCAGGACGCGCCGGTCGTCAGCGACGCCGAGTTCGACGTGCTGATGCGGGAGCTGGAGGGGATCGAGGCCGAGCACCCGGCCCTGGTCACCCCGGACTCGCCGACGCAGCGGGTCGGCGGGGCCCCCACCGTGCTGTTCGCCGAGGTCGAGCACCGTGAGCGGCTGCTCAGCCTGGACAACGCGATGGACGACGAGGAGCTGGCGGCCTGGGTGGAGCGGGTCGCCACCGAGCTGCACGGCATCGACTACCACTACCTGTGCGAGCTGAAGGTGGACGGCCTGGCCGTCAACCTCACCTACGAGAACGGGCAGTTGACGCAGGCGGCGACGCGCGGCGACGGCCGGGTCGGCGAGGACATCACCGCGAACGTCCGCACCATCAAGGAGATCCCGCACCGGCTCAAGGGCGAGAACGTCCCGGAGCTGGTGGAGATCCGCGGCGAGGTCTACTTCCCGACGGAGGAGTTCGACGCGCTCAACGCCTCCTTCGCGGAGGAGAACGAGCGGCGCCGGCAGGAGAACGAGGAGCGCGCCAGGGAGGGCAAGCGGCCCCGGGCGATGATCCGGCTGTTCATGAACCCCCGCAACGCCGCCGCCGGTTCGCTGCGCCAGAAGGACCCGCACGTCACCGCCTCCCGCCCGCTGCACATGGTGGTGCACGGCATCGGCGCCCGGGTCGGCTTCGACATCGACAACCAGTCGCACGCCTACCGGCTGTTGCACGACTGGGGCCTGCCGACGGCCCGGCACAACAGGGTGGTGGGGACGCTCGCCGAGGTGCGGGCGTTCATCAAGCACTTCGGCGAGCAGCGGCACTCGGTCGAGCACGAGATCGACGGCGTCGTGGTGAAGGTGGACGAGATCGCCCTGCAGGGCCGGCTCGGCGCCACCTCCAAGTCGCCGCGCTGGGCGATCGCCTGGAAGTACCCGCCGGAGGAGGTCACCGGCCGGCTGGCGGAGATCAAGGTCGGCATCGGCCGCACCGGCCGGGCCACCCCGTACGCGGTGCTGGCCGAGCCGGTGAAGGTGGCCGGTTCGATGGTGCAGTACGCGACGCTGCACAACCAGGAGATCGTCAAGGCCAAGGACGTGCTGCTCGGGGACACCGTGGTGCTGCGCAAGGCGGGCGACGTCATCCCGGAGATCCTCGGCCCGGTGTACGACCTGCGGGACGGCACCGAGCAGGCCTTCGTGATGCCCTCGCACTGCCCGGAGTGCGGCAGTGAGCTGCGGCCGATGGCCGAGGGGGACATCGATCTGCGCTGCCCGAACGCGGAGCGCTGCCCGGCCCAGATCCGGGAGCGGATCGCCTTCCTCGGCGGGCGGCAGTGCCTGGACGTGGAGGGGCTGGGCTACGTCGCGGCCACCGCGCTGACCCAGCCGCTGGAGCCGGCCGAGGCGCCGGTGCGCAACGAGGCCGACATCTTCCGGCTGACGCGGGAGAAGCTGCTGCCGATCAAGGTGCTGGTCCGGGACCCGAAGACGGGCATGCCGAAGCTGGACGACAAGACGGGCAAGGAGAAGGAGGTCTTCTTCTTCGCCACCACCAAGGGCGAGCCGAAGAAGTCGCTGCAGGCCCTGATCGACAACCTGGAGGCGGCGAAGCAGCGGCCGCTGTGGCGGTTCGTCAACGGTCTGTCGATCCGGCACGTCGGTCCGGTCGCCGCGCAGGCGCTGGCCCGGGAGTTCCGCGACCTGACGAAGATCTTCGAGGCGAGCGAGGAGCAGCTGGCGGCCGTCGAGGGGGTCGGTCCGACGATCGCCCGCTCGATCCAGGAGTGGTACGCGGAGGCGTGGCACAAGGAGGTCCTCCGGAACTGGGAGGCGGACGGCGTCCGCTTCACCGAGGAGTTCGCGGACGAGGAGGAGGCGGAGCGCCCGCTGGAGGGGCTGACCGTGGTGGTGACGGGCACGCTGGCCGGCCACACCCGCGACGGCGCCAAGGAGGCGCTGACCTCGCGCGGAGCGAAGGTGACCGGTTCGGTTTCGAAAAAGACCGATTTTGTGGTCGCTGGTGACAACCCAGGGTCCAAGTACGACAAGGCTGTTCAGCTCGGCCTGCCGGTCCTGGACGACGCCGGGTTCACCGTCCTGCTCGCCGACGGACCGTCCGCCGCCCGTGCCCACCTGGGGCTTCCGGAGCCCGAGGAGGCCGGAGAGGCGGCGGGGGAGCCCGTCGAGGACTGATCCGGAGCCGCCCCGATCGGCTGATGACCGGATCGGTGTTGTTATCGTCCTGATGCAACGTCACCGGGTGCCGCACCGTGAAAGCGGGCATTGTGTCACTGTGCGGCACCCGGGCGCGGTGGCGCGTTTCCGGTTGTCCGAAAGTCTGCCCACCGGGTGGACCCCGGCATACCCTGGAGCGCAACAGAGTGTCAGCAGGGGTGGGGGCGCCGGCTGGACCGGAGTTCCACGGGGTCGCTCCATGCCCGGCAGCTGTCGGTACCGGCACGGTGCCTCACCGTAAGGCGGCCTGACGGGGCGGGCCCGACGGAGGACAGGGCTTATGGATCGTACGACCGGCGGTGCGCCCACACGCCCGCCGCAGGGGGTGGCGGGTGCGGTCCTGCTGCTCGGCGTGCTGCTGGCCGGAGCCGCGCCGCTCATCCCGCTGGCCGTCCTGGTCTACCGGTACGAACCCGAGTTGCTGCCGCTGTTCGCCGTGCCCCTGGCGGTGCTGGTGGCGGCCTGGCGGATCGCCCGGGACCGCGCCCGCGACCAACTGACCGACCCGCTGACGGATCTGCCGAACCGTCAGGCCCTGCTGCTGGCCGCCCAGGAGGCGATTGCGGAGTGTGAGCAGGGGTACAGCGTCGGTCTCATCCTGCTCGACCTCGATCGCTTCCGATCGCTCAACGACACACTCGGTCATACGGCCGGCGACCGGCTGCTGGTTCACATCGCCCGCCGGCTGCACCGGGCCCTGCGCTCCGGCGGCCCGGCCGGCAGCGCCACCCGGGAGTCCATCGACGACGTCTTCGCCGGCCTGCCCCGGCACTACCGCCGCGGCCGCCCGATGGTGGCCCGGATGGGCGGCGACGAGTTCGCCGTCCTGCTGCCCGGCATCAACTGCCCGGACAGCCTGGAGCGGGTCGCCAAGGCGCTGATCGCCGAACTGGCCGCCCCGATCCGGCTGGACGGGCTGCTGCTCGTCCTGGAGGCCAGCGGCGGCGTCTGCGTCTACCCGCAGCACGCCCAGGACGCCGAGTCGCTGCTGCGCCGGGCCGACGTCGCGATGGGCCACGCCCAGCGCGGCTGCTGCGGCGTCGCCCAGTACGACGAGACCCAGGACGCCGACACGCCGTACCGGATCGGGCTGTTGGGGGACCTGCGCCGGGCGCTGGAGACCGGCGAGGTGCAGCTGCACTACCAGCCGAAGGTGGCCTTCGACGGCCGGGTGGTCGGCCTGGAGGCGCTGCTGCGCTGGGAGCGGCCCGGCCAGGGGAAGGTCTCGCCGGACGAGTTCGTCGGGCTCGCCGAGTCCAGCGGCCTGATGCCGCGGCTCACCGACTACGTGCTGGAGGCGGCCGTCGGCCAGCTCGCCTACTGGCGCGAGCAGGGCCTCCAGGTGCAGGTCGCGGTCAACGTCTCGCCGCGCGACGTGCTCAACCCCGGCTTCGCCCAGCGGGTGGCCGGCCACCTCGTCCGCCACCAGGTGCCGGCCCACGCGCTCCAGCTGGAGATCACCGAGCGGCTGCTGCTGGACGACTCCCGGCGGGCCGCCGACACCCTGGCCGAACTGCGCGGCTACGGCGTCGGGATGTCCCTGGACGACTTCGGCACCGGGCACTCCTCGCTGGTGCGGCTGCGCAGCCTGCCGGTCGGCGAGCTGAAGATCGACCGCTCCTTCGTCTCCCGGATGGTCGCCGACGACCACGACGCGGCGGTGGTCCGCTGCTCGGTGGAGCTCGCACACTCGCTGGGCCTGACCGTGGTCGCCGAGGGCGTCGAGGACGACGAGACCTGGGAGCGGCTGCACTGCATGGGCGTGGACGCCGTCCAGGGCTGGCTGGTGTCGGCCGCGCTGCCGGCCGAGCAGGCCACCGCCTGGCTGCGGGTGCACCGCACCGGCGCCCCGCCGGTGGAGCGGCTCGGCCTGCCGCCCCAGCTGCACGCCGGCTTCCAGCCGGCCCAGGGCGCCAAGCCGATCGGCCCGGCGGCCAGGCCGCCGGCGCTGCCGCCGACGACGCTCCCGCCGGTCCGGCCGCCGGTCATCCCGCCCACGCTGCCGCCGGTGGCCCAGGTGGTGCAGGCCGCGCACCGGGAGATCAAGCCGCAGGGCTGGGCCCGCACCCGGCCGCAGTAGCCCGTCGGACGCAGTAGCCCGTCGGACGCCGCCGCCGGGCCGCGACGGGTGTCGGTGACCCGCGTGACGGGCGCCGGCGACGGCCGCCGCGGATCACTCGTTGGCCGGGGTAGGGGACGGGCCCCATAGGATGGGGTCCAAAGACCACGAGGACGGAGCGCCGAACCCGGCTGCTCCTGCCCGGGCCCGGCTCCGCCCGCAAGGCACCGCCGGGTCTCACCAGAACTCACCCTGAGGATCGCTGCATGCCTGGCATCACGCGCGAGGAGGTCGCCCACCTCGCCCGGCTGTCGCGTCTTGAGCTGAAGCCCGAAGAGCTGGACCACTTCGCCGAGCAGCTCGACGTGATCATCGGCGCGGTCGCCCGCGTTTCCGAGGTCGCCGGACAGGACGTCCCGCCGACCTCCCACCCGCTGCCGCTGACCAACGTCATGCGCGCGGACGAGGTGCGGCCGTCGCTCACCCCGGAGCAGGCGCTGTCCGGCGCCCCCGCCTCCGAGGAGCAGCGTTTCCGTGTGCCGCAGATCCTCGGGGAGGACTGACCGATATGACCGAGCTGATCCGCTACACCGCCGCCGAGACCGCGAGCGCCATCGCCAAGGGCGAGGTGTCCGCCGTCGAGGTCGCGCAGGCCCACCTGGACCGCATCGGAGCCGTCGACAAGAAGGTCAACGCCTTCCTGCACGTCGACACCGAGGGCGCGCTGGCCGCGGCCAAGGCCGTGGACGACAAGCGCGCCAAGGGCGAGGAGCTGGGCCCGCTGGCCGGCGTCCCGCTCGCGCTCAAGGACGTCTTCACCACCAAGGGCATCCCGACCACCTGTGGTTCGAAGATGCTCGAGGGCTGGATCCCGCCGTACGACGCCACGCTGACCAGCCGTCTCAAGGACGCTGACGTGGTCATCCTCGGCAAGACCAACATGGACGAGTTCGCGATGGGCTCCTCCACCGAGAACTCCGCGTACGGCGCGACCGGCAACCCGTGGGACCTCTCCCGCATCCCCGGCGGCTCCGGCGGCGGTTCGGCCGCCGCGCTGGCCGCCTTCGAGGCCCCGCTGGCGATCGGCACCGACACCGGCGGCTCGATCCGCCAGCCCGGCGCCGTCACCGGCACCGTCGGCGTCAAGCCGACCTACGGCTCGGTGTCCCGCTACGGCCTGGTCGCCTTCTCCAGCAGCCTGGACCAGGGCGGCCCGTGCGCCCGCACCGTGCTGGACGCGGCCCTGCTGCACGAGGCCATCGCCGGCCACGACCCGCTGGACTCCACCTCGATCGACGCGCCCGTCCCGGCCGTCGTCGAGGCCGCGAGGATGCGCGACATCCGCGGCATGCGGATCGGCGTCGTCAAGGAGTTCGCCGGCGAGGGCTACCAGGCCGGCGTGATGCAGCGCTTCGACGAGTCGGTGGAGCTGCTGCGCGAGCTGGGCGCCGAGGTCGTCGAGGTCTCCTGCCCGTCGTTCACCCTGGCGCTGCCGGCGTACTACCTGATCGCGCCCAGCGAGTGCTCCTCCAACCTGGCCCGCTTCGACGCGATGCGCTACGGCCTGCGGGTCGGCGACGACGGCAGCCGCTCGGCCGAGGAGGTCACCGCCCTGACCCGCGAGGCCGGCTTCGGCCCCGAGGTCAAGCGCCGCATCATCCTGGGCACCTACGCGCTGTCCTCGGGCTACTACGACGCCTACTACGGCTCGGCCCAGAAGGTCCGCACGCTCATCTCGCGCGACTTCGACGCGGCCTTCGCGGGCGTGGACGTCCTGGTCTCGCCGACCACGCCGACCACCGCCTTCCCGATCGGCGAGCGCGCCGACGACCCGATGGCGATGTACCTGGCCGACCTGTGCACGATTCCGTCGAACCTGGCGGGCAACGCGGCCATGTCGCTGCCGGTCGGCCTGGCCCCGGAGGACAATCTCCCGGTCGGCCTCCAGATCATCGCACCCGCGATGGCGGACGACCGCCTGTACCGCGTGGGCGGCGCCGTCGAGGCCGCACTCAACGACAAGTGGGGGCACACCCTGCTGGAGGAGGCACCGGCACTGTGAGCAAGATCGAGAAGGCCAAGGGCTCCGGCTCGCTGAAGGGCTTCAAGCACTCCAAGCCCGGCCTGTGGCTGTCCATCGGCACCAGCGCGTTCGGCGCGATCTCCGTCGTCAAGGACGTCCGCAAGGCCCGCGAGGAGAGCGACACCCTCAAGCTGGTCAACGCCCTGGTCGGCGCGGCCGCGCTGGTCACCGGCACCGCCCTGCTGGTGCGCGAGCTGCGTCAGCTGGGCTCCGACGACGTGCTGCTGGGCTGAGCTGAGTCAAGCGCCCAGGCCCGGCCCCGCGCGACGCGGCGGCCGGGCCCGTACCTCCCAAGCTTCAAGTGAGAAGGGACGCTGTGAGCGTCATGAACCTGGTCTCCTACGAGGACGCTCTCGCGTCGTACGACCCGGTGATGGGCCTTGAGGTCCACGTCGAGCTGGGTACCAAGACCAAGATGTTCTGCGGTTGCTCGACCGAGCTGGGTGCCGAGCCGAACAGCCAGACCTGCCCGACCTGCCTGGGCCTGCCGGGCTCGCTGCCGGTGGTCAACGCGGTCGGCGTGGAGTCGGCGGTCAAGATCGGCCTGGCGCTGAACTGCGAGATCGCCGAGTGGTGCCGGTTCGCGCGGAAGAACTACTTCTACCCGGACATGCCCAAGAACTTCCAGACCTCGCAGTACGACGAGCCGATCGCCTTCAACGGCTACCTCGACGTGCAGCTGGAGGACGGCTCGACCTTCCGGGTGGAGATCGAGCGCGCCCACATGGAGGAGGACACCGGCAAGTCCAGCCACGTCGGCGGGGCCACCGGCCGCATCCACGGCGCCACCCACTCGCTGCTCGACTACAACCGGGCCGGCATCCCGCTGATCGAGATCGTCACCAAGCCGATCGAGGGCGCCGGCGAGCGCGCCCCCGAGGTCGCCAAGGCGTACGTCGCCGAGCTGCGCGAGGTGATCCGCTCGCTCGACGTCTCCGAGGCCCGGATGGACAAGGGCCAGATGCGCTGCGACGTCAACCTGTCGCTGCGCCCGAACGGCACCGAGACCTTCGGCACCCGCTCGGAGACCAAGAACGTCAACTCGCTGCGCAGCGTGGAGCGGGCCGCCCGGTTCGAGATCCGGCGCCACGCCACCGTGCTGACCGACGGCGGCACCATCGTCCAGGAGACCCGCCACTTCCACGAGGAGGACGGCTCCACCACCTCGGGCCGGATCAAGGACAACGCCGAGGACTACCGCTACTTCCCCGAGCCGGACCTGGTGCCGGTGGCCCCCGCCCGCGCGTGGGTCGAGGAGCTGCGCGCCGCCCTGCCCGAGCTGCCGCGGGTGCGCCGCGCCCGGCTCCAGGCCGAGTGGGACCTGTCCGACAAGGACATGCAGTCGGTGCTCAACGCCGGTGCGGTGGGCCCGATCCAGGAGACCATCGCGGCCGGTGCCCCGGCCGACCAGGCCCGCAAGTGGTGGATGGGCGAGCTGGCGCGCCGCGCCAACGAGACCGGCACCGAGCTGAGCGAGCAGCCGATCACCCCGGCGCAGGTCGCCCGGGTCGCCGCGCTGGTCGCCGAGGGCAAGCTGAACGACAAGCTGGCCCGTCAGGTCATCGAGGCCGTGCTGGCCGGCGAGGGCGAGCCGGACGCGATCGTCGAGAAGCGCGGCCTGGCCGTGGTCTCGGACGACTCCGCGCTGGGTGCCGCCGTCGACCAGGCCATCGCCGAGAACGAGGGGATCGCCGCCAAGATCCGCGACGGCAAGGTCCAGGCCGTGGGCGCGCTGGTCGGCGCGGTCATGAAGGCCACCCGCGGCCAGGCCGACGCCGCCCGCGTGAAGGACCTGATCCTGGAGCGGCTCGCCGTCGAGGGCCAGTAGGTCCAGCCTGGAGAGCTGGGTGCGGCCTAGGCCGTCGACCCTTCCTTCCTAAGGCGTCTAAGGCATCTAAGGCCCTCTAAGTAAGGCCTAAGGCCCCGCCTCACCTATGTATCTGGGTGAGGCGGGGCCTTAAACCTTTTCTGACGCCCGATCTGCGCCCGATCTAAGGCATCCGGGCCCCGGAAGATGCGGCAGGCTCCCGATGCGGCACCCCCCACTGGCGGAGGAAGCTCTTACCTGTCAGCAGGACGCAGTGGAAAACCCGAGGGGGAACCGGAAATGATCGAGTACCAGACCTTCCAGCAACAGGCCCACGAGCTCGTGGCCCGCGCCGAGCACGAGCGCCTGGTGCGCGAGGCCAAGGAAGCCCGCCGCCTGCGGCAGCGCCCGGTGGCCGCCCGCTTCCAGCGGCGCCCCGTGCGTCGGCCCGAATGCTGACGGTGCGGCACCACGACGGTGCCGAAGGAACTCCGGAGGGGGAGACGCTGCGAGTGAGCGTCTCCCCCTCCGGGCGTTCGGGCCCTTCGACCCGTTCGCCAGGGGAGATAACCCCTCGGCCGGGCCCCACCGGCTATGGCATGCTCGCCTCCATGCAGCACACATCGGTCAGCCCCGTCTTCGTCGGCCGCGGAAGCGAGATCACCGAGCTGACCGACGCGCTGCGCCGCGCGGGCACCGGCAGCCCGCAGTCCGTCCTGATCGGCGGCGAGGCGGGGGTCGGCAAGACCCGGCTGCTGGAGGAGTTCCTGGAGCGGGCCGCCGCCCAGGGGGCGGTCACCTCGCTCGGCAGCTGTCTGGAGGTCGGCGCCGAGGGCCTGCCGTACGCGCCGCTGGCCGCCGCGCTGCGCCGGCTGCACCGCTCGCTGGGCGCCGAACTGGAGGCCGCCGCGGCCGGCAGCGAGAGCCATCTCGCCCTGCTGCTCTCCGAGTTCGGCGAGGTGGACGGCGAACCCAACGACGAGTACAGCCGGGCCCGGCTGTTCGAGCACACCGCGAGGTTGTTCGAACGGCTCGGCGCGGAGCGTACCCTCGTCCTCGCCGTCGAGGACCTGCACTGGTCCGACCGCTCCACCCGCGAGCTGCTCGCCTTCCTGGTGCGCACCCTGCACCGCTCCCGGGTGCTGCTGGTCGCCACCTACCGCACCGACGACCTGCACCGCCGGCACCCGCTGCGCCCCTTCCTGGCCGAGCTCGAACGGCTGCGCACCGTCCAGCGGCTGGAGCTGGCGCGGTTCGACCGCCGCGAGGTCGCCGCCCAGCTGGCCGGCATCCTCGGCACCACCGTCCCCGACCGCCAGCTGGTGGACCGCATCCACCGCCGGTCGGAGGGGAACCCGTTCTTCGTCGAGGAGCTGGCCACCGCCTTCGAGGACGGCTTCGGCGCCGGGCTGACCGACTCGCTGCGGGACATCCTGCTGGTACGGGTCGAGGGCCTGGACGAGGAGGCCCAGCGGGTGGTGCGGATCGCCGCCGAGGGCGGCTCGCACGTCGAACACGCCCTGCTGGCCGCCGTCCTGGACGACGACGAGGAGGCGCTGATCGAGGCGCTGCGGGCGGCCGTCGGCGCCAACATCCTGCGCCCGGACAGCGAGGGCGAGGGCTACCGGTTCCGCCACGCGCTGGTCCGCGAGGCGGTCTCGGACGACCTGCTGCCCGGCGAACGGCACCGGATCAACCGCAGGTTCGCGCTCGCGGTGGAGGCCCAGCCGCAGCTGGTCCCCGGTGACGCGCTGGCCGCCCGGCTGGCCAACTACTGGTACCACGCGCACGATCCGGCCCGCGCCCTGCCGACGGCCCTGGACGCCGCCCGCGCGGCCCGCCGCCGCAACGCCTTCGCCGAGCAGCTCGGCATGCTGGAACGCGCCCTGGAGCTGTGGGACCTGGTCTCCGAGGAGGTGCTGGCGCACACCCTGCGCCCGTACGACTGGGCCGAGACCTACCCGCCCGGCTCCTGCGACCACAGCACCGCGGACGGGGACTGCGACCGGATCCAGCTGGTCGACGTGCTGGCCGAGGCGGTGGTCGCGGCCCGGCGCTGCGGCGACCGCGAGCGCGGCCTGAGCCTGGCCAAGCGCGGGCTGCGGCTGGTCGACGAGGCCGAGCACCCGGTGCGCGCGGCCTGGTTCCGGATCAACCGGGCCCGGATGCTGGGCAGCCTGCGCCGCTCCGGCGACGAGGAGGAGATCGCGAACGCGCTGCGGCTGGTGGAGCACCTGCCGCCGACCGCGGTCCAGGCCGAGGTGCTCGCGCTCGGCGCCGGGACGGCGATGCTCAAGAAGCCCACCCCGGCGGCGATCGAGCTGGCCGAGCGGGCGATCCGGATCGCCGAGGAGGTGGGCGCGCACTCGGTCGAGGTGCACGCCCGGATGACTCTCGGCGGCCTGCGCTACGACGTCCAGGGCGACGCCGAGGGCGGGCTGGCCGAGCTCGCCGGGGCGGTCGAACGGGCCCGCCGGCTGGGCGTGCCCGACCTGCTGCTGCGCGGCATCAACAACCTGGCCAGCATGCAGCGCGGACTCGGGCACCCCGAGGACGCGGTCCGACTGGCCCGGGAGGGCCTGGAGTACGCGAACGGCAACGGCCTGCTGCGCAACATCGGCGCCATCCTGACCGGCAACCTGGTCGAGGCGCTCGCCGACCTCGGGCGGGCCCGGGAGGCCACCGAGGTGCTGGTCGGCTACGAGGCGGCCAGCCCGACCGGCACCCACGCCGAGTTCCTGGACCGGATGCGCGGCGAACTCGCCCTGCTCAAGGGGGACCTGGCCACCGCGGGGACGATGCTGGCGCAGGCCCGGTCGGCCAACCGGGTCGGCCAGGTCCAGCACAGCGTGCCGATCAGCCGGCTGGCGGTGCGGCTCGCGGCGCTCGGCGGCCGGCCGCTGGAGGCCCGGGCCGAACTGCTCGCCGCGCTGGAGGAGGACGGCCGGCTCGGCCACGAGTCCGACGTCTACCCGCTGCTGGCCGAGGCCGCCGCGGTGGAGGCGGACAGTCGGGGCCTGCCGCAGGCCGATGCGGGCCGGGCCGGGGCGCTGGCCGCGATCGCCGCGGCCGCCGCCGCACTGCGGCCCCGGGCGCCGCTGCACCACGGTTGGGCCCGGCTGCTGGAGGCCGAACTGGCCCGCGCGGAGGGTGCGGACACCGCGCAGGGGTGGGCCGCCGCCGTGGAGGCGCTGCGGCCGACCGGCCTGCCGTTCCCGCTCGCGCTCGCCCTGCTGCGGGCCGGCGAGGCCGAGGTGCAGGCCGGTCGGCGCGAGGCCGCCGCCGAACTGCTGCGCGAGGCGGTCGAACTGGCGGCCGCCCGGGGCGACCGGCTGCTCGGCGGGCAGATCGCCGCGCTGGCCGAGCGGGCCGGGCTGAGCCTCGCCCCGGCCGGGCGGACGGCCGGCCGGGCGGGCGGGGGGACGGCCGCGGTGCCGGCCCAGGCCGCGGGGGACTCCTTCAACCTCACCCCCCGGGAGCGGGACGTGCTCCGGCTGCTCGCGCGCGGCTGGACCAACCGGCAGATCGCCGAGGAGCTGTACATCTCTCCGAAGACCGCGAGCGTGCACGTCTCCAACATCCTCGGCAAGCTCGGGGTCGGCGGCCGGGGCGAGGCGGCCGCACTGGCGCACCGGCTGCGGCTGTTCCCGGAGGACCTGGCCCCCTCGGGCCGCTGAACAGGGCCCCGCTGAACAGGACTCCGCTGAACAGGACTCCACTGGACAGGGCCCCGCTGAGCAGGGCCCCACTGAACTGGGCGCCACGACGGACCCGGACCGGCCCCGGCCGGTCCGGGTCCGCTGTCCGTCCGCCCCGGCAGCACGGATCGTCCACCCTGGCACCGGTGTTCGGGCGCCGCCGCGTGCTCCCGTGCGCGCCGCGTGAGCCCCTGCCCGCGCGCCGCCGCCAACCGGGCCGATCCGTAGGAATCAGGGGCATTTCCCCACCCTTTCGCCATTACTCTAAGTTGAGTGTGCGTGTCATTGAGTGACGGGATTGGTGTAGGGTCCATTTTGGGAGCATCGGTACGGTGCGGCGGCCGGCAGGCCGCCCACCCCCTGGGCCACCGTCCTGACGGGGCGCCAGGCCACCGCGTACGTCCGACAGGTGCGCGGCCGGTGGCCCGTGGCCGGGGCGCGAGGCCCCGGGCCGGAGGGGGAGAGGCCGAGTGAGCTCCACCGAAACGGTGCTGCCCGGAACCGGACGGCCGGACGCACCGCACACCGACACGTCCGCCGCCGACGTGCCCGCACCCGCCCGCCGCGGCCCGCTGTACCGGCCCGGGGTGAGCCGTACGCTGCCCGGGTTCGCCCTGGGCGCGCTCTGCGTGGCCTACGCCACCGGCGCCGCCGCCGGCTGGGGATCGCACCAACTGTCCGTCTTCATGGGCGACTTCGGGCTGGCCGCGGCGGCCCTGGCGGCCGCGCTGTCCTGCCTGGTGTACGGCTGTACGGTCGGCGGCCACGCCCGCCCGGCCTGGCTGCTGTTCGGCCTCTCCTCGCTCATGGTCGCCTTCGGCAACGGCACCTGGGGCTGGTACGAGCTGGTCGTGCGCACCCCGCTGCCCCGGGACTCGCTCGCCGAGTACGCCTTCCTGCTGTTCGCCCCGCTCGCCATCACCGGCGTCCTGGTGCTCGCCCAGCACCCGCGCACGGCGGCCGGCTGGCTCTGCCTGCTGCTCGACGGCTGGCTGATCGCCGGCTCGCTGTTCACCCTCAGCTGGAGCCTGGCGCTCGGCCGGATCGCGGCCGGCGAGGACGGCTCACCGCTGCGCCTGGCCCTCAACCTGGCCTACCCGGTGCTGGACATCCTGCTGGTCAGCCTGGTGGTCGGGCTGCGCTTCGGCGGCCGGGACGGCAACCGGGCGGCGGTGCACACCGCGATGCTGGCGCTCGCCGTCACCGTCACCTGCGACGCCCTGTTCACCTCCCCGGAGCTGCGCAGCAGCTACCACTCGGGCGAACTGCTGGACGCCGGCTGGTTCGCCGGCAGCCTGCTGCTGGGCTGGGCGCCGTGGTCGCCGCGCTGGCGCCGTCCGCTGCGCGACCACCCCTCGGCCGGCGGCCTGCCGCACCGCCGGGTGGCGACCACCTTCAGCGCGCTGACCCCGTACGCGGCCGCCGCGGTCTGCACCGCGGGCATTCTCTACAACGCCCTCGGCGGACGGGAGTTGGACCGTGTGGTGGCCGCGGCGGCCTGCACCGTCGGGCTGGCGCTGATCCTCCGGCAGGGCGTCATGCTGCTCGACAACCTGTCGCTGGCGCAGGAACTCGCCCACAAGGAGGCGCACTTCCGCTCCCTGGTGCAGGGCTCCAGCGACGTCATCATGATCGCCGGCGCCAACGGCGTGCTCTCCTACGTCTCCCCGGCCGCGCTCGGCGTCTACGGGCGGGACCCGGAGGAGCTGGTCGGCGGCAACCTGCTGGACCTGGTCCACCCCGAGGACGTCGGCCGGGTGCTCTCCGAGGTCCGCCGCTACCTCGCCAGGGTCCGGCTCACCACCCACCGCAGCCCCGGCACCGCCGAGCCCTCCGCCCGGGTCGAGTGCCGGATCAGCTCCGGCGCCGGCGAGTGGCTGTACGTCGAGTCGACCGTCAGCAGACACCGCGACGGCCTGCTGCTCAACAGCCGGGACGTCACCGAACGCGTCATGCTCCAGGCCCAGTTGCAGCACAACGCCTTCCACGACCCGCTCACCGACCTGCCCAACCGGGCGCTGTTCACCCAGCGGCTGCGGGCCGCCCTCGGTGCCCGTGGCCAGCAGGGCGGGACGGGCGCCGGGATCGCGGTGCTCTTCATCGACCTGGACGGCTTCAAGGCGGTCAACGACACCGCCGGGCACCAGGTCGGCGACGAACTGCTGGTGCAGGCGGCCCGCCGGCTGCAGAGCGCCGTCCGCTGCGGGGACACCGTCGCCCGGTTCGGCGGCGACGAGTTCGCCGCGCTGGTCTGCGGCCCGCTCGGCCGCCTCCAGGTCCAGGAGCTGGCCGAGCGGCTGCGCCTCGCGCTCTCCGAGCCGTACTGGATCGGCGGCGCCGAACTCGGCGTCGCCGCCAGCATCGGCATCGCCTTCGGCACCCCCGAACGCGGCCCGGCGGCCGACCCCAGAACCGCGGCCGACGAGCTGATGCGCAACGCCGACCTGGCGATGTACCGGGCCAAGTCCGAGGGCAAGGGCCGGGTGGTGCTCTACACCCCCGCGATGCGGGCCGACCTGGAGCGCCGCACCGAGCTGGAGGAGCGGCTGCGGCTGGCCGTCCGGGAGGGCGGCTTCACCCTGCTCCACCAGCCGGTGGTGGACCTCGGCAGCGGCGCGGTGACCGGCGTCGAGGCGCAGGCCCGCTGGCGCTCGGTGGGCGGCCTGCTGCTCACCCCGGCCGAGTTCCTGCGCTCGGCCGAGCACGGCGACGCGGCCACCCGGTTCTCCCGCTGGCTGGTCCTGGAGGCGGTCAGCGCGGCCGTCGAGCGGCGCGGCCTGCCCGGCGGCAGGGGTCGCGGCACGCCGGAGCCCGTCCCGGTGGCCGTCCGGCTCTCGGTGGAGCGGCTCTGCTCGCCCGGCCTGTACGAGACGGTGGCCTCGGCGCTGCGCGACAGCGGGCTGCCCGCCGACGAACTGGTCATCGAGGTGGCCCGGATGGGCCCGGACTCGCTCGCCGACGAACTCGGCCGCCGGCTCTCCGCCCTGCGCGGGCTCGGCGTCTCCACCTGGCTGGCCGGGTACGGCGCGGGCGGCGGCTCGCTCGGCGCGCTCGCCCGGCTGCCGCTGGACGGGCTCAAGCTGGACCGCACGCTCGTCCAGGACCTCGGCGAGTCCCCGCTCAGCCGCACCCTCGCCGGGCACGCGCTGCGGCTCGGCCGCGACCTCGGGATGACCACCGCCGCCGAGGGGGTGGACCTGCCCCGCCAGGTCGCCGCGCTGCGGGAGCTGGGCTGCGGGCAGGCCCAGGGCTCGGCCTTCGCCCCGCCGCTGGACGAGCCCCGGCTGCGCCGGGCGCTGGCCCGCCGCGGCTACCCGCTGCCCACCCCGACCGGCCCGCTGGCCACGCCGCCGGGCCCGCTGCCCACGCCGCCGGGCCCGGTGTCCACCCCGGCGGGCCCGGCCGGACCGCTGTCGGCCCGCCGCCCGTACCCGCCCGCCGACACCCGCCCGCCTGCCCCCGAGGACACCCGGACGAGTGGCCGCGGCAGCGGCCGGACGGACGCCGCGCCGGGGCGTGGCGCACATCACCATGGCGGCTCTGACCTGCCCGAACACCGTGCCGTTACTGGCCCGCCGGGTGGTCCGCATGGCGAGACGGTCGTCCCACCTGCTTGACACGCCGCCCCGCACGGGAGGAAGGTCGTTGCCATGCGCACCCGAATTCTCGTACTTGGCGGGCGCGTCGGCTGAGTGGGCTCGTACGCCCTGCTCGTGACAGACCGACGCGCCACCCCTCGCATGCCCTTGGGCACGAGGGGTTTTTTGTTGCACTGACGCTGTTCCACCTCCGCAAGACCCCTGGCCTCGACCGCCCGAGCCCGTCCGATCCGTCGGACCGAGCGGGACGATTGAGGCAGAGCCGGCGCTCGACCCGGACCGGGACCCCACCCTCGCAGCACGGGGCCCGCAGCACCGGGTCGGCAAAACCCGAGAAGAGACAGGCAGATGACCGAGCACGCCGCATCCCCCCGCCGCGGGGACAACCCGGCCGCCAACGCTCCCGCTCCCCAGCACGTCGTCGAGACCATGACCGGCGCCCAGTCGCTCATCCGCTCCCTCGAGGCCGTGGGCGCGGACACCGTCTTCGGCATCCCGGGCGGCGCCATCCTTCCCGCGTACGACCCCCTGATGGACTCCGTCAAGGTGCGCCACATCCTGGTCCGGCACGAGCAGGGCGCCGGCCACGCCGCCACCGGCTACGCCCAGGCCACCGGCCGGGTCGGGGTCTGCATGGCGACCTCCGGTCCGGGTGCGACCAACCTGGTCACCCCGATCGCCGACGCCTACATGGACTCGGTGCCCGTCGTCGCGATCACCGGCCAGGTCTCCTCCAAGGCGATCGGTACCGACGCCTTCCAGGAGGCGGACATCTGCGGCATCACGATGCCGATCACCAAGCACAACTACCTGGTCACCGACCCGGCCGAGATCCCCCGGGTGATCGCCGAGGCCTTCCACATCGCCGCGACCGGCCGCCCCGGCCCGGTCCTGGTCGACATCGCCAAGGACGCGCTCCAGGCGACCACCACCTTCCGCTGGCCGGTCGAGACCGCGCTGCCCGGCTACCGCCCGGTGACCAAGCCGCACGCCAAGCAGATCCGCGAGGCCGCGAAGATGCTGGTCGGCGCCAAGCGGCCGGTGCTGTACGTCGGCGGCGGCGTGCTCAAGGCGCGGGCCACCGCCGAGCTGCGGATCCTCGCCGAGCTGACCGGCGCCCCGGTGGTCACCACCCTGATGGCGCTCGGCGCGTTCCCGGACAGCCACCCGCAGCACCTGGGCATGCCCGGCATGCACGGCTCCGTCCCCGCCGTCACCGCGCTCCAGAAGTCCGACCTGCTGTTCACCCTCGGCGCCCGCTTTGACGACCGCGTCACCGGCAAGCTGGACGGCTTCGCCCCCAACGCCAAGGTCGTCCACGCCGACATCGACCCGGCCGAGATCGGCAAGAACCGCCCGGCGGACGTGCCGATCGTCGGCGACGCCCGCGAGGTGCTCGCCGACCTGATCGTCGCCGTCCAGGCCGAGTTCGACGCCGGCCACAAGGGCGACTACACCGAGTGGTGGGAGCGGCTCGACGAGTGGAAGAAGACCTACCCGCTCGGCTACGAGCCGGCCCCGGAGGGGCGGCTCTCGCCGCAGCAGGTCATCGAGCGGATCGGGACGCTGGTCGGCCCCGAGGCGATCTACGCCGCGGGCGTGGGCCAGCACCAGATGTGGAGCTCGCAGTTCATCCGGTTCGAGAAGCCGGGCACCTGGCTCAACTCGGGCGGCGCCGGGACCATGGGCTACGCCGTCCCCGCGGCGATGGGCGCCAAGGCCGGCCGCCCGGAGAGCGCGGTCTGGGCGATCGACGGCGACGGCTGCTTCCAGATGACCAACCAGGAACTGGTCACCTGCGCCCTGAACGACATCCCGATCAAGGTCGCGGTCATCAACAACGGCTCGCTGGGCATGGTCCGGCAGTGGCAGACGCTGTTCTACAACCAGCGCTACTCCAACACCGTGCTGCACTCCGGCCCCGGCCACGACGGCATCGAGCCGCCGGCCCAGGGCACCCGGATCCCCGACTTCGTCAAGCTGTCCGAGGCGATGGGCTGCGTGGGCCTGCGCTGCGAGCGCCCCGAGGACCTCGACGCGGTCATCCGGCAGGCGATGGAGATCAACGACCGCCCGGTCGTCATCGACTTCATCGTCCACCAGGACGCCATGGTCTGGCCGATGGTCGCGGCCGGCACCAGCAACGACGAGATCCAGTTCGCCAAGGGCGTGCGCCCCGACTTCGGCGACGACCTCGACTGATGTCCCCCTCTCCAGAACGACTGAGGAATCCCATGTCCAAGCACACCCTCTCCGTCCTGGTCGAGAACAAGCCCGGCGTGCTCGCCCGCATCGCCGCCCTGTTCTCCCGTCGGGGTTTCAACATCGACTCCCTCGCCGTCGGCTCGACCGAGCATCCGGACGTGTCCCGGATGACGATCGTGGTCAACGTCGAGGACCTCCCGCTGGAACAGGTCACCAAGCAGCTCAACAAGCTCGTGAACGTGATAAAGATCGTCGAACTCGACCAGTCCGCTGCGATCCAGCGGGAACTGGTCCTGGTGAAGGTCCGCGCCGACAACGAGACCCGGTCGCAGATCGTCGAGATCGTCCAGCTGTTCCGTGCCAAGACCGTCGACGTGTCGCCGGAAGCGGTGACCATCGAGGCCACCGGCAGCTCGGACAAGCTGGAGGCCATGCTCCGGATGCTGGAGCCTTACGGCATCAAGGAGTTGGTCCAGTCCGGCCTGGTCGCCATCGGCCGCGGCGCGCGCTCCATCACGGACCGCTCGCTGCGCGCCCTGGACCGCAGCGCGTGAACAGCGCGCCTCCGCGTCTCAATCCCTGAAGCAAAGACCCACACCACACCGCGTGCGCATACGGTGAACACCGCGTACCCGGACCCCATCACGCAAGGAGATGTGCCCCCGTGGCCGAGCTGTTCTACGAAGACGACGCCGACCTGTCCATCATCCAGGGCCGCAAGGTCGCGGTCATCGGCTACGGCAGCCAGGGCCACGCCCACGCGCTGTCGCTGCGCGACTCCGGCGCCGACGTCCGGGTCGGCCTGAAGCCGGAGTCCAAGTCCCGTGCCAAGGCGGAGGAGGCCGGCCTGCGCGTCGTCACCCCGGCCGAGGCCGCGGCCGAGGCCGACGTCATCATGATCCTGGTCCCGGACCCGATCCAGGCCGACGTCTACGAGGCCGACATCGCCCCGCACCTGAAGGCCGGCGACGCCCTGTTCTTCGGCCACGGCCTGAACATCCGCTTCGGCTTCATCAAGCCCCCGGCGGACGTGGACGTCTGCATGGTCGCCCCGAAGGGCCCGGGCCACCTGGTCCGCCGCCAGTACGAGGAGGGCCGCGGCGTCCCCGCGATCGTCGCGGTCGAGCAGGACGCCTCGGGCAAGGCCTTCGAGCTGGCGCTGTCCTACGCCAAGGGCCTGGGCGCCACCAAGGCCGGCGTCATCAAGACCACCTTCACCGAGGAGACCGAGACCGACCTGTTCGGTGAGCAGGCCGTCCTCTGCGGTGGCACCGCCGCCCTGGTGAAGGCCGGGTTCGAGACCCTGGTCGAGGCCGGCTACCAGCCGGAGATCGCCTACTTCGAGTGCCTGCACGAGCTGAAGCTCATCGTCGACCTGATGTACGAGGGCGGCCTGGAGAAGATGCGCTGGTCGGTCTCCGAGACCGCCGAGTGGGGCGACTACGTCACCGGCCCGCGGATCATCACCGCGGACACCAAGGCCGCGATGAAGCAGGTCCTCGCCGAGATCCAGGACGGCACCTTCGCCAACACCTGGATCGCCGAGTACAAGGCGGGCCTGCCCAAGTACAACGAGTACAAGAAGGCCGACGAGGACCACCTGCTGGAGACCACCGGCAAGAAGCTGCGCTCGCTGATGAGCTGGGTCAACGAGAACGCCTGACCCCTTCCGGGCCGTTTCCCCGGCCCCGAATTTGTAACGTCCTTGTACAAGTAGGCTGCTCTCGTCCGGGTGATTTCGCCGGACGGGAGCAGCCCGCTACCCAGCCCGTCGATACACTCCGAGTGCGCGTCAGGCCCACAGCGTCGTGCGTCTACCTACGCGGCATGCCACCTTCCCCCGCCCTCCACGCCACCTACGTGCCCGGGGGAACCGGACAGTTAAGGACCCACTGTCGTGAGCACTGTGACCTCCAAAAGCGCTGTCGTACTGATCGCCGAAGAGCTCTCGCCCGCCACCGTCGACGCCCTCGGCCCCGACTTCGAGATCCGCCACTGCAACGGCGCCGACCGCACCGAGCTGCTCACCGCGATCGCCGACGTCGACGCGATCCTGATCCGCTCCGCCACCAAGGTCGACGCCGAGGCGCTGGCCGCCGCCCGCAAGCTCAAGGTGGTCGCCCGGGCCGGCGTCGGCCTGGACAACGTGGACGTCGCCGCCGCCACCAAGGCCGGCGTGATGGTCGTCAACGCGCCGACCTCCAACATCGTCACCGCCGCCGAGCTCGCCTGCGGCCTGCTGATCTCCGTCGCCCGCAACATCGCGCCGGCCAACGCCGCGCTCAAGCAGGGCGAGTGGAAGCGCAACAAGTACACCGGCGTCGAGCTGAGCGAGAAGACCCTCGGCGTCGTCGGCCTCGGCCGGATCGGCGTCCTGGTCGCCCAGCGGATGTCCGCGTTCGGCATGAAGATCGTCGCGTACGACCCCTACATCCAGGCCGCCCGCGCCGCGCAGATGGGCGTCAAGCTGGTCACGCTGGAGGAGCTGCTGGAGGTGTCGGACTTCATCACCGTCCACCTCCCCAAGACCCCGGAGACCATCGGCCTGATCGGCGACGAGGCGCTGCACAAGGTCAAGCCGACCGTCCGCATCGTGAACGCCGCCCGCGGCGGCATCGTGGACGAGGAGGCGCTGGCGAGCGCGCTGCGCGAGGGCCGGGTGGCCGGCGCCGGCCTGGACGTGTACGCCAAGGAGCCGTGCACCGACTCCCCGCTGTTCGCCTTCGACAACGTGGTCGCCACCCCGCACCTGGGCGCCTCCACCGACGAGGCGCAGGAGAAGGCCGGCATCGCGGTCGCCCGCTCGGTGCGCCTCGCGCTGGCCGGCGAGCTGGTGCCGGACGCGGTGAACGTCCAGGGCGGCGTGATCGCCGAGGACGTCCGCCCGGGCCTGCCGCTGGCCGAGAAGCTCGGCCGGATCTTCACCGCGCTGGCCGGCGAGGTGGCCGTCCGCCTCGACGTCGAGGTCCGCGGCGAGATCACCCAGCACGACGTGAAGGTGCTCGAACTGTCCGCGCTGAAGGGCGTGTTCGAGGACGTGGTGGCGGAGACGGTGTCCTACGTCAACGCCCCGCTGTTCGCCCAGGAGCGCGGTGTCGAGGTCCGTCTGACCACCTCCAGCGAGAGCCTCGAGCACCGCAACGTGATCACCGTCCGCGGCACGCTCGGGAACGGCGAGGAGATCGCCATCTCCGGCACGCTGGCCGGCCCCAAGCAGACCCAGAAGATCGTCGGCGTGGACGCCTTCGACGTGGACGTGGCGCTCACCGACCACATGGCCTTCTTCAAGTACGAGGACCGCCCCGGCGTGGTCGGCGTGCTCGGCCGCCACCTCGGCGACGCGGGCATCAACATCGCCGGCATGCAGGTCGCCCGCGACGGCGGCAGCGCGCTGGCCTCCATCACCGTGGACACCGAGATCCCGCAGGAGGTGCTCTCGGCGATCGCCGCCGAGATCGGCGCCCGCTTCGCGCGCTCGGTCGACCTGGGCTGATCCTCCGGCCCCAGGGCCGTCCCGGCAGGGCCCGGACCACCGTTCGACGGTGGTCCGGGCCCTGCTGCGTTCTCCCGGGTGAGACCCGTCTCAGATACTAGGAAATCCAAGTATTCGTGCAGACACGGCCGGGGCATGGTCGTACCGTGGAAGGGCCGTACGGTGTGCCGCCCCTGTAGCCAGGGCGCGCGGCCCGTGTACGCGTGCGCCTTCACGAGCAGGCGATCCCTGCTCCCGCGCTCCCTTTCCCCTCTTCGCGCTCGCCCTCCGCAGCGCCGCTTCCAAGGAGCCCGGTATGTCGCCGACCGCCGACCGTCACGCCACGTCCGCCCCCGCCGCCGCCCCCGTCCGCGCCCCGCGCCGCCGCCGGGCCGTCGAGCGGAACCCCTTCGCGGCCGCCGCCCTCCAGCGTGCGCTGGACCGCCGGGACAACGGCGGCGCGACCGGCCACCACTGAGCGGCCGGCGCCTCCGGGCCGGGTTGCCGGGCGGTGGCGTTCATCCGTCGAATGAGCCGTACGGGTGCGCCGGATGTCACCCAGTAGAGTGCAACCCCGGTCCGTCCGAGGGAAGTTGCTCGTCCCCGTCGGCGCGATCATCCTAATTTGGGGCCCTCGGAGGGGTGATCGACGTTCGCGTGGGCGAGCGTCAGCGACACGGTGTGCGGATCAGTCCCCCTGCCGGGGGAGAGGGCCCAGTGCGTCTGCCACCCGTCCGCCGACCCGCCGCCCGGATCGGCCTCACCCTGGCCCTGCTGGCCGGAAGCGCCGTCCTCGCCGCCACCCCGGCGGCCGGCGGCCCACCGTCCGCGGGGCCGCCGTCCGCCGGACCGCCGGGGCCGGGCCGAACGGCCTCCGTCCTGCTCGAACTCACCACCGAGGCGGCCGGCTCCGCCTGGCGGCGCGCCGCCGACGGGGCCCGGCGCGCCCAGCGCCCCCCGGAGGCCGTCCGCCGGGAGGCCGCGCGGGCCGGCGCCGCCCAGCGGGCCCGGGCCGGGGACGCCCTCGACCGGCTCGCCGGCGCCGTCCACCGGGCGGCACCCGCCGCCCGCGAGCTCTACCGCACCCGCACCGTGCTCGCCGGCCTCGCGGTCAGCGCGCCCGCCGACCGGCTGCCCGCGCTGCGGGCGCTGCCGGGCGTCCGGGCCGTCCACCCGATCGTCGCCAAACGGCGCGACAACGCCCACTCCGTCCCGCTGACCGGCGCCCCGCAGGTCTGGGCCGGCGACCAGGCGGCCGGCACCGGCCGGGGCACCCGGATCGGGATCATCGACAGCGGCATCGACTACACCCACGCCGACTTCGGCGGCCCCGGCACCGAGGAGGCGTTCCGCTCGGTCGAGCGCGGCAGGCCCGCGCCGCCCGCGCTGTTCCCCAACGCCAAGGTGGTCGGCGGCAAGGACCTGGTCGGCGACGACTACGACCCCGACCCGGCCTCCCCGCACTACCAGCCGGTGCCGCACCCCGGCGACAACCCGATCGACTGCGTGCGCAACGGGCACGGCACCCACGTGGCCGGCACCGCGGCCGGGTACGGCGTCACCGCGGACGGCCACCCGTACACCGGTCCGTACGGGCCCGGGCTGGACCCGGCCGGCTTCCGGATCGGCCCCGGCACCGCCCCGGGCGCGCAGCTGTACGCGATCCGGGTGTTCGGCTGCGACGGCTCCACCGACCGGGTCACCGAGGCGCTCGACCTGGCCGCCGACCCGAACGGCGACGGCGACCTGAGCGACCGGCTGGACGTCGTCAACCTCTCGCTCGGCAGCCACTTCGGCAGCACCGACGACACCGACGCCCTGGCCGCCGACCGGCTCGCCGAGCTCGGCACCGTCGTGATCGCGGCGGCGGGCAACGACGGCGACGTGTACGGCATCGGCGGCAGCCCCGGCACCGCCGCCCGGGCGATCACCGTCGCCGCCTCGGTGCACGGCCACGCCGACGTGGACGGCGTCACCGTGCTCGCCCCCGCCGCCCAGGCCGGGGTCGTCCCGGGGCACTGGAGCGAGCGCTACCAGGGCTGGTCCACCGCCGACGTCAGCGGCGAACTCGCCCTGCCCGCCGACCAGTCGGACGGCTGCACCGAGTTCGGCGAGGCCGACCGGCAGCGGCTGAAGGGGCGGATCGCGCTGCTCACCTGGCACACCCGGGAAGCCGACCGGGCCTGCAACTCCGGCCCGCGCGCCGACCACGCCGCCGACGCGGGCGCGATCGGCGCCCTGTACGCCGCCGACTCCGACCACCTCGCCGAGATCTCCGGCGACGACCGGATCCCGGCCGTACTGCTGGGGCGCGCCGACGGCGAGCGGCTGCGGCAGGCCGCGGCCGCCGGGCCGGTGACGGTCCGGCTCGCCGCGCCCGGCAACCCGCTGCACGGCTCCGTCGCCCAGGACCAGCCGGCCCGGATCGACACCATGACCGACTTCAGCTCGCGCGGCATCGGCGTGCCGGGCGTGGTCAAGCCCGACCTGGCGGCCCCCGGCGAGGGCATCTGGTCCAGCCTGGTCGGCAGCGGTACCGGCGGCCAGCGCGAGAGCGGCACCTCGATGGCCGCCCCGCACGTGGCCGGGCTCGCCGCGCTGGTCCGCGCCGCGCACCCGGACTGGCCGGTCGAGCAGGTCAAGGCCGCGCTGATGAACACCACCGAGGACACCTTCCTCGGCGACGAGCACAGCGGGCCGGTCTACGGGCCCGAGCGCACCGGGGCCGGGAGGGTCCGGGTGGACCGGGCGGTCCGCACGCCCGCCGTCGCCTACGCGGCGGGGGAGGGCGCCGTGGAGGGCGGGGTCGGGGTCTCCTTCGGGCCGGTCGAGGTCGGCGGGCCGACGGCGGTGACCCGGGAGATCGAGGTGCGCAACACCTCGAACGCGCCACTGGCGTACCGCACCTCGTACGCGGCCGCCACCAGGCTGCCGGGCGCCTCCTACCAGGTGGCACCGGCCCGGGTGGACGTCCCGGCGGGCGGCACCGCGCGGGTACGGGTCACCCTGGCCGTGCCGGGGGAGCTGGGGCGCGCGCCCGACCCGACCATCGACACCGTGCAGGGCGGCCGGGCCCGCAGCTACCGGGGCGAGCTCTCCGGCCGGGTGCTGCTCACCCCGGTCGGTGGCGACGCGCTCCCGCAGCTGCGGATCCCGGTGCTGGCCGCCCCGCGCCCGACCGGCGACCTCACGGCGGCGGCCACCGTCCGCACCGCCCGGGACGGCACCCTGGTCACCCTCGGCGGCCGCGCCGCCCCCGGCGAACAGCCCGGGCTGGTCAGCGCCTTCGCCCTCGGCGGCGAGGGCGAGCGCTGGCCCGACTGCCCGCCCGGCGGCAGCGGCACGGCGGTCGCGCCCGGCGCGGGCCTGCGGCCGAAGGACACCGGGAAGGAACCGGACCCGGCGGAGGAGGTCTGCGTCGAGCACCCCGGCGAGCGGGCCGCCGGCCTGCGCGCGGCCGGCGCCGCCGTCGACTCCGAACTGCTGTACGTGGGGGCGCAGTTGTGGGCGCCCGCGGCCACCCCGGTGGGGCTGTACGGGGTGCGGGTGGCGCTGGACACCGACGGGGACGGCAGCACCGACGTCATCCTCAAGGCCGACCGGCTGCGCGGTAGCGACGTCCTGGTCTCCCGCGCCCTGGACGCCCGCACCGGGGCCGAACTGGACGTCCAGCCGCTCAACGCCCACTGGGGCGACACCGACACCGGGCTGCTGGACAGCGACGTCCTGGTGCTGCCCGTCCGGCTGAGCGCCCTGCCCGGCGTCGCGCCCGGGCACAGCACCGTCCGCTACGGCGTCTGGACCGGCTACGCCGGGGGCGGGACGCCGGACGTGGCCGAGGCGCTCTCCACCATCGGGCTGAGCGGCACCACCCCGTCCGTCCCGCTGGACGTCCTGCGGCCGGCGCTCACCGCGCGGGCCGGCCTCACCGGGCCGGCCGCCGTACTGGCCCCGGCGGGCCCGGGCGCCGTCCTCGCCGTACGGCGGGCGGCGGGCGACACCTCGCGGCTCCTGCTGCTGTACCACCGCAACCCGGCCGAGCGGCGGGCCCAGGTGCTCGACCTGCCCTGACCGTCGGGTGGAAGGGGCGGCCCGCCGGGACTCCGGCGGGCCGCCCCGTCATGTGCCGGCTTGTGGGCCGGTTTCCGTGCCGGCTTGTGCGTCGGCGCCCAGGGCCGCCCGGCGGCGGTCACGGCGCGGGACGCGGGTGGGGCGTCGGGAGAGCCGGGCGAAGACCGCCACCAGGGCGAGGACGGCGGCGGTGGCGGAGGTGACGATGAGCCCCTCGGTGAGGCCGGGCGGGCGGAAGGCGCAGGCGACGCGGGAGGCGCCGTCGCCCAGCGGGACGCCGATCATGCCGAGCACCGGGACGGGGGTGAGACGTCGGCCGCCGTCCACCGCGCAGGTCCAGCCCTCGGCGGCCGGCACGGAGAGCAGCGCGGTGCCGGTGGAACCCGCCGGGAGGGTCGCGGTGAGGGTGTGCCCGCCGGCCTCGACCCGGGTGGCGCCGGTCGCGGTGAGCCGGGCGACGGCGGCCTCCAGCGCACCGGCCCGCAGGCAGCCGATCGGGCGGGCGGGCACCTGGCTCACCACGTCCGACCGCAGCGTCACCCGGACCACCCCGTCCGCCGGGACGGTCCCCAGCCGGTGGATCGGCACGGCGGTGGTGGGCTGCTCGCCGTCGCTGCGGTAGTCGGTGCCCAGGCCGCTGACCGTGCCCCGGTACCAGACCCCGTGGAAGTAGGCCGTCCCGCCCGGCGTGCAGGCGGCCGTGAACACCGTGCCCTCCCCGCCGGCCGGCACCGACCAGCCGCTGGTGCCGTGCAGGGCCGGCGCCGGCCCGCCCGCCGGGACGGGCAGCGGGGCGTCGTACACCTGGCTGCCGAGCAGCGACTCCTGCCGGGACCAGACCGAGGAGGTCTCCGTCCGGGAGCCCGGCGGCAGCACGGTGACCAGCGGCGGCGCGGCGGCCCGCACCGGGGTGAAGCCGGGCGGCGGGGCGTCGTCGAGGTGGGTGCGGACGCCGAACAGCGCCTGCCCGACCGGGTCGGTGACGCTCGCGGTCTGCCGTCCGCCGGCCGTCCAGCCCGCGCCGAGGTCGTGCAGCAGCAGGGCGGTGACGGTCGGCAGGTAGCTGCTGAAGTAGCCGCCGCCCTGGCCGTTCAGCAGCAGCGGGTCGTTGGGGGTGAAGGCGTGCGGGCCGGGGTCGCTGCGGCCGCGCGGCCAGTCGGCGCCCGCCCGGACGGCCGCGTGCCCGGCCCGGACGGCCGCCGGGGAGACCCCGGAGGAAGGGACCGCGCCGAGCGCCGCGTACCCGGACCAGACGGCGTTGCCCAGCACCGCCCCGCCGATCACCCAGGTGGCGAGGGCGGTCGCCCGCCGGTCGGCGGGCCGGCGGTCCAGCAGCCACAGCGCGGCCGACAGGACGGCGCCGCCGACGGCCAGCAGCACCCAGGTGGCCGGGCGCACCGCGGACCGGCCCGCCGCCAGGCCGGCGATCACCGCCACCACGGCGGCGCCGCCCAGCACGGTGAGCCGGTCCGGGCGGTGCGCCAGCGAGACCCAGCCCGCCAGCACCAGCAGCCCGCTGAGCACGAAGGCCACCCGGTACGGCCCGCCGGCCGGGATCGCCAGGCCGTGCCAGACCAGCACCGTCGGGGTCCAGAGGAAGCCGACCGCCACCAGCACCAGCGCCGCGCACCACAGGGCCCGCTCCCGAGCCCGCACCCGCCGGTTGAACGGCAGCCCGCACACCACCAGCAGCCCGAAGACGCCGATCGCCACGTCCGGCAGCTGCTGCCCGCCGTGGGCCGCGGGCAGCAGCCGGGAGAGGTGGGCGGCGACACCGGACGGGCCCAGCGGCTCGACCGGGGACTCCGGCTGGGCCCGGCCGGTGGCCAGCACCGCGACGAACAGCACGGGGGAGGCGAGCAGCACCCCGGCGGTGGCCGTGGTGACGGCCCGGCCGGCGGCCCGGACCCGGTGGCGCAACGGGAGCGGGGCGGCGAACAGCCGGACGGCGAACAGCAGTCCGGCCGCGAGGGTGGCCAGCGCGGCGGTGTACAGGTTGCCCGTCCAGGCGAGCGCGACGCACAGCGCGCCGGCCACCCAGTGCCGCTCGCGCAGGCACCAGTCGGCGGCCAGGCCGAGCAGGGGCAGCGAGACCAGGCCCCAGAGCCACATCGGGGCGGCCCCGCCGACGTCCAGCACCCAGGCGCACAGCCCGTACCCGACGGCGGCGAACACCCGCAGCCACCGGGGGCCGGGGTGCAGCCGGCCGAGCAGCTGGGCCATCAGGGCGGTGCCCAGGCCGATGGTGGCCAGGGTGACCAGGAGGACGGCGAGCCGGCCCTGGTCGCGGGGGAGGAGCGCGGTGGGCCAGGAGAAGGGGTTCATCAGGTAGGCGAAGAAGTCCGCCAGGAACGGGGCCCCGTAGCCGCTGTTCCAGTTGAACAGCAGGTCCCCGGCGGCCTGCCCGTGCAGCAGGTCCCACAGGTGGGCGTGGTACGGCACGGCGACCGCCTCCGCCCCGGCCGGCCACCGCCCGCGCACCGCCGCCGCCAGCCCGTACCCGCCCATCGCCAGCCCCGCCGAACCCGCGCAGACCAGCACCTCCCGCCGCCGCCCGCCCATCCGCACCCCGTTCCACACACCTCGCCGGACCCCGCCACCCTAAGCACGCCCCGGGCGCCCCCCGCGTCGCACGCGCTCCCTCGAAGGAGTGAGGCGATGGCATCGCCGGGATTCGAGCTGAGACGGTGCTTCCGTGGCAGCAGAAATCGCTGGGGAGATGCCGGAGTGGTTGAGGCCGCCGGCTGCCGGTTACACCGCGGACGACGTGGACCGCTTGCAACAGCTCCCGCCCCATACGGAGCTGCTGTGCGGAAGCCTGGTGTTCTCCGTCCGCCAGACGATCTTCCACGCCGGGACGGTCAGCTGGCTCGACCGCCAACTGGCCGACCAAGTGCCGGAGGGCTGGGAGGTGTGGTGGCAGATGGGGCTGAAGATCGATTCCCGCAATCGGCCGGAGCCCGACCTCATGGTGGTTGATTCCCGGGTGGGGAGCGGTCCTGGGCAGACGTTCTGGCTCCCCCAGGACGTCGTGCTGGTCGTCGAGGTGGTCGAGGAAGGCGAGGCGGAGTGGGATCGTGAGATCAAGCCACGAAAGTACGCGGCTGCCGGAATTCGTCACTTCTGGCGCATCGAGTGCGAGCAGGGGCGGCCTGTTGCCCACACGTACGAGTTGGACGCGGCCTCGGGTCAGTACGTGCCGAGTGGAACCTTCCAGGAGCGTCTGACAGTTCGACGCCCGTTTCCGTTTACGGCCACCCTTGACCGTCCGCATCGTGGACGGCAGGTGTCAGTACCTGGGACGGCGGAGTAGGGTCCGAGCATGTCTCGCACCATTCGTCTCGCAGTAGTCCCCGGTGACGGCATCGGCCAGGAAGTGGTGGCCGAAGGCCTCAAGGTCCTGGGTGCCGCGCTTCCCGCCGACGTGAAGCTGGAGACCACCGAGTACGACCTCGGGGCCCGGCGCTACCACCGGACCGGGGAGACGCTGCCGGACGACGTCCTGGCCGAGCTGAAGTCGCACGACGCGATCCTGCTGGGCGCCATCGGCGACCCGAGCGTGCCGTCGGGCGTGCTGGAGCGGGGGCTGCTGCTCAAGCTGCGGTTCGCCTTCGACCACCACATCAACCTGCGTCCGGGCCGGCTCTTCCCCGGGGTGTCGTCCCCGCTGGCCGGCCAGCCGGAGATCGACTTCGTGGTCGTCCGCGAGGGCACCGAGGGCCCGTACGTCGGCAACGGCGGCACGCTGCGCACCGGGACGCCGCAGGAGGTGGCCACCGAGGTCAGCCTGAACACCGCGTACGGCATCGAGCGCGTGGTGCGCGACGCCTACCGCCGGGCGCAGGCGCGGCCGCGCAAGAAGCTCACCCTGGTGCACAAGAACAACGTGCTGGTGCACGCCGGGCACCTGTGGACGCGGATCTTCGCCGAGGTCGGCCGGGAGTTCCCCGAGGTCACCACCGACTACCTGCACGTCGACGCGGCGACCATCTTCTTCGTCACCCAGCCGGAGCGGTTCGACGTCATCGTCACCGACAACCTGTTCGGCGACATCCTGACCGACCTGGCCGCCGCCGTCACGGGCGGGATCGGCCTGGCCGCGAGCGGCAACATCAACCCGAGCGGCGAGTTCCCGTCCATGTTCGAGCCGGTGCACGGCTCGGCGCCGGACATCGCCGGCCAGGGCAAGGCAGACCCGACCGCCACCGTGCTGTCGGTCGCGATGCTGCTGGAGCACCTCGGCTTCGCCGCCGAGGCCGCCGCGGTCGAGGCCGCCGTCGCGGCGGACCTGGCCGAGCGCTCGGGCACCCGCGGCACCTCCCAGGTCGGCGACGCGCTCGTCGCCCGAGTAGCCGGCTGACCGGCCGGATCCGAACACACGGTTCCGGCTGACGGGGCCGGACCGCACATCACCGCAGCTTGCAGCTGTTCGGCACGGCCCTCTGGATGCGAGTATCGACAGTGGGCCGTGCCGTTGTGCGTCCATTCCGGTGAAGTTTGCCGAAACGTATCTGCGGCGGTGGCGGCCCGGACCAACCCCACGGTGAAGGAATCAGCCATGAGCACGGCCACCCAGGCGCCCATCACGTTCGACCTCAAGCCCTCCGCCCACCCGCTGCCCGCAGCGGAGCGCGAGGCCCGGCTGGCCAACCCCGGGTTCGGCCGGGTCTTCACCGACCACATGGTCACCATCCGCTGGACGGAGGGCGTGGGCTGGCACGACGCCCAGCTGGTGCCGTACGCGCCGCTGGAGATCGACCCGGCGAACATGACCCTCCACTACGGCCAGGCGATCTTCGAGGGCCTGAAGGCCTACCGCCAGGCCGACGGCTCCATCGCCACCTTCCGCCCGGAGGCCAACGCCGCCCGCTTCCAGGCCTCGGCCCGCCGCCTGGCGATGCCGGAGCTGCCGGTGGAGGCCTTCGTCGAGGCCGTCGAGCTGCTGGTCCGCCAGGAGCGGGACTGGGTGCCGAACGAGCCGGAGCAGAGCCTCTACCTGCGCCCGTTCATGTTCGCCACCGAGGTCGGCCTGGGCGTCCGCCCGGCCAACTCCTACCTCTTCATGATCATCGCCTCGCCGGCCGGCGCCTACTTCCAGGGCGGCATCAAGCCGGTCTCGGTCTGGCTGTCCAAGGAGTACGTCCGGGCCGCCCCCGGCGGCACCGGCGCCGCCAAGTGCGCGGGCAACTACGCGGCCTCGCTGGTCGCCCAGGCCCAGGCCGCCGAGAAGGGCTGCGACCAGGTGGTCTGGCTCGACGCCGCCGAGCACCGGTGGGTCGAGGAGATGGGCGGCATGAACCTGTACTTCGTCTTCGGCGAGGGCAAGGACGCCAGGATCGTCACCCCGGAGCTGTCCGGCGCCCTGCTGCCCGGCATCACCCGCGACTCGCTGCTCCAGCTGGCCTCGGACCTCGGCTACGCCGTCGAGGAGCGCCGGATCTCCACCGACGAGTGGCAGCAGGCCAACGCCGACGGCACCCTCACCGAGGTCTTCGCCTGCGGCACCGCCGCCGTCATCACCCCGGTCGGCTCGGTGAAGTCCGCCGCCGCCGACTGGACCGTCGGCGCCGGCGAGCCCGGCCCGGTCACCATGGAGCTCCGCAAGGCGCTGCTGTCCATCCAGGGCGGCCAGACCCCGGACACCCACCACTGGCTGCACCGGATCGTCTGATCCCGCACCCCGGCCGGCCTGCCCCGTTTCGCATCCCGAGACGGGCGGGCCGGATCGCGGAGGCTGTGCCAGACTGCCAGCGTGTCCTCGCTTTCGCTGATTATTAGCAGCAGGCGCGCCGGTCCGCAGTGACCGCTTCCGCTGGACCCGATGCGGAGCGACCACTAGCGTCCAGACCCGCGCGCAGACCTCTCGCACCCGCGAGGGGTCTTTTTGTTTCTCCCGGACCGGCCGACGGCCCCCACAAGGGGCCCGGGGACACCGGGACCGCGCGCGGGACCATGGACAGTGGAGCCGGGACGAGAACGTCCGGCAGAGCAGTACCCAACCTCCCCGAAACGGAGAACCAGGGGTCATGACCGAGGTCACCCGTACCGACGACAGTTTCCACGTGTTCGACACCACGCTGCGCGACGGAGCGCAGCGCGAGGGCATCAACCTGACGGTGGCGGACAAGCTGGCCATCGCCAGGCACCTGGACGAGTTCGGGGTCGGTTTCATCGAGGGCGGCTGGCCCGGGGCGAACCCGCGCGACACCGAGTTCTTCGCCCGGGCGGCCGTCGAGCTGGAGCTGGAGCACGCCCGGCTGGTCGCCTTCGGCGCCACCCGCCGGGCCGGCGGCAAGGCGTCCGAGGACCCGCAGCTGGCGGCGCTGGTCACCTCCGGCGCCCCGGTGATCACCCTGGTGGCCAAGGCGCACGACCGGCACGTGGAGCTCGCGCTGCGCACCACCCTGGACGAGAACCTGGAGATGGTCCGGGACAGCGTCGAGTTCCTGCGCTCGCAGGGCCGGCGGGTGTTCATCGACTGCGAGCACTTCTTCGACGGCTACCGGGCGAACCCCGAGTACGCCGTGTCGGTGGTCCGCACCGCGCACGAGGCCGGCGCGGACGTGGTGGTGCTCTGCGACACCAACGGCGGGATGCTGCCGGGCGGCGTCCGGGAGATCGTCGCCGACGTGCTGGCCAGGACGGGGGCCCGGCTCGGCATCCACGCCCAGGACGACACCGGCTGCGCGGTGGCCAACACCCTGGCCGCGGTGGACGCCGGCGCGACCCACGTGCAGTGCACCGCCAACGGCTACGGCGAGCGGGTCGGCAACGCCAACCTGTTCCCGGTGGTCGGCGCGCTGGAGATCAAGTACGACCGCCGGGTGCTGCCCGCGGGCCGGCTGGCCGAGATGACCAGGATCTCGCACGCGATCGCCGAGCTGGTCAACCTGACCCCCTCCACCCACCAGCCGTACGTGGGCTTCTCGGCGTTCGCCCACAAGGCGGGCCTGCACGCCTCCGCGATCAAGGTCGACCCGGACCTGTACCAGCACATCGACCCCGAGCGGGTCGGCAACACCATGCGGATGCTGGTCTCCGACATGGCCGGGCGGGCCTCCGTCGAGCTCAAGGGCAAGGAGCTCGGCTACGACCTCTCCAACGACCGGGACCTGGCCGGCCGGGTGGTGGCCAAGGTTAAGGAGCAGGAGAACCTCGGCTACACCTACGAGTCCGCCGACGCCTCCTTCGAGCTGCTGCTGCGCGACGAGGTGCGCGGCAGCCGGGACCGCTTCTACACCCTGGAGTCCTGGCGGACCATCAGCGAGCAGGGCCCGAAGGGCTTCACGGGCAACGAGGCCACCGTCAAGCTGTGGGCCAAGGGCGAGCGCCGGATCGCCACCGGCGAGGGCAACGGCCCGGTCAACGCGCTGGACCAGGCACTGCGCGCGGCCCTGGAGGGCATCTACCCGCCGCTGGCCACCTTCGAGCTGGTGGACTACAAGGTCCGCATCCTGGAGGGCCAGCACGGCACCGGTTCCAAGACCCGGGTGCTGATCGAGTCCACCGACGGCGCCGTCACCTGGTCGACGGTGGGCGTGGCCGACAACGTGGTCGCCGCCTCCTGGCTGGCGCTGGAGGACGCGTACACCTACGGCCTGATCCGGGCCGGCCTGGAGCCGACCGAGTAGCCGGCCCGGGCCGGTCGGCGCCCGACATGCCTGTGGCCCGCGGGACTTCGTACGAAGTCCCGCGGGCCACGGTCGTGCGCGATCACCGAAGCCGGGCGAGCAGGGCGTGTTCGACGAGGGTGATGAGGGCGCTCTTGGCGCTGTCGCGGCGGCGGGCGTCGAGGGT